>JAFZYC010000024.1 GCA_017616435.1 Clostridia bacterium
GGGTATCCGTTTTTTATTGGCAAAGAGACCAAAGCATGATGAACTCCGAAAATGCGGAGCATTTTCTAAGCGTTGCGTCAGCTGACCCGGGTTGACGTGAGAGGATCGCAACGCGGAGTTCAGAATCTTAGTGCCGCTCCTTGAAGTTCCGAATCTTAGCGCCCATGGGAGTTCGAACCGCTTTCAAGTCAATACTTTCATCAGACTACCCCCCTCATCAGTCGTCTTTGCAAGGCTCAGCCGACAGCTTCCCCACCCAGGGGGGAAGCCGGGTAACGGTTCAAAACCTTAGTGCCGCTCCTTGAAGTTCAGAATCTTAGTGCCCCTCTTTTGAGTTCAGAATCTTAGTGCCCATGGGAGTTCGAACCGCTTTCAAGTCAATACTTTCATCAGACTACCCCCCATCAGTCGTCTTCGCAAGGCTCAGCCGACAGCTTCCCCACCCAGGGGGGAAGCCGCATGCAGCGCACGATTTCAGGATCTTAGTGCCGCGCCGCCGCGTGGACCGAGTCTGCGGCTGGTTTGCCTTTTCATTTTCACAGCGATCCATAATTGACTATCTTCTCATAATACGTGCCGAGCACGGTCTCGACAAGGCCGTTTTCCGTGATCTCATAGCGAACGAGACAGCCTCCTTTGGGCTCGTTTTGATGGGTGGCGTTGCGCCAGCGTACAGAGTATTCGGCTATTATGGCGTCTGTGTCGCCTGTCAGGGTGTCGATCCTGTAGAATGTTGCTCCCGCCTGCATTTGCTCCAGCCACGCCATGGGCAGCTTGCCCTTATAAAGCGTTTCTCCTTCCATGTTTCGAAGCCAAATATCGTAATGCTCGGGATCGGCCGGCCAGCTTGTTTCTGTGTCGTTCCTAAGGCCGATAACGATCCCGTCGCCGATCCTGCAGACGTAATAATCGCCCGTCGGATCGGAAAAATCCATTACGACTTCACATTCTCCGTTTACGATCCGCCCGAGCTTTGAGGGATCGCCGTCAATGTACATCTGCGTATATACCACGCCGTTTTGATCTACCCAGAATGCGTCGCCGCCGCCGAGCCCCGGCCCGTCATACAGCGATATTCCTTCGCCGGTGTCCGCATTCCATCTGAAAATATCGCCGCAGTTTTCGTTCAGTTCGTCGTCGTGATAGCATATGAAGGCGTACATATACGGGCCGACAAAGCGCATGCGGCACCATGAAAGGTTGTAGGTCGTGCGCTCATAGATCAGCGTGTAGTCGCATTCTCCCTTGTCGATCGGAGTGGAATATATGCGAAGCGTGCAGCTTATCTCCGCGTCCGTTACCGTATTCACGTAGCAGTAGCTGTAAAGCCTGCCTCTGTGAAGCTGATAGTTTTGCAGCGCGCAGTTTTCGGGGACGGAGATAGGCATCAGCTTTTCCTTGTTCGTGCCGTCCGCATCCATACGGTAAAGCGCGGAAAAGGCGTTGTATTCAGGGATGTTTTCATATGCCGCGTAGTAGAACTTATCTCCAATCAGCCAGAGTGCGCCGTTTTCCGCCAGACAATACGCATTGCAGCTTGTTACCGGCTCAAACATGTTGCCGTGCAGAAAATGTTCGCATTCGGGCTTGCCGCAGAGCGGCGCACATTCGCCTGAAACCTTGTCATAGTACATAAGTGTACTGCCGTCGTTCGGCTTCCAGTAGATGACGTCTTCGGTTTCTGCAATGCAGCTCCGAAGCGAGGCAAAACGGTTGTCCATATCAGTCTCCGGGTCATACGCATATATGTCGGGATCCTCGGCAGCGCCTTCTTCCGTTTTTCTGCCGCAGGAGAGGCAGGGGAGAAGCAGCAGAGCGAGCAGCAGCACGAAAACTCTTTTCATAGCGCATTCCTTTCGATAAAGAATTGTTCTCTTGATTTTATCAATAAATCGATCCGGTTTCAATATCCGTTTGTGACGTATCCTTGCCAACATGCCCGGTTTTCCCCATTCCGCAAGCGTTTTTCAGCATTTTATACGACCTAAAAAATTTTTTAAAAAAATATAAAAAAAGGGGTTGACAAATCGGTTTATCCACGATAAACTATGTACAGGGTTTATTGAGAGTAAACCGAGGAGGGAAAATAAATGGACAACGAATTGGAAATGACCGAACAGCTCACGAACGAAGAATGCGAGCGCATATATCAGAACGCAATGATACTGATGGACGGAGGCCTGTATTCCGAGGCCGCCGACGAGTTCGCCCGCATACCCGACTATAAGGACGCCGCGAGCCTTATGTCCGAATGCGAGGAGAAGCAGACCGCTTCCCGCCTGGACGAGATATACGCGGACGCCGACAAGGCCGCCGCGAATATGAACGTCAGGAGCCAGGAGAAGGCGATAGCGATATTCAAGACCATTCCCGGCTACAGGGACGCCGACGAGCGCGTGAAGCAGGCCGAGCAGACGATCGAAGAGATCGTCGAAAAGGAGCGTGCCGAGCGCGAGGAGGGCATGCGCATCGCCAAGGAGAACGAGGAGAAGGCGAAGCTCCGCAAAAAGCGCTGGATACGCATCGCCGCGCTCTCGGCTCTCGCGATAATCCTGTGCGTCACAGAGGTATTCCTCTTCAAAAAGTACGCGATCCCCGAGATACATTACCGCCGCGGCGTGAAGCAGATGCAGGCCGGCGATTATGACGAGGCCTACGCGAATCTGCACGAGCTGAACATCCACGACAGCAGCGAGCTCGTCGCCAAGATCGCGACTGAGCGTCTGAAGGACGCCGAGATCGGCTCCACCGTACTGTTCGGCGCGTATCCGCAGGGCCGCATCACCTCCAAGGAGAAGACCCCCGTCGAGTGGATAGTGCTCGATAAGGACGGCTCAAAGCTCATGCTGATCACGAAGGACGCCGTGGACGCGCTGCCCTACATGCGCTACGATTACGAGCGCCAGAACATGAACGTCACATGGTCGAACAGCCTTCTGCGCGAATGGCTGAACGATACGTTCCTCAAGACCGCCTTCAATGAGGGCGAGAGCCGCATGGTGCAGCGCACCAGGCTCGTGACCAACGACGGCGGCTCCGGCACGCAGGTCACGGTCGACAAGGTCTACGTGCTCAGCACCCAGGAGGCGAACAAGTATTTCGCTGACGACGAAGCGCGCAAATGCTACGCCACGAAGTACGCTCTCGGGTTCGGCGCATACCGCAGCAGCATAGACAACACCTGCCTGTGGTGGCTGCGCACCCCGAACACCGAGGATGTTGAAATGGTCGAGATCGTGGACGAGTCCAATATAAGATACCGCGTATTCTGCATAGGCACCGCCGGGCAGATCATCTATGCGGGCCACGAGATACTGAACACATACGGCGTAAGGCCCGTCGTCTGGGTCGACACCGATACTTTGGGTAGGTAGTCCTCCAAAAATTGTTTGCGAAACGGTCCCGGTTCGTGTATAATATCGGCAAGGGACCGTTTCGCAGGCGCCCCCCAAGAATTAAGGAGAGAAAATGATCATGGAACAGATGGAACTCGGAGAGGTCCAGGAACGCTTTGCAAAGCTCGTATGGGCGCACGCGCCGATCCCCTCGGGCGAGCTCGTCAAGCTTTGCGAAAGGGAACTGAACTGGAAAAAGCCGACGACCTACACCGTGCTGCGCAAGCTCTGTGAGCGCGGACTGTTCGAGAACGTAAACGGCGTCGTCGAGACGCGTATCTCGCAGGAGGCGTTCTACGCCGCAAAGAGCGAGCAGTTCGTCGACAGTACATTCAACGGATCGCTTCCGGCGTTCCTTACCGCGTTTACCGCGCATAAGGGGCTCTCGGATGAAGAAGCGGACGAGATAGTCCGCATGATAGAGGCTTACAGGAAGGAGAACCGCAAATGAGCGCGGGCTTTCTCAAGGTGCTGAATATAAGCCTCACGGCAGGCTGGCTGGTGCTGGCCGTCGTGCTGCTTCGTTTCGCCCTTAAGAAAGCTCCCAAATGGACGCGCTGCTTCCTGTGGGGCATAGTCGGGCTCAGGCTGATGCTCCCGTTCACGATCGAAAGCAGGCTTTCGCTCCTCCCGAGCGCGGAGCCCGTCCGCACGGAGGCTGTGGTCGCTGTCGCTTCGCCGGACGACGACTTTTCAATAGGCGTCAGCGAACGCGTGGTCGTGAGCAGCGGATTCACCGCTATCGACAACGCGCTGAACCCCGTCCTGACAAGGACGAGCGAAAGCTATTCCTCGGCGGAAATTGATCCCGTTTCCGCAGCGAAGAAGGCCGCGGGATGGATCTGGGCGGCAGGCGCCTGCGCGATGCTCATGTACTCCGCGGCGAGCTATATCCACATGGTCCGCAAGGTGAGGGCATCCATAGAGACCGAACCCGGCGTTTACGTCTGCGACGAGGTGAAGAGCCCCTTCATACTCGGCGTCATCCGCCCGAAGATCTATCTGCCCTCCGGGCTCGACGAGCGCTCCAGAAGGAACGTCCTCGCGCATGAACGCGCGCACATAGAAAGGCTCGATCATATCTGGAAGCCTTTGGGCTTCGTGCTTCTTTCGGTACACTGGTTCAATCCGCTCGTATGGCTCGCGTTCGTGCTGTTCAGCCGCGACATAGAGTTCGCCTGCGACGAAAAGGTCATATCGCAGCTCGACGCCGAGGGCAAGGCGGAGTATTCGCTCACGCTGCTCGCGTTCAGCCGCCCGCAAAGGGCGATCGCCGCGTGCCCCGTCGCGTTCGGCGAGGTCGGCGTGAAGGAGAGGGTCAGATCGGTGCTCCACTATAAGAAGTCCGCAAAGTGGATAGTGCTCATAGCGCTGTTCGCAGTGGCCGCAGTTGGCGTTTGCTTCCTGACAGGGCCCAGGCCCGTGAACGCGGCGGGCTCGGAAACGTCCTCACGCGTGCTGCCGCCGCCCGATAAGCTTCTAAGCGGCGCCGGGAGCTATTACGATCCGGATCAGAACATCGTCGATGTCCCGGAATACCTGTACCTGCTCCCCAACATCGCCAGGCAGCCCGACACCGCGGAATAAAACAAGATAACGGCCAACGGTAAAGATATAACGGAAAGGCCCCGGGAGGCGAAGTCCCCGAGGTCTTTTCGTTTTTATGCGCGGACGGGACCCGTGCCTGCGATCGCCGTTCTTGAAAAACCGCCCCGACTGCGGTATAATCTTCTTGTTAAGACCGGATCCGACAAAAAAACCGATACATGGGAGGAAACGATGCCCTACCGCAGTCTGCCGTATCACGAATACTTTATTAACACGAGCGAGGATTTCAACCACACGGGGAAGCTCACCTACCGCGTCGATTATTCCGCGTGCGGCTACAAGTCGGGCTGGCTCTCGAACCTTTTCGGCATATCGCATGAGGTGAATTACGAGATGCACTATGACGGGGAGCGGGAAGCTATACAGATCAATTTCCAAAGGACGGTCGGCTTTTCCGATTGGTTCGCCAACATATTCGAGTTTGCCGCAAAGTACTATGACGCGATCGATTTCGAGGGGGACAAGCTGCAGCTGAGGGTACATCACGGCTGGGCGAACATGTACCGCGCCATAAAGCATGAGATAAGGAACGGCTGGAAGGAGCTGCACGAACTCCATCCCGAGGCGGAGACGGAGGTCGTTGGCTGGTCGCTGGGTTCCGGCATCGCGAGCCTCTGCGCGCAGGACCTGAACTTCAATTTCGGGCTGAGGCCGATACTCTATACATTCGGCTCGGTGCGCCCGTTCAAGGGCACGAGGCGCGACGGCAAGCGCCTGCGCAAATACCTGGACGGCGTCTGCACCCGCGCGTACAATTTCGCGGACGTGAACGACCTCATTACCTACATGCCCCCGTTCCGCGGCTTCATGATGATCGACCGTGTGGACTTGGGCACGGACAAGCGCCGCACGCTCCCGCGCCTGCTCCATCCGATGCTCTACCATACGCACTACGACCGCCCGGAGCTGTACCTCACGATGAAAAAGTAATTGAAAAAACAAGGCCTCGGAGTTTTCTCCGAGGCCTCTTTATGTGTCACGCTTTCATTTTCTTCTTTATGCTCAGATGCCTGATAAGCAGCAGCACGAAGCCGGCGGCCGATCGCGGCCGCGCGTCCCGTACTCAATAACTATATCACATGCCGCGATCACGATCAATGCCCGTTTGACGCGCGTGAGGGTGGCTCTGTTACGCGTTTTCCGTTTTACACGCGGGGACAGTTGTGCTATAATAGACCCTAAGCACTGCGCTCAATAATCAATTCTAACCTCGGAAAGGATCATAACATGTCTGTAAACGATCTCGTTTCATATCGCAGCCGTCTGGTAGAGACCTGCTCCCGCGCGATAGTCGGCAAGGAGGAGGAGATCACCCTCATCGCCGTATGCTATCTCTGCGGCGGTCACATACTGCTGGAGGATGTCCCCGGCACGGGCAAGACGATGCTCTTCCGCGCCTTCTCGAAGGCGACGGGCGGCAGCTTCAAGCGCATACAGTTCACTCCGGACGTGATGCCCTCGGACGTCACCGGCATCAATTTCTATAACATGAAGAGCGGCGAGTTCGAGTTCAGGCCCGGCCCCGTATTCGCGGACATGGTGCTCGCGGATGAGATCAACCGCGCGACGCCGCGCACGCAGTCGAGCCTCCTCGAGGCAATGGCGGAGGGTCAGGTCTCCGTCGACGGCGTGACGAGGAAGCTGCCGGAGACATTCATGGTCGCCGCGACGCAGAACCCGATCGAGTCCTACGGCACATTCCCGCTGCCGGAGGCGCAGCTCGACCGCTTCATGATGAGGCTCAAGCTCGGCTACATGACGAGGGAGGAGGAGATCTCTGTCGCCCTGCGCCGTGATACGAACGAGATAATCTCGGAGCTGCCGCAGGTCGTGACAGAGGACGAGACGCTGAGGCTCAGGGCGGAGCTCGACTCGATCGAGATAAGCCCCGCGGTCATGGGCTATATAATGGACATGATAGACAGGACGAGGCACGATTCGCGCTTCAATATCGGCGCGTCGCCCCGCGCAACGATCGCCCTCTGCAAGGCCGCCCGCGCGTACGCCGCGTTTTGCGGCAGGGAGTTCGTGACTCCCGACGACGTGAAGAAGCTCGCGCCGTTCGTCATCGCGCACCGCCTCTATTACAGGACCGCGGTGGGCAGCGCCGAATCGGAGGAGCTGTTCCGCGGCATGCTCGACGAGATCAAGGCGCCCACGGAGGCGTAACTCATACTTTTCAACCGGCAGATGCTTGTCTTTTTCGCAATATTCATACTGGTAGCGCTCGCTCTGCAGTGGTATTCGCTCAGGAACGCGGGCGATCACCGGAACATACGCTACGAATGCGGCCCCTCCGTAAGGTCCTGCGAACCGGGCGAGGAGTTCACCGTGTTCAGCACGGTCAAAAACGTGGGGATCAGGCCCTCGCCCGTGCTGCGCATAGAGGAACACTTCCCGAAGGAGCTCGACGTGCGCGAGGCGGAGCAGTTCAACGTGAAGGTCCACAGGGACGATCACCGCATTTACCGCAGCACCGCGGTCGTGAAGGGCCGCCAGCAGGTC
Source organism: Clostridia bacterium (assembly GCA_017616435.1). GTDB lineage: Bacteria > Bacillota > Clostridia > Christensenellales > CAG-138 > UBA3857. The sequence goes on from JAFZYC010000024.1 coordinate 7,509, forward strand.
AGGCGCTCGCTCAGGGCCTCGATATCATCGCGGGGAGAATACGTGTTCTCCTTCGCGGAGTTCCACGCGGGCGATTTTCTGGGCTTCCGCGAGTTCGATTACGAGATGCCCAACGACGGCAGGATAGTCATATACCCGCCGCGCATTGATAACGACGCCTTTTTGAAGGCGTTCACGAATACCATGGACGAGATCGCGATGAGGAAGCTCCTGCTCGAGGATCCGATCTCCGTGTGCGGCTACCGCGATTACACCGGGCGGGAGCCCATGCGCCAGATCAGCTGGATGCAGAGCGCGGTAAAAAGATCGCTTGTCGTCAAGCAGTTCGATCCCGTGTGGCAGCAGTCGGTGATGATAGTGCTCGATATGCAGTACCACGGGGAATACGAGCATCATTTCGCCCGTCAGGAGCTTTGCTTCTCGATAGCGCGCACGGTCTGCGACAGGCTGGAGGAACGGCATATCGGCTACCGACTCGTCACCAACGCGATAATCTCAAACGGCATTTCGAGCTTTTCCAGCCCCGGAGGCAAGGGCGGCGCGTACAGCAAGATACTCTACGCGCTTGGTTCCGCCAAGAACGGCGAGGTCTGCTCCGTAGAGGAGCTCGTCGCCTCCGCCTGCACCGGCGCCGATAAGCAGAGGACGATAGTGTTCATTTCCACCCGCAGGAACGCGGACGTCACCCGCGCGATAAAGCGCGCGCGCAGCCTCACGGGAGGGGACGTGCTCCCCGTGTTCGCGGAGGACGTCCTGACCGATAACGGGGCCGCGGCTCCAAAGGAAGGAGGGGCGGCATGAACCGATTCTTCCGCACCGCATACGCTTCCGCATACGTCGCACTCATAACGACGCTCGTCGCCGTCATAAGCCGCGGCGCGCACATGCCGTTTTTGAGCTTCTCCTGCCTGTATTTCGGGCTCGTCGTGTTCCTGCTGCCGGAGATAGTCCGTAAGCTCGGCGGCCTTGAGGCGCTTTTCGGCGCTTTGGGGACGCTCGTCGCCCTCTGCGGGTTCCTCTTCCTGCTGAAAAAGCCGACGCTTTACATCATTTCCTATGCGATCTGCCTGGCCTCCGCGGCGGCGTTCGTACCGCTTTTGAGGCACAAGACCACCCACAATGATTTCGACGGCAAGTTCCGCTTCTCGCTCATCGCCCTGGGCTGCTTCATAGCGCTCACTATGGTCGCGGGGCTCACCGAAAAGAACGTATTCGGCATAAACGTCGATCACGTCAAGCAGGCGCTCAAGGATATCATACCCATACTCATAGTGCTCCTTTCGACGGGCGTGCTGCTCCTAAGGGGTCTTAGGGCGCAGCAGGGCATAGTCGACGAGCGCGCGTTCAACCGCCGCCAGCTCCGCGATACGCTCATTTTCGGCGCCGCCGTGACAGCGGTGTTCGCCGCCGATCCGTTCCATTATCTCAATGTCGCGGCCGATTTCGTGATGGACAAGGTCATCCGCCCGCTCATAGAGCTCATAAGGCTCGGGCTCAAGAAGTTCGTGGAGCTCATCACCAATCCCCATCCGCCCAACTACGGCTATAACGAGGATTTCCTCGGAACTGCCTCGCCCGTGAACATAACCCCCCCGCCGGAGATGCCCGTCGAGACGCTCGATCCGAGGGAGGTCACAAAGCAGAGCGAGCAGTTCTACCGCACTCTCGTCACGATATTCATGATCGTCGCGGCCGTGCTCGTGCTGACATTCCTCATAGGCCAGCTCACGCGGCTCATAAAGAAGCTCATGAACAAGGACAAGATGCGCGGCACCGGCTATCCCAACGAGGAGACTACCGACCTGCCCCCGGAGGGCGGGGACGACAGGGAGGCGCGCCCGTCGAGGTTCAGCCGCGACCCGAGGCTCCGCATGCGCTACCTCTACCGTGAGTTCATGCACCATCTTAAGAGCATTCAGATACCGATAAAGCCCTCCGACACCTGCACGGATATAAACTCAAAGGCAAAGAGCACGCTCCGCTGCGCGCGGGAGGAGACGGAGGAGTTCACATCGCTCTACAAAACGGCGCGCTACCGCCTCAATAAGGAGCCCGAAAGGGCCGACGCGGACCGCATGAAGAAGCTCCTCGGCGAGATCCGCGAGAGGGAAAGATAACAGGATCGATCTGGAAAGGCAAGGGAGACAGACATGAAGAAAAGCAAAAGCAAGGCACTGAAACTTTTGAACCTGCTCTGGATAATACCGCTCGCGGCGGTACTCGCGTTCGCGGTGATGATGTATGTTTTGCCCGCGTTCGAGACGGCGGGCGGGGGAGAGGCCGAAGGCTCCGCCGACTGGATGAAGGAGCTCGACGACGGCATGTCCCTTGCGGACGTGACGCTCCCCGGCACTCACGACAGCGCGACGCAAAATGTACAGCTCGCGTTCTTCTCCAAATGCCAGTCCTTGAGCGTGGGAGAACAGCTCGAGGCCGGCTTCCGCTACCTCGATATCAGGCTCGGCGAGGACGAGGACTCGATAAAGCTCATGCACGGCTTCACGAACTGCCTGACGGGCGGCCTTCCCTGGTCGGGAACGCTCGACCTCGATCATGTCCTCGATGAGTGCTATGCCTTCCTCGACGCGCATCCGACGGAGACTGTCGTTTTCGCCGCGAAGCATGAGCACGGCGATATGACAGACGAGGAGTTCATGCTCCTCCTGCGCGTTTACATCGCCAAAACGCCCGAAAAATGGCTCCTTGCCGATACCGTGCCCACGGTGGGCGAGGCGCGCGGAAAGCTCGTGCTCATGCGCAGGTTCGCGGTCTCTTCCGATTTGCCCTCGGGGCTGCCGATGTTCTGGGACGATCAGGGCGGAAGCGACGATACGAGCCTTGCCGCCGCGAGGCACGAGCAGGGCGCATATACCCTCATCGTGCAGGACCGCTACGAGTACGCGGCGGAGGACAAATGGACCGCCTTCACGAAGGGCATGGAGGAGGGCAGGGACGGCGGCGCCGTGAGGATAAGCTTCCTCTCGACAAAGGGCACCGCAAAATACGGGCATCCGTACTCCTTCGCAAAGACCCTCAACGCAAAGCTCATGGCGGAGGATACCGCCTCTTTAGACGGCTGGATAATAGTCGATTTCGGCTCAGCTGGGCTCGCGGAGCATATCTATAAGGCTAATTTCCAAAACCAGTGACAGTATGCATTCGGGCCGCTGCGGGAAGATCCGCCGCGGCCTTTAATAATTCGCTGATATTCACAATTTTTGTTTGTATTTCCGAATATTATATGCTATAATAACATCAAATCGATCCCCGCACGGGGAGTAAAGTTTTTAGGAGGAGCAATATGAACATTCGCAGGATGATCGGTGTTATAATGGCCGTCGTAATGGTGCTTGCGCTTATCCCCGCCTCGGCGCTTTCCGCCGGCAGGACCGCGCCGGAAGGATATGACGAGTACGAGTACAACAAGCTCGTCGCGTTCATGGAACAGACGGACGCGGACGGCGTCAAGAACGGTGAGAAGTTCAGCGAGGATTACGATCCCGCCGATCCCTCGACATGGGGCAGCGGCAACGTGTTCTTCGAATATCCCGTTTGGGATGACGGCGTATATCACGTAACGGACGTCACATGGCACTGCAACACTCTCGGCGCAGACCTCTGCGGCTCGCTCGACCTGAGCGGATTCCAGCAGCTTTCGTTCTTTATGATCGATAACTGCAGCGTGACCGCGATCGACGTTTCGAATTGCCCGGAGCTTTCGATGGTCGAGATCGACAGATGCGCAAGGCTCAAGAGCTTCTCTTCCGCAAACTGCGAGTCGCTGCAGGATTTCATACTTACCGACAGCGGTACCGAGGTATTGAACATCTCGAACTGCCCGTCGATCGACGGCTCCCTCATGCTCTCGGACAATAAGCTCAGGAAGCTCGACGCGACCGGCTGTTCGAGCATCACGACGCTCGTATGCAGCAACAACGTTATAACGGATCTTGTGCTCACCGGCTGCACCTCGCTGGAGTCGCTCTACTGCGAGAACAACAAGCTCACCGAGCTCGATCTCAACGAGCTCACCTCGCTCAACATACTGCACTGCGACGGCAACCCGATGACATTGATCTTCTGCGAGTACACGGAGCTTCACATGAACACCGTCAACGCGGAGGGCAACGGCACGGTAGGCTATATCGATACGCAGCGCACGGGCGGCGCTCCGCTGATCCACCTCATCGCTGTCCCCAATGAGGGCGAAACGTTCCTCGGCTGGTACGGCCATGACGGCGAATGCATGAGCACCGATCTCGATTGGGACGTATCGGAGATCATCGACGACATTGATACCGACGTCACCGCGATATTCACGGAGACCGGCCTCAGGGGCGACGTCAACTGTGACGGCGCGGTCGACTGGGAGGACGTTACCGTGCTTTCCGCGTACACCGTCGACAGCATCGAACTCACCGAGCAGGGCATCATTAACGGCGACTTCGACTGCAACGGAGAGACCAACTCGGTCGATATCTCCTACCTCTACAACTTCCTGCTGAACGTCGGGAAATAAACAAAGGATGAATAAAGGCCGCGGGCATTCGCCTGCGGCCTTTTATATGTCTTGTTTCCTTGCCGATCAAAGCTCGATGAGCCCCATAGAGGCCCTGAGTATCATCAGCGCGTCGGCGCTGTCGATGACGCCGTTCTCATTGACGTCGGCGGCGAGCAGGCCCTCATCCTCGATAAAGGCGATCCCCATCGACCAGCGCAGCACGAGCAGCGCGTCGGCGGAATCGACGTCTCCGTCAAGATCCGCGTCGCCGAGAAGGAACTCGATAGGCGCGTCATAGACCGTGTAAAGCGCCATCAGCTCCAGATTCGTGCCTATCATGCCGCAGTAGGAAAGCGCGTATCCGTCCATGTCGATACGGTAGAGGCCGTTGGACAGGCTCGTCTGAGAATCCACCTGCGCCCAGTATATGCTGTTCGTGACGTGGTCATAGGTCATGGACTGCGCGTAGAAGCAGGGCAGCCCCGTGTTCAGCACCTCGGTCAAAGCGCCTGTCGATATATTGATCCTGACGAGCTTTGAGCTTACCGCGGAGAATGTCAGCGCGTAGAAGCTCCCGCCGGCGTCGATGGCGAAGGTCTGGAGCCCGAGCGCGGAGCCGAGCGCGACGTCGACCACCTTCGTAAGTGCGCCGGTCAAAAGGTCCACGCGCGCGATATAGGGGTGATCCTCGTCGCAGAGGGCGTACATGGTGCGGTCGGCGCTGTTAAAGGCCATGCCGTAAACGAACACGCCGCCGGAGGAGGCGCCCTCGGGATACGATATCTCGTGCGTAGCGGCGTTCATTACGTAGAAATAATCGCAGAGATCGCCGACGGCGTTATAGCCGTAAACATAGCCGTAGACCTTGCCTCTTGTGTACGCAGCGGCGTAGGTGGTGAGGCCGGAGCCGAACGCAGTCACCTCGGACGGCAGCTCCGCGGTGAAGCCGACCCATTTGCCGCCGAGATTCCCCTCGGGATCGCCGACCACATAGCCCTCGAGATAAATGGGATCGGGGATGTCCCTTTGGGGCGCGGGCACGCCGGCCGTGCCGAAAGCGGGGAGAGCCGCGAACGCGAGGAGCGCCGCAAGGAGCAGAGCGGTGAGCTTTTTCATTCTTCTTTGTTCCTTTTCGTATAATGATGTGATGATCCGGCCGGAAAAAAGGCCGACGATGGATTATAACATATCATTGCGCGCGCCGCAAGCGGACGAAATATCGAAACTTTTCCGTTTTTTCAAAAAAAGCCGTGCATATATCCGGCATTTAAGGTATAATATTGTTCGATACTACGGAACAGCAGGGAGTGGGTCAATGGAGAAGAACAAAAAATCCTTTATAAAGGGCGCGGCCATACTGGGTATAGCGGGCCTTATAGTAAAGATCATAGGCGCCTTCTACCGCATTCCGCTGACGAACATCCTGCAGCGGGGCGAGTACGACGGCATGATCTACTATGCCACGGCGTACCCCTACTATTCGTGGCTGCTCGTTATCTCCTCCGCGGGTTTCCCCACCGCGATATCGAAGCTCGTTTCCGAAAAGGTGGCCATAGGCGACCGCAGGGGCGCTACGGCCATATTCAAAACGGCCTTCCGCCTTCTGCTCCTCATAGGCATAGTCACGACTGCGATACTCTTCCTCTGCTCCCCGGCGATAGCGAAGCTCGCGGACGTTCCCGGCGCGAAGTACTCGCTGATGGCGCTTGCCCCGGCGCTGCTCATAGTCTCGGTGATGTGCGCCTACCGCGGATACCTGCAGGGGATGCAGATGATGACGGGCACCGCGCTCTCGCAGGTGACGGAGCAGGTCGGCAAGCTCATCGCGAGCTACTCGCTTGCGATACTGTTCGTAAAGCTCTATCCCGGCAGGCCCGACCTCTGGGCGATGGGCACCCTCATCGGCATAAGCATATCGGAGATAATGGGCCTCGCCGTCATATACTGGGTCTACCGCCGCAACAGGCGCAAGCTCCCCTCCTACAAGCTGGAGAACATGCCCGTTTCGAAGGAGACCTTGAAGCGCGTCGGCATGAGCCTGCTCGCGATAGCGATACCCATCACGATAGGCGCCTCCATAATGCCCATCACCGGCATAGCCGATTCCATATTCATAAAGAGGCTGCTGCAGGCGAACTACCTCAAGCTCGGCTTCGGCGCGAACACGGCAGATACCATGGCGGGGGACGGCTTCGTCGCGCTGCGCTCGTACGTAACGCCGCTCATCAACATGCCCGCTGTATTGACGCTCGCGCTCTCGATGAGCCTCGTGCCCGCGATAGCGCCCATGCGCGCCGCGCATGACAGGCGGGGCATAAGGAAGGTCGGCACAACGGGCATGAAGCTCGCAATGCTCATAGGCGCTCCCTGCGCCGCGGGCCTCTTCGTGCTAGGCGCTCCCATAATGGCGATGCTCTATACCAAGGTCGGCAGGAGCGTCGGCGAGCACGGCACCTATTACATCTCCGGCTTCATATCCCAGATACTCAAAATGAGCCCGGATAACGAGATATCGATCTACGCGCTCGCGGGGGGCATAATGCAGATCTCCGCGATAGGCGTGCTGTTCCTCTCGCTCGTGCAGACGCTGACCGGCGTCATACAGGGCATGGGCAAGCAGAAGGTGCCCGTCTATTTCCTCATCGCGGGCGGCGCGCTGAAGGTCGTCTCGATGATAGTTCTCATGAAGTTCACCCGCCTCGGCGTGCTCGGCGCCGCGATATCGACGGTGCTCTGCTACCTTGTGGCGGGTCTGGGCGATACCTGGTACACTATAAGCCACGCGGATATTAGGCTCAACGTGTTCGACGTGTTCCTAAAGCCGATCATCTCCGCGCTCATAATGGGCTTCGTCGTGTACCTCTCCTACAATGGCATTTATAAGCTCGGGCATCCCACGATAGCGACACTGGGCTCCGTCGTCATCGGCATGGTCGTGTACCTCGCCTGCCTGTGGGTGCTCCGCGCGTTCAATAAGGACGATCTGAGCTACATGCCGGCATCCGGCAAGCTCGCAAAGCTGTTCCGCGTAAGATAACACGGGGGAGAAATGGACGATACTTTCAGAAAACTCATAGAGCAGCGCGAGGCGGAAACGCTTTCGCCCTACGCGTGCCTTTCCGTCAGCACGAAGGGGCGGGAGCGCCCGATCGAGCCCTGCCCCATAAGGACGGATTTCGTACGCGACCGCGACCGAATAATCCACTGCAAGAGCTTCCGCAGACTGAAGCACAAGACGCAGGTGTTCCTTTCGCCCGTCGGCGATCATTACCGCACGCGTCTCACGCACACGCTGGAGGTCAGCCAGATAGCGCGCACCATCTCCCGCGGATTAAGGCTCAACGAGGACCTGACGGAGGCGATCGCAATGGGCCACGACCTGGGGCATACGCCATTCGGCCATTCCGGGGAGAACGTTTTGAACGATCTCGTCCCCGGCGGGTTCGAGCATAACGTCCAGAGCCTCAGGGTCGTCGAAAAGCTGGAAAACGACGGAATGGGCCTTAACCTCACCTTCGAGGTGCGCGACGGCATCCTGAACCATACCTCAAGGGGCAAGCCCGCGACGCTCGAGGGCTGCGTCGTGAGCCTTGCCGACAGGATAGCCTACATCAACCACGATATCGACGACGCCGAGCGCGCCGGCATACTCTCGGAGGACATGCTCCCCGATTCCTGCCGCCGCATGATCGGCGCGAGCCACGGGCAGAGGATCAACAACCTCATCGTGAACGTTCTGAACGAGAGCCTCGATAAGCCCTATATCCGTATGGGGGAGGATATGTGGCGCGAGTTCAACAGGCTGCGCGATTTCCTCTTCGAGAACCTCTATTACAACAAGGCCGCAAAGTCCGAGGAATCGAAGGCGGAGGGGGTAATACGCGCCCTCTTCTACCACTACCTCGACAACATCGACGATATGCCCGCGGAGTTCGTCAAGAACGCCGAAGCGGACGGCTATGAGCGCGTCGTCGCCGATCATATCGCCTGCATGACGGACCGCTACGCCATCGACGATTACAAACGGCTCTTCGTCCCAAAGGACTGGATCTGACGTGAGACCATTATAAGCCCGCCCCGCGGGCTTTTTTCTGCGCCTCAATGAGAACGGATAAGGGCAAGGGACTGTCCGGACATTGTTTGAGGGATCTGTCCGGATATATATAGACTGTCCGGACATAGATATATATAGACTGTCTAGACGTATATAGACTGTCTAGACAATGTTTAAGGTTAATGTCTAGACATAGAAATAGATTTAGACTGTCTAGACGTATATATAGACTGTCTAGACGTATATAGACTGTCTAGACTTAGATATATATATAGACTGTCTAGACATTGTCTATGGTTTATGTCTAGACATAATACCAATAATATCGATAATATAGATAATATCAATAAAATCAATAAAATAAATAATAATAATATCGGTAATATTGGTAATATTGGTAATATTGGTAATATTGATAATATTGATATTATTGTATTTTTATTTTTCCTCATCCGATAAGACCGATAAAAGGATATTGTCGATTTTATCATGCCCGATCCTTTTCTTTGCCCCTATTAATATTATAGCACATCTGTTCCGTATCTGTCAAGATAAAAGAATGTATGTTCGGAACATTATATGGCTGCCCAGCTCAGCGGGTGATGAGGGCAGCTCCCGCGCAATTGCCTCTTCCCGATAAGGTGAAAAGCAAACGAACCTCATCCGTCGCTGTACTGACCATGGGGACTGTCCCCGTGGTCAGTAAGTGAATAGTGAATAGTGAAGAGTGAAGAGGGAAAAATGAGCAAAAAGAAAGGCCGCGGAGCGATTTCCCGCGGCCTTGCCTTACCGTTATTCGCTTTACGCGTTCAGCAGGAACGCCTTATAGCCCTTCATGGCCTCGTAGAGGTCGGCCTTCGAGATGATCTCCCACGGGGCGTGCATGGAGAGCACGGCCACGCCGGAGTCGATCACGTTCATGCAGTAGAGCGCGCAGATGTAGGCGATCGTTCCGCCGCCGCCGAGGTCGACACGGCCGAGCTCCGCAGTCTGGAAGGAGACGTCGGCGTCGTCCATGATCTTCCTGACCTCCGCGATGTATTCGGCGTTGGCGTCGTTGGAGCCGCCCTTGCCGCGGGAGCCGGTGTACTTGTTGAAGCATACGCCGCGGCCGAGGAACGCGGAGTTCTTGCGCTCGAAGGCGGAGGCGAAGTTGGGATCGTAGCCCGCGGAAACGTCGCAGGAGAGCATCTTGGAGGCGGCAAGTCCGCGCCTCATCTTAAGGTCGCAGAAATCGCCGGTCAGCGCCATGAGCTCCGCGAAGGCGTTCTCGAAATACCTGGCCTGCATGCCGGTAGCGCCGACGGAGCCGATCTCCTCCTTGTCGGCAAAGAGGCAGCAGAGCGTGCGCTCGGGGATATCCTCTATCGCGAACATGGCCTCCATCTCGGCGAAGGCGCATACGCGGTCGTCGTGGCCGTAGCCCAGTATCATGCTCCTGTCAAGGCCGAGGTCGCGAGCCTTGCCCGCCGGGACTATCTCGATCTCCGCGGAGAGGAAATCCTCCTCCTCGAAATCGTATTTTTCCTTGAGGATGTTGAGGATATTGGCCTTCGCGGCCTCCTTCTCCTCGGTGTCCTTCAGGGGCCTGCCGCCGATGATGAGGTTCAGATCCTCGCCGCCGATGACCTCCGCGGCCTTCTTCTGCATCTGCTCCGCGGAAAGGTGGATGAGCAGGTCGGATATGCAGAGCACGGGATCCGCATCGTCCTCGCCGACTACGACGTCGATCTTCGTGCCGTCCTTCTTAACGACCACGCCGTGCAGGGCAAGGGGAAGGGCGACCCACTGATACTTCTTGATGCCGCCGTAGTAGTGCGTGTCGAGGTAAACGAGGTCGGTGTCCTCATAGAGGGGGTTCTGCTTGAGGTCCATGCGCGGGCTGTCGATATGCGCGCCAACGATGTTTATGCCCTTCTCCATGGGCTCGCGGCCGATGATGAAGAGCATTATGGTCTTGCCCATGTGCGCGGCGTAGAGCTTCGTGCCGGGCTCGAGCTTTTTGCCGGCCTTTATCGCCTCGTCAAGGGAGATATAGCCGTGCTTTTTCGCCATCTCGACGGCCAGATCCGAGCATTCGCGCTCCGTCTTGCCCTTGTCGAGGAAATCCCTGTAGCGGCAGGAGAGGGCCTCGAGCTCCTCTATCGCCTGCTCGTCGTATTTCTTCCATGCGTTTTCTCTTTCCATAAAACACCTTTCCGACCCATAAGAACTTTACGCCGCCCGGGTCAAGTGCCGGCGCATATTTACAAGCATAATTTATCATTTTATCGCGGAATAATCAAGCAGGCGCCGCGGGGCGCGGGGCAAAACGCAAAATATATTATGCTCGCGGCATTACGGAAGCGGGACATGCATAGCGTAGTAAAAAACGAAGGAGCTTTCACGATGGGAACACGCATCTGGGTCAACGCCGCCGTCGCCGCATTGGCGCTCGCGATGGTGCTGCTGCTCGCTTCGCCGTACGCAGTGACGAACGCGCAGCTTTCGCCGTCCGCGCCCGTATACCGCACCTGCGACAGGGGAGAGGTATCGCTCGTAATAGCGCTCTCGTGGGATGCCTCCGCGCTTTCGGGCCTGCTCGATTCGCTCGATAAGGCCGGCGTCAAGGCGTCATTCGCCGTGACGGGAGAGCTCGCGAAGGCAAACCCGGAGCTCGTAAGGCTGATAGAGGGGAATGGGCATGAGACGCTCGTGCTGGCTTCGGGCATGGAACCGGCCTCTGCCGCGGGGGCGGTCGGAGAAGCTTCCGGGAAAGCCCCTTACGCGGTATTCTGCGGCGATCGCGACCCCGCTCTCGTCGCGCGCGTGGCAAAGGGCAGCGGCCTTCGCGTCATCGCGGCTACGGTCGACCTCGCGAGCGCGGAGGGAACATTCCGCGAGCTCGTCAACAGGGCGGGGAACGTATCGGGCGGCATGATATTGGCGGCGGAGCCCACCGAAAGCCTTGAGCTCGCCCTGCCCGAAATACTGGAAAAAATAAAAAATATGGGATTGGATATTGTACCCACACACAAAATGTTGTATAATAATAATGGGGGGATATGAAAAGACATACAACGGCCGTGAGAGGGAGCGCGAGGGCTGCTTCCTTCACGGGGGACGATCAAATAGAAGGCGGAATGTGAAATGGAACTCAACGAAAAGGACAAGCTGGAAATAATATTCGAGCTGCAGAAGAAGCTCGATACCGACATACAGGTTCGCCGCGGGCTGGATTTCCCCATGGAGAGGTGGATCCAGAAGGACGTGCTCGCCATGATAAGCGAGCTCGCGGAGCTGCTCGACGAGGTCAACTTCAAGTGGTGGAAGAACGAAAAACCCATCGACGAGGCCGCGCTGCACGGCGAGCTGGTGGACATACTCCACTTCTTTATCAGCATGTGCATAAGGGCGGGCATGGACGCGGACAGCCTCTTTGAAGGCTATATCGCCAAGAACCGCGAAAACTTCGACAGGCAGTACGGCAGGTCCCAGAAGAAGGGCTATGACGTAACGGAAAAGGATGCATCAGCCGAATGATGATCCGCAGGAAAAAGAGAAAGAAGGCGAGGAGCAGGATAAGCCCCGGCATGATCGCGGTCATTGCGGGTCTTGTCGTCGTGATCGGCGTGCTGCTCTTTGTGCTGCTCTATAACGGCAGGGAGGAGGTCACCTCCCGCGGGACGATGCTCTTCTCCCTCACGGGAAGGAACGCCGTCATAATAAGGGACGAGGCAGTCTACCTCTCCTCCGAATACGCGCGGCTCGATCACATGAAGGAGGAGGGCGCGGATACCTCCCCCGGAGAAGCGCTCGCAAAGGTGTACAAGCTCGGCTACAACGACGAGCTCATGCAGTCGCTCCTGAACGCCCGTGAGGACGTCTACAGGGCTCAGATGGAGCGCATCGGCTCCACGAAGGATTCCCGCCTCGACGAGATGAACGAGGCCATAGCGGGCGTCAAGGCGCGCATAGAGGACTGCGTAATGCTTGGCTCCGCGGACGATCTGGAGCAGCTCTACCGCCTGCTCGAAAACGCGCTTGCCGAGCGCATGGATTATCTCAAGTCCAAGGTGCAGGAGACGGAGACCCTCCGCGCGCTCTATTCCGCTGTCGAGGCGAAGGAGCAGCTCATCGGCACATTCACGGAGGAGGTCGCGTCAAAGGACGCGGGCTCCGTCAGCTATTATTTCGACGGCTATGAGCAGGCGATGAACGCCGAAAAGCTCAATATGCTCAGCGCCGATCTCGTAAAGCGCGCCCTGAGCGACTCGGGCGCGTCTAACCGCGCCTCCGACGACCGCACGCGCGTCTGCCGCGTCGTCAACAGGAACGAGTGGTATCTCGCGTTCCTTACCAAGGGGGACGAGCTCGACCGCTTGGCAAAGGATATGGAATACACCGTCGATATCGCGGGCTACGGCTCGTTCACCGGCGTCGCTCTGGAGCCGATATTGAGCGGCAAGCAGGTAGTCAACGTGATCCGCTTCACGGACGACATAGGCGGGCTCATCGACGTCCGCACGGTCAAGGCGGACATAAGCGCCACCGCCGCGGGGATAGCCGTAAAATCCCGCGCCGTCATAATCGAGGACGGCGAATACTTCCTTGAACTGCTGTACAGCGACGCTCATTACAGGGTGAGGGTAGACGTGCTCGCCGCGGATGAGGAGACGGTGATACTCCGCCCGCACGACTCGAACGAGACCCTGAGCGAGGGGGTAAGGTATTGGAACAGGAAACGCAGATAAACGTTCGCGAGAACTTCCTCCGCGTGAAGGAGACCGTCGCCGAAGCCGCGTACAAGGCCGGAAGAAGGCCGGAGGACGTCAGGCTCGTCGCCGTGACGAAGTTCGTCGACACGGCCCGGATCGCCGAGGCGATAGCCGCAGGCTGCCGCGAGGTCGGCGAGAACCGAGCGCAGGAGTTCACTCAGAAATACGATTTTTTCAAAGAAAACGGTCAGACTGCACATTTTATTGGACAATTGCAGCTGAATAAGGTAAAATATCTTGTAGGCCGAGCGGATCTCATCCAGTCGGCCGACCGCCCGGAAGCCTTTTATGAGATCGACCGGCTCGCGCAGAAGCACGGCATAAGGCAGGGCGCGCTCGTGGAGGTCAATATCGGCCGCGAACCGCAGAAGGCGGGGATACTGCCGGAGGAGCTTCCGGAGCTTTTGAAACGAATTTCCGACATGCCCGGTGTGCGCGTAAAGGGCCTGATGTGCATCCCGCCCGCGGCGGGGAGCAGGGACGCCTCATACTACTTTGCGTGCATGAAGGAGCTGTTTGAACATATCAAAGGGATGCAGATCCCGGGTATCGAACCGGAACTCCTGTCGATGGGCATGAGCGGGGATTACCCTTCCGCGATAGCGGAGGGTGCCGATATGGTTAGGGTAGGTTCCGCCATATTCGGCGCAAGGCCGAGGCATTAAGCCGAAAATGTTGCGTGTGCGATATATATACAGAGCGCACGCGCATTGCCCGAAGGGCGAATTAAAGTTTTCTCCAAGTGCCAACAATAAAATGTTTGGAGGAAAGCAGAATGTCAAAAGTAGCAAGCAAACTCAGAAATTGGTTGGGGTTCGACATCGTCGACGAAGACGATTATGACGAGGCCGAACTTCAGGAGGAGCAGGAGCTCGAGCCCATTGCCACTCGCGAGGAAAAGCGCCGTGACCGCAGGAGCCAGGGCAAGGTCGTCGACCTTCCCGTATCGTCAGCTCACAGCAAGCTGATCGTGTACCGTCCCGTGAGTTACGAGGATACCATGAGTATCATCGGCAACCTCAAGAGCCGCAAGCCCATCATCCTCAATATGGAGAGCATCGAGGTCGAAGTAGCCCAGAGGATACTCGACTTCATGTCCGGGGCATGCAGCGCTATGGGCGGAGACATCCGTAAGATCTCCGCAAAGATCTTTGCAGTAGTGCCCGCCGACTACGAGATCGTTGGCAACTCCGACGGTTTCAAAGAGTAATGCCTGTGCCGGGGCCATGGATCTCCATGGCCCCAATTCCCGAAAAAGGAACGGTCCGCAATGAACAGGGACGAAATAATAAACAAGGTATTCCCGCATTCGCTCTTCGGCTACGATCCCGTCGCCGTGGACGCTTTTCTCGACGAGGTCATAAGGGAGTTCGACCGGATGACCAACACGATCGACGTTATGCAGTTCCGCCTCGCGAAGGAACTGGCCGACGCAAAGCTCACCAACGAGTGCCTTATCAAGGAGCTCCAGCGCGCCGGCTTCCTCGAACGTGCGGAAAAGCTGCTCGAAGAGGCGAAAAGGGAAAAGCAGCTCGAAGAAGAGAAGCGCGAAGAGCAGAACGCAGAGACCGCAGTGAAAAGCGAAGAATGAAAAGTGAAGATCGAATAATTAAAAGGCCGCGGTGCGACAGCCCGCGGCCTTTGTTTGACTTTATTATCAGTAGATCTCTATCCCGTATATGCCCTTCACCCTCGTGCCGATGACTATGTAGTTGTCGAAGGCGACGGGGGAGGCCTCAATATTGCTCTCGACGTTGATCTTGTCGAGCTCATTGCCCTTGCCGTCGAGCACGCAGATATCGCCGGTGCAGTTGCAGACGATTATGTAAGCTTTGCCGTTCGCGTCGTACATCGCGACGGGGCTGCACCAGGTGTAACCGGTGACGCGGTACTTCCATACCTCCTCGCCGGTCTGCTTGTCGTAGGCCACGACGTAGCCCGCGTAGCCGTTGCCGACGGAGGAATAGGTCGTTATGACAAGCCCCTCGAGCTCCCCGCGGCCCAGCACTGCGCTGCCCTGGAAGCCGCCCGTGACGTGCTTGTCGGTGTAGACCTCGTATTCCTTCTGCCAGATTATCTCGCCCGAGCAGGCGTCGATCTTGAAGAACGCGACCTTTCCCTTGCCGTTTGAATCCATCTTGTTGTCGAGCGTGTTGCCGACGTAGAGATAGCCCGTGCCGTTCTCCGGATCCTCCTCGAAGCAGGGGGTGGCGTTGGTATCGTCCCAGATGTCCTGCACCCAGACCGTCTTCATCGTGTCGACGTCCACGCACTGCATGAATCCCGCGTTGTCGCAGAGGTATACGTAGTGCCTCCACGCGACCGCGCTCGCCTCATAGCCCAGCCAGTACTTGCCGGACTGCGTGCGGATCGCCTCATAGCGCACCTTTACGGGAGTTTCGGGATCGATCGTGAGCGTGCCCGCGGCTTTATCGTAGCTCGTATTGAGCTTTATGCGGTAGAATATGCCGTTCTCGCCGGGGTAGAAGAGGGTATCGGTCGCGGCGTCGACTATCGGCGCGGAATCGTAAGCGTGGAAGGAGCGCAGCGCGAAGCTGTCGGGCTTATTGCCGAACGTCCCGAGCACATGCCCGTCGATAAGGGATATGGCGTAGAACTTCGATTCCTTGCCGCTCTCCTTGTAATGATCGCCCTGACCTACGTAGAGTATCGGCCAGCCCCTGGGATCGACCGTGCCGGAGCCCTTGAAGGGCACGCCGAACACGAGCTTGTTGCGCGTGGGCTCGCCGGTCTCCATGTCGTAGAAATAGATGTTGCCGTCCATCGTGGCGTAAATGACCTCGATAAGGCCGTCCTTCTCCTTGGCCCAGTCGAACATGTTCATTATCGCCTTGGTCTCCCTGTCCCAGCGGACCACGAGCGCCTGGCCCGTCCAGCCGCTGCCCGTCCACACGCCGGAGTAGTTGCCGCCCTCGCCCTTGGGCACGCTGTAGGTGTCGCGGTGCCAGAGTATCCTGAGCTTGCCTGCGTCGACCTTCGCGGTGCCGAAATAGGGATCCTGACGGAAGCAGCTCCCGCGGAAGGAGAGCACGCCCTCCGCCTGCTGATACTCGTCGTTGTGAAGGAACACGACGGGCTCGCCCGTGAAGGTATCGGCCGAGCTGCCGTTTACCGTCATCTTCGTCGTGAAGCCGTAATTTGCGGCCTTCGCGGAATCGTGCGGGGAGGCTTCCCTGTAAACGACGGGCTCCTCCGTGGGCTCGGGAGTGGGCGCTTCGGTGACCTCGGGGGTCGCTTCCGCGTCGGGACCCGCGGTCTCGGTCACC
>JAFZYC010000025.1 GCA_017616435.1 Clostridia bacterium
AGGAAATCTTCGGTTTTAGCGAGGCGTTCGGGGGTCAGCAGAACGCCTGAGGAGACATAGAAATCCATTGATTCCCCTTATTTATTATTTCCCGTCCGGCGCGGGAGCGCCGGACGGGAAACTATCGCGTTATCAGTCTGCGACCTGACGGATGACGTCGATCACGGAGTTGTCCCTGTACATGAGCACGCCGACGATCTTATCGGTGTACTTGATGGGCTCGGGAGTTCCGACGATGCGCTCCGCGCGGTCCCTGAGCTTCTCGATCGTGGTCACGGGAAGACCCGCGGCGATGAACCTTTCCTTCAGCTCGGGACGGGCGGGATTGACCGCCATGCCCTGATCGGTGACGACTACATCGACCGTCTTGCCCGGGGTGCAGATGGTGTTGACCTTCGTGCAGATGGTGGGGATGCGGCCGCGAAGCAGCGGGCAGACGACGACCGTCATGGAAGCGCCGGCCGCGGTATCGGGATGGCCGCCGACCGCACCGCGGATGACGCCGTCGGAGCCGGTCATGACGTTGACGTTGAAATCGGTATCGACTTCGAGAGCGGAGAGGATGACGAAGTCGAGCTGATTTACGGCAGCGCCCTTATTGACGTAGCTAGCGTAATAGGAGGCGTCGATCTGCTGATGGAAGCGGTTGTTCTTTACGGAGTTGGCCGCGATGAGGTCGAAGCTCTGAACGTCGAGGATCTTCCTTACGAGGCCTTCCTCATGCATCTGGACGATCTGGCCGGTGATGCCGCCCAAAGCGAAACGGCACTTGATATCCTGCTCGATCATCTTCTCCCTGAGATACCTCGCGACGGCAAGGGATGCGCCGCCGGAGCCCATCTGCATGGAGAAGTTGTTCTTGAAGTAGCCGGAGGCGACGATCGCCTCGGTGGCGTACTTGGCGATAAGGAGCTCCTTGGGGTTCTTGGTGTAGCGGGTAGCGCCGCTCATGATGCCGTTGGGATCGCCGATGTTATCTACCTTGACGACGTAATCGACCTGGCTCTCGGGGATGCCGAAGGGCGTGTTCGGGAAGGAGACGAGATGATCGGTGATGATTATGCACTTGTCGGCATAGAGCGCGTCGAGCTTGGCATAGCCCAGAGAACCGCAGCAGGAGCCTTCCTCGCTGTCCCTGTTATAGCCGTTGGCGTTGCCGTAGGGATCGCAGGAGGGAGCGCCCAGGAAAGCGACGTCGATATGGAGCTCGCCGGTCTCGATAGCGGCAGCCCTGCCGCCGTGGGAGCGGAATATCACGGGGAAATCCATAAGGCCGTGGGATACGGCGTCGCCGAGCTTGCCCCTGAGGCCGCTCGTCTCGATATGATCGATAACGCCGTTCTTGATGTGGTCGATGAGGGGCCAGTGGCAGTCGGTAAGGGAGCTCGCGGCAAGGGTGAGATGCTTGAAGCCCATCTTCGCGATGACGTCCATGACCATATTGACGACGTAGTCGCCGTTGCGGAAATGGTGATGGAAGGAGATCGTCATGCCGTCCTTGAGGCCGACCCTCTTTATCGCTTCCTCGATTGAGGGGAGGACCTTCTTGGACTCCTGCTGACGCTCGGCGAAGCTTACGAGGCTCTTCTCGGCTATATTGTTCTCATCGTATGCGCCGTGGCATGCGGAGACTTCGTTTATGTGAGGGATCTTATCGAAATCAAACATTTGCTCATACCTCCTCTACCGTGATGGTCTTGGCGCGCTCCGCCATTTCGAGCAGATACTGCGCCCTTGCGACGACAGGCTTATCGATCATCTTGCCCTTGAGGGACGCAACGCCGGAACCCCTTGCGTTGGCTTCCGCGATAGCTTCCATGATGGCGTGGGCCTTCATGAGATCCTTCTCGGAGGGGGTGAATACGGCGTGCAGAGGCGCGATCTGGCGCGGGTTGATGACGGATTTGCCGTCGAAGCCCATCTTGCGGATCATGGTGGCCTCGGCAATGAAGCCTTCCTCATTGTTGACGTCGGAATAAACGGTATCGAGGGCCATTATGCCGGCTGCCTTCGCGGCGTTGACGATCATGCCGCGGGCGAACATGAGCTCTATGCCCTCGGGGCTCCTCGTGGTCTTGAGGTCGGTGACGTAGTCCTCGGCGCCGAGAGCGATACCGATGAGGCGCTTGGAGGAGAAGGCGATCTCCTTGGCATTGAGAACGCCGTTCGCGCTCTCGATGGCGGCCATCATGCCGGTGGAGCCGACGGGGATGCCGGCCTCGCGCTCGATCCTTTCGATCTCACGCTCGCACTCGATAACATCCTTCGCGCTGTCGGTCTTCGGCAGACGGATAACGTCGGGCCTTGCCCTGACGATGGCCTCGAGGTCGGCTACGCCGAGCCCGGAGGAGAGGTCGTTGATGCGGACGACGAGCTCCTTGGAGCCGTAACGCAGCTGCGTAAGAGCCTTGTAAACAAGGAACCTTGCCGCGTCCTTTTCGGTGATGGCGACGGAGTCCTCAAGGTCGAACATTATGGAATCGGAACCGTAGATATGCGCGTCCCTGATCATTCCGGGATTGTTGCCCGGTACAAACAGCATGCTTCTCCTGAGTCTGCTCATTTTACCCTACCTCCGTTCCAGACATAGTCCGTGCTCTCCGCCGCCCTGTAAGCCGCGGCGAGCGTCCTTGCGGCAACGGTGCAATCCAATGCGCCCTTGTCGACTGCGTCGACGTATGCACGGGTGACGCCAAGCTCACCCAAGGTCTCTCTGATGACCTTCTCGATCTGCCTGCCGAACTGCTGCATTACTGCGCTCTCCAGCTTCAGCTCGACGCCCTCTGTCTCCTTGGGCTCGATCCTGACGATGATATCGCTGGATTCCATCGTTCCGGCAACACCCGTTTTCTTGATTTCCATGACGAAAAATCCTCCCGTTTTCGTATGCTGCAATATTTGGATGCGCCATTGGGACAAGCATTCGCCCCCGCTGGCACTCCAACTTATATAGTAACACAATTTATTTGTTTTTCAAGCCTAAACCGCAAGTATTTTATATATTGCGCGGCACTTCGCGCCGCTTTTTCCGGAATGTGAAAAAGCCCGATCCCGCACTTGCGGACGGGCGTAACTGCTGATATAATGAGGTTATGAGAAGGAATCCCTACAAGATAGGAAAAGAGGGCGGCCTGAGCCCCCGGCTGATGCAGCGATTCGGCAGGTTCTTTACCCTTAAAGGACCGGACGGCCGCTGGCTGCGCATCGCGATCGGGGTCGCAGCGGCGATAATACTTATCGTGATCGCCGCCGCCGCGCTGAAGCCCGAAACACAGCTCATGAACTCGGTCGAGATACGCCGTATCGAGAACAAGGGCATTTTGAGCGTCGCCGTGAGGGACGACGTTCCCGGCTTCTGCGAGAACGGCGAAGGGCTCGAGGCGGAGCTCGCGAGGCTCATCGCGCGGAGGATCCTGCCCGATTCGGAGGACCCCGTCAAGCTCGTTCCCTGCACCTCCAAAACCGTCGGAACGAAGCTTTCCGACGGCACAGTGGACATTGCCATCGCACTGCAGCCCAAGGGCAGCTCGAGCTCGTATTCCTACTCCTACCCCTATTACACCGATAACGTGTACCTCGTGACGCTTTCGGAGGAGAACGTCGCGAAGGATCCCTCCGAGCTCAAGATCGGCTACATCCCCGAAACGCCCGCGGGCAAGGCCTTCGCCTCCTACGTTTCGAAGGTCACCGCCCTCGAGGAGCAGAGCATTATCGACAAGCTCTTAAGAAGGCCGAGACCCACGCCCGATCCCGATACCGTCGTCACTATCGACAGCGTGAAATACGGCTCGTATGACGAGCTGCTCTCCGCGCTTTCGCAGGGGCGGGTCGACGCGGCGGTAATGGCCGGCGCGTACGTCAAAAAGTACTTCGTGCTCTCCGGCGGTGATATCGCATTCCCCCGCTACTTCCTCTGCGACACCGTGATAAGCAAGCTCGAATACTGCATGATCGCCTCCTCCGACGAGCCCGCGCTCATGCAGATCGCCGATATGCTGATATACGAGATGCAGGAGAACGGCACGCTTAAGGAGCTCATAAGCAAATACATGTGACCGCCCGGGAACAGAGCCACTATCGCCCGGCGGGGCGCTTTTTTTGAGGCTTTACCAAGATTTTACAGAATCTTAACAAAAACCGCCTTCTTCCGTTGTTTCTTTTGCCGCAGTTCGATGGTATAATGGAAGCGTACAAGGGAAAGGATCATTCGATGGATACCGAAAGGAATATATGCGTCTTCGGCGCATCCTCCAATAGTATTGACGAGGCGTTCAAAAGGGACGCCTATGAGGTCGGCAGACTGATCGCGGAATGCGGCTTCGGCCTCGTTTTCGGCGCGGGCGATTCCGGCCTTATGGGCCAGGCGGCGCGCGGCGCGCATTCGGCCGGAGGACGAATAATCGGCGTAATACCCGAAAAGCTCAACAAGAAGGGCGTCTACTTTGAGAACTGTACCGAGAGGATAGAGACCCCCACGATGCATGAGCGCAAGGCGAAGATGGAGAGCCTTTCAATGGGCTTCATAACCCTTGCCGGGGGCTTCGGCACGATCGAGGAGTTCATGGAGGTGCTGACATTGAAGCAGCTCTCGTACATCGATCCCGCGCTGGTGCTCTTGAACACGAACGGATATTTCGATCCGCTCATAGAACAGCTCGAAAGATGCTTCGGCGAGGGCTTCGCGCACGAGGGCTTTGCCGGGCTCTACCACGTCTCCGCAACGCCGGAGGACGCCGTCTCTTACTGCGAGGAGTACGGCGGCTCCCACTTCCCCGACAAGCTCATATACGCACTGAGGTCATAAGGAGGCGGCGCGATGGAAGAAAGCAGAACAGAGCAAAGGAACGCGGGCATAATGGTCTGCGTCACCGGCCAGCGCTCCTGCGAGAGGCTGATACTCCACGGAGTAAAGCGCAGCGAGCCGGATGAAAACGGCGAAAGGCCGCCCCTTTATATAGTCCACTGCGTGCTGAACGGCCAGAGGTTCATGAACTCCATAGACGAGGCCGACGCGATAGATTACCTCTTCACCTGCGCGCAGTACGCCGGCGCGGAGCTTACGATACTCCGCACGGACAACGTGCAGACGGCGCTCGCCGATTTCGCCCATGAGCACGGGGTCGGGGTCATAATCCTCGGCGCGCCTGGCGAGCAGGGAGAGCATAACGGAAAGTTCGCGCGCAGCCTTCAGGAGCTGCTGCCCGAAATAGAGTTCGACGTTCGATAACAACAAGAAAAGGAGAAACAGTATGGAAGAATTGTTCGACAAAGCGGCCGCCGCCGCAAGGATAAAGGAAAACTTCGACAACGAGGGCGATTTCTCGTTCATGAAGCCGGAGGAGCTCGAGGCCGTCATTGGCAAGCTCGTCGAGATCGACTGCGCCTACATGGACGAGATCGGCGACGAGCCATACGACGAGGACGTCATCTATGACCGTCTCTACGCCGCCGCGAACGAGGCCCTTCCCCAGTACAAGACCTATCTCATGCGCCTGTGCGACGACTACATGGATTTCATGGAGCAGTACCTGGTCGACATGGATCTGGTCGAATGGGAGTGAGTTCGTGAAAACAATAACCGCCGCAGCTGCGGCGGTTTTTTCATGTCTTTATCAGGTATTTTTCCTCTTCCCCGGCAGCGATGCCACGGCGGCGGTCAGCGGCACTGCGAGTATAAGTCCGACGGAGCCTGCTATCGCCCTTATTATCTCCATTATCGTATCGTTGTTGTTCAGGAGCTGATACGGCTGCATCCCGGCGGCGAACATGATTATCATTAGGTTGAGCGAGGTGCCCGCGAACGCGAGTATGAGCGTGTTCGTCATAGTGCCTATCATATCGCGGCCGATGTTCATGCCCGATCTGAACAGGCGCTCGGGCGGGAGGGTCGGATCGACCTCGCGCAGTTCGTCTATGGCGGAGGCGATGCTCATTGCGACGTCCATCACCGCGCCAAGCGAGGATATGAGTATGCCGGAAACAAACAGCCCGCGCACCTTGAGGCTGACGTCCAGCGTGCGCGATTCGTCGAGCAGCCACTCCGCCTCGCTCATGGTCATTCCGGAAACGCCCGCGATCCTGCTGCAGATCAGCGCGAACGCCCCCGCGACGAGCACGCAGAGCGCAGTGCCGAGCATCGCGGATACGGTCTTCCGCGTGACGCCGCCGAGCAGCGTGAAGCAGAACACCGTTACGAAGACGCAGACTATGAGCGTTAGCGGGATCGCCTGATAGCCCTTGAGCCACATGGGCACGAGGAAGAACACGACCGCAGCCATTGTGACTGCGAGGCCGAGAAGGCTCATAACTCCCTTCTTACGCCCGACGATGACCACCGCGGCTACGAACACCGCGAGCATTCCGACGAGCAGCCATGTATAGTCATAGTTGATAAGGCTTATCTGATACCCTTCCTCCCTCGAGTCGGAGGTGATCGTCGCGGTCATTACCGTGCCCGCCTTCGCGAGCTTCTCATGCAGGGGGCCGAGATAATTCGTGACGGGGACGACGTCCCCCCTGAACCTGCCCGTGAGCACCGCGACGTTAAGCGACTGCGACCCGCGAAGCGCGTTCTCCGTTTCGGGATCGACGGTATAGTTTTCATATAATACCTGTGTCACGCGCACAAGCTCATACTCAATCGTATAGTAGGGATTGTTCTGCTTCGGCTCCGCCCTGTTCGCAAAGAATATGCCGAAGGCGAGCGCGGCAGCGCATATGAGTATGACACAGATATCGACTGCTTTTTTCCTGTTTTTCTTCATAAAGCACCTTTATAACGACCGGGGACTGCCCGAAGGCAGTCCCCGTCTTTTAATTGTTATCAGTTGCCCGAGTTAAGAACGTAGCGCAGGATGTACAGCGCATCGGCGGAGGTGATCTCACCGTCGCCGTTGACGTCCATGCGTGCGATCCACTCTTCGGGGCAGTCGGTATAGACGCCCATGACGTAGCGCAGCACGATGAGCGCGTCCTCGGAGGTGACGCTGCCGTCGCCGTTGACGTCGGGACCGCCGGGAGTGACCTCTATCTCGGCGCGGTTCCTAACGCGGATGCGCGGGATGAAGCCGCCGTTCGGATCCTCCGTATCGACGGTTATGGAGGCGAGACCTATCGCGGAGACATGGTCGCCGACCGCGATTTCGATGATGTAATCGCTCATGATATAGCCGTCGATGAATACCCTCGCGGTATCGGTGCCGTCGTTGACCATAATGGTCTCAAGGGCGCCGTCCGAGGAGTAGCCGAGGCTCTCGACCGTGCCTTCGACCTTGATGAGCATGCCGGTATAGTCGGTGCTCATGGCCTCCGCCGCGGTGAGCTCGAGAGGCTCGATGATCCTTTCCTCGTGGCCCTCGACCAGCTCGATACTGGTGACGACGAGCTCGCGCTCTCCGTTATAGGAGCCGAGAACGCCGGTGCACCTTATGTACTGGCCGATGTGGAAATCGCCCGCCACGGGGAACAGGTTGATGCCCGCGGTGTCGTCCTGCACGTAGATGCAGTCGAAGAACGCTGTATCCTGATCGTAGCCGGAGGCGTTCGAAGTGACATAGCCCTCGATCGTGAACTTACGCCCTTCCTCTGCCGCGTTGACCTCCGCGATGTCGGTGATCGTGGGCTCGGGCTTGAGCTTGTTGATGATGTTCATTACGATCTGGTAGTTGCTGTTCTGGAGCGTGGTCGCGTTCTCGACCTCTACCTTGACCTCGAACGTGGAGAAGAACGTTACGCCGGAGGTGATGAGCCAGCCGCCGCCCGCAAGATCCTCGAGCGTCATCTCTACTACCTCGCCCATGGGTACGACGACGGTATCGCTGTCGTAATCGGGCTCATAGTGGGAGTCGTTGTTGAAGTCCGCGGTGTAGTTGGCGCCCCATGTGGTGGAGTAACCCTTTATGATGGGGATCGCGTTCTCACCTGCGATGACGGGCGCGCTGTTGTAGCCGGAGAAGGAGTTGTTGGTGGTCTCCAGCACGCCCGCGAGCAGCCATACGGGTTCGCCGTTCCATGTGTAGGAGTAGTTGTCCTCGCTCGTGAAGTAGATGCGGTAAGCCTCGTTCGCCTTTTCGACATTATCGACGACGATACCGTTCGCGATGGTCGTATCTGTGCCGATCGCGGCGAGTATGCCGTTCGTTATGATGTGCGCCTGCTCGGCAATGTTTTCGGGATTGCCGCGGTCGGACTTGGAGCAGACGATGAGGTTGCCGCCGTTGGCCGCGTATTCGGCTATCGCCGCGAGCTCGGCCTCGGTGTAGAGGTTGGCCTCGCCTACGTTCTGCCAGCCGACGTAGGGAACGGTGAGCACGAGCAGCACGTAATCCTTGATGTTCTCATAGGTGAGCTCGCCCGCGTAGACGTAGTTCGTGCGGATCGCGTTCTGAGCACAGAGCTCTATGAACGCGGCGTCGGAGCCGGCGTAGTTGCCGGATACGTAGAAGTTCGCGTGGCCGGCGTCGATGCCGATATCCAGAAGCTCGGAGGGATCGAGCACGTCGAGCTCATAGCTGTAAGCGAACTGCATCATGGTCTCGCCGAGGTAGCCGACGCAGGTCACGGTGAAGGTCTGCTTGCCGAGGGTGGTCGGAGTGAAGCTGAAGGTCTGCTCGAGCTCGGAGTTGGCGGCGATGGTGCCGGGGTTCTCCACGACGCCGAGTATGACCGCCTCGTTCTGACCGACGGTCAGGCTGTAGGTGAGGGTCTCGATGACGAAATCGTCCGCCTCGTAATCGTAGAGGGTTGTCGTGAAGGTCATCTCCTCGTCCTTGACGGGGATGATGGTATCGGTCGCGACCTCGGAGATGCCGACCTTGGAGACGTCGCCTACCCAGACGGGAGCGGTGACCGCGATGTCGCCGTCCGCCTGCTCTACCCTGATGAAGTAGTAGGAGTAGTCGTTGGGCAGCGTCACGTTGAGGATCGCGGAGGAGCCCGTGAAGTCCTCGGAATAGGCGGTGATGCCGCCGTTGACTATGACGGAGATCCTGCCTACGATCTCGCCGTCGGGATCGCTGACGGAGACGTAGATATCGACGGCGGAGATCGGATCCTCCTCATCCTCGGGGATGACGGTACCCATTATGCAATCGTTCAGCGTGTAATAGATCTCCAGGTTCTTATCCTCGGTGGCGTACATGGTCATGTTGCGCATGGCCTCGTAGATGCCCTCCTCGGAGAAGTTGTCGGTGATGATAACGTCGCGGGCAGTGTTTGCGTTGCCCCACTTGCCCTTGTGGTTATCCTGGTTGTTGGTGGGAGCTACATGCCAGCCCATGTCGAGGGCGAGCGTGTACTGCTCGTAGCTGGGCCAGTAGGCGGAACCGCCGACGGCGCCTTCGCCGTTGCCGACCTCGACCATCGTTATGACGCGGTCCGCGGCGACGTCGTAATAGCCGAAGTTATCGAAGTTGCCGAAGGTCGTGCCGGGATGGTTGAACTGATGGATCGTGTCGGGATACTGCTTGATAAGATCGTAGTACGCGACTAGACCCGCGCCGCCGTGGACGGTGTAGATGCTGTTCTGACGGGATACGAAGCCCACGGAATTGAAGGTGTTCATGTGGCCGTACTGGCCGGACCAGGTCATCTCATAGCCGCCGATGAATATGACGCGGTTCTGACGCGTATTGAAATCATCGATGGTGGTGGTGTAGTTGTACCACTTGGAATGGCCGTTTGCCGCCTGCGTACCGGACTCGACGTCCTCGAAATCACCGAGGTTGTCCTTGGTGTCGAAGTAGTTGGAGTGGTCGGTGAGCGCGACAAACTGCACATTCTCGCTCTCGGGGAGGTTCATCACGTAGGAGTACGCGTCCTCGATGGTGCCCGCGCCGTCCGAATACTCGGCGGTGTGGGAATGCAGCTGGCCGAAGTAGAAGCCGTACTGGGGCTCGCCGACGGTGAACGCCCAGCTGTAAGTCACGGAGGCGCCGTCCGCCCTGGTGATCTCAACGGTCGCGTTGTACTTGCCGTCCGCAAGCTCGCCGTTGTACTCGAGAGTGGCGGTGTTGCCGTTGACCTCTGTGGTGCCGTTGATGCCGGGAACGGTGATGACGACCGTGGGAGCTTCGCCCGCGTTGGCGAACTCGACGGAGATCACGGGAGTCTTGTCATCATGGGTCGCGGAGTTCGCGCGGGGGGTAACGGCCACTATCTGGGGCTTGTCGACGATGTTGACCTCCGCGGTGGCGGTGGCGACAAGGCCGGAGGTATCCGTCGCGGTGAAGGTGAGCAGCATCGCGGCGTTGCCCGCGGTGATCGCGGAACCGGGGATGGTGCCCTTGTACTTCATGCTGGCGGAGTTGAAGGTCATCTCGGCTTCGCCGGTCACGCCGCCGATCTCATAGGAGACGATGACGCTCTCGATGCCGTAATCGTCGGTGACGGTGATCGCGACG
>JAFZYC010000026.1 GCA_017616435.1 Clostridia bacterium
GTCGTCGATATCGTAATCGATATTGACGGGTTCGTCGCCGCCCATGCCCGCGATGCTGCCGACGACCCAGCGGAGCACGGGGATCAGTACGAACGCGATCCAGGTGGGATGCCATACGCCGTACATAAGGCCTATGAAGAGGTAGCCGGCCACGATGAGGAGCTCCCAGGGGAACCTCGCGATGCCCTTGCGCAGGGAGCGCTTTTCAATGGAGCGCACGATGGAGGAGAACATGGGTATAGTAAGGAAGAGCAGCCAACCGACCGTCCACGCCTTCCCGCCGAAGGAGAAGCCCAATGCGAGGTAGGCGATCGCCGCGAGTATCGCATAGACGCCCGTCAGCTTGCCCGAAAGATTCTTGCCGCCGCGGGTGATGGCCGCCGAGATGGAGAAGTAGAGGGGGATGGCAAGGAGCATTATCCAGAGCGGATGCCAAAGCCCCTGCGTAAGGCCGAGAGCCGCGTATCCGCCGATGACCAGCACGGGGACCGCGATGTCGAGCGCCTTGAGCTTCCTACCGCGGATCAGGGACACCACGGAGTGGTATATCGGTATCGTAAGGAAGAGCAGCCATGCGGGATGCCACCAGCCTTTAAGGAAGCCCAGCAGCAGGAAGAGACCCGTCACGAGCACCGCGTAGGGGAAGCTGCCCCCGTCGGAGGCCACGCGCATATTGCCGTATTCGTCCTCATTGAGCTCGCGGGCGGTATCGAGCACGACCTTGCGCCCGTCCTCATCCACGACCACGGTGCGCCATTTGCCGGTAGCCTCGTTGCGCTGCTTGTAAACGAAGCGGCGCTGGCCGTCCTTTTCGGAGTTCCACTCGCGGCGGACCCTTTCGCCGTTCTCGGTGAATGTCACGCCGCCCTCGTCGACCTCTATATCATTTATGAAGTCGTTTATGCCGGGAAGCTTCTCCTCGTCGGAGTCGTTCACATAGATGCCGTCCCAACCTATATGTACCTGCGAGCCGTCGTCGTCGGTGACGTTGATGCCGTCGTGAAGGCTGATGTGCACGCTCTCGCGCGACTTATCGGAGGAAGCAGCCTCCTCTTCGGGCTCCGGCATGGGGATCTCGTCATCGGTCGCGAGGAGCGAATCGAGCGATACTCCGTAGAGCCTCGAAAGCATTATAAGGTTGTCGGTATCGGGGGAGGATTCCGCGCGCTCCCATTTGCTTACAGCCTGGCGGGAGATCCCGAGCTGAGCGGCAAGCTCCCCCTGGGAGAACCCGTGCTGCTTGCGCATCTGCACGAGCCTGTTTGCGATCTCAATGTTCATATTTTTGTGTTCCTTTCGGTTTTTTGCTGGGCAAATGATATCAGAAAACGCGCGGTTGCGCCAGCAATTCTGCTTTTCAAATTATAAAACATGCAAGGTTTTTTTGTCAACTATCGGTTGCAAGCTCAAAAAACCGCCGATTTTTCTCCCGAAGCCGAAAAAAAGGCCCGCCCCAAGGGGCGGGCCGACTGTTCTCGCTCAATTGTTGTTGAGCAGGAAGTTGTAGAGGTAGGAGATATCGACCGAGTCGACTGTTCCGTCGCCGTTGAAGTCCGAATTGAGAAGGCCTTCGTCGGACAAACTACCGCTTCCTACTATCCAGGCCGAGAGCAGCGTAACGTCCTCGAAGGAGACCACGCCGTCGCAGTTGACGTCGCCGGACAGTGTGGGCTGGGGGTCTTCGACGGTGGCCATCACTACGGTGATCGTGGTGTTCGTGTAAATGGGCGCCGTGATATCGAACTCAAGGCCGTTCACGAAGAACGTGTAGTAGAAGCCAGCGGGCGCCGTCGGCGCGGTCACGGCTTCGCCCGCAACGATCTCCACCGTTGCGACATAGTCGCCGACGAAGTTGACTGTAACGGACTGATCCTCGCCTACGATCCTTACGGTGACGGTGCCGAAGGCGATGCCGTCGTACATGACCGTCAGCACATAGGTCCCGTTCACGGAGCCGTCAAATGCGGGCTCCCAGCTGTAGGTGATGTGGCTGTTCGTCCAGGCGAGCGTCGTCGCGGAAGCGGAACGGCTCGAACGGTAGCTGATGGTCGTGCCGGCCATGATATCGCTCATGCCGAAGCCCTCGTCGTTCTCCGCAACGTAGTAGGTGGAGCCGGTGAGCGCCGCCTGCGCAACTGCGGGAGCGTAGATGTAGACGGAGGACGCGCTCGTGGAGAGCTTCCAGCCGCTGCTGTAATAGAGGTAGACCTTTGTGGACTGACCCGGGCCGCCGCCGGGGCCGCCGCCGGGACCGCCGCCGGAGGAGGTGGAGGTCGAATAGATCTGAGCCGCGCTGCCGGAGGGCGCGATCTCCCACGAAGCCGCGTCGGAGACCTCGGTGGTCTTGCCTATCGTGTATGTGGAGGACCAGCCGGAGGAGCTCTTGGTGTACTTGAGGTAATAGTTCACGCCGCCGACCGTGTTGTAGATATGGCCGGATGCGTCGATGTACCAGGTGTTGTTCTCATTGAGCGTGCCGAACGTGTAACCGCCGGAGGTGCTTGAGAGCGTGCTCGAAAGCGCGGTCACGGAGGTCGTGCCGCTGAGGGTGTAGATCGTGGTCGCGGCGGAGGCGTTGGTTATGACGTAGCGGCTGCCGGCGGTCATGCTCGTCACGCGCTCATAGACGTTCGTATCGCCTGCGTCAAGATCCGTCCACGGGGTGGGGTCAGCACCGGAACCGGTCGCGGTGCCCGTCTTGGCGGAGGAGGAACCGTTGATGTAGAGATAGTACGTATTGCCGGAAACGAGCGCGGGATGGCTGAACACAAGGTATGTCGCCCTGTTGGAGGAGCTCGCGAAGTAGGCCTGCGTGCTCTTCAATATGTTGCCGGAGCCGTCCTTGATCACTATGGAGTTGCCGGTATAGATGGAAAGGTTGGTGAACTCGACGTATATGCCCGCGCTGGGGGAGCCCTGCATCTGGTTCATGCCGCAGCCCAGTGTGATGCCGCCGTAGAGAGCGAGGGTATCCTCCGTGTCGAGGGGATCGTTCGATGTGTTGGATGCGGAATAGACCTCCAGATCGCCGCCGCGGAAATACGCGCCGCCGTTGGAGTCGATGCCGTCGCCGCCGGAGGTGTAGAGCCTGTAAACGCCGCCGTACTCATTGATCGTAAAATGGTAGTTGGAGGTGTTCTTGTTCGCGGCGTTGATGACGTCATCCGTGGAGTAGACAGTCGCATAGCCGGAATTGAGAACGACGTCCGCGCCCTCCATGCCCTCATAGCTGGTATTGACGCGCAGGTTGAGAAGTTCGTCGCTCGCGCCCCTGATGCCGAATGTCAGCACCCTGTCCGCATGCACGCCGTCGTCGCGGGTCCAGATCTGGAAGGTGCCGCCCTCGAAGGTGAGGTTGCCGTCGGAGTGGATCGCGTCGTCGGGAGTGGAGAGAGTGAATGTGCCGCCGGAGATCGTGTTCTCAAGCTCCGCCTTTATGCACTTTGCGCTGGCCATCGTGTCGCCGTTGTAGGAGGTGTTGGTATAGCCGTTGGCGCTGGTGATATTGAACGTGCCGCCGGAGATATTCACGTTGAAGCCGGATATGCCGTCGCCCGTGGTCGTAAGCGTGAATTCGCCGCCGGTGATGTCGATGTCGCCGGAGGTCTCGCCCGCGTCCTCGGCCTTTATGCCGTCGCCCGCGGAGGTGAGATTGATCGTTCCGCCGGAGATATAGACGCTCTCACGGGCAAGTATGCCCTCGTCGCCGGAGGAGATGGTGATATCACCGCCGGTGATGTAGACCTTGCCGATAAGGTCGGCGTCATCCGCGGCCTTTATCGCGTCTCCGCTCTGAGCGGTGAGGTTCAATGTTCCCCCGGAGACGAGCAGCTCATTTTCGGCTGAAAGCGCGCTGTTCGGCGCAGAGACCGTGAGCGTGCCGCCCGCGACGGTGAGGTAGCCGTTCGCGCCGATCTTGACGCCGTTCTTGGCCGCGGCCACGATGTTGAGCGTGCCCTTGCCCGCGATGGTCAGGTTCGCGGCGGTCTTGCCCTTTATGACCGCGCTCTCTGCGTAGTACTGGTTGGAGCCGTCGCCGCCGTCGGCTGCGGGACCGTACAGATCGGAATCGTTTACCGCGCTGTCGGCAAGGGTGTTTACAGTACCCGCGAGGGTGTTGATGTAAACGGCCGCGGTGGAGTTTTTCTTAATGGTGATCGCCGCGGTGAACTGGGACTTGAGGCTGAGGCCGTCAAGTATTATCGTGGCGTCCTTGGTGGCTTCCTTCTTTACGACGATGTTGGCGTAGTCGGAACTGCCGTTGAAGGAGTAGATGCCGCCCTTCTTCTTTATGCCGACGCAGAGCTCGTATCCGTTCGCGACGGTGTAGATGCTGTTGCCGGAGGGATCCTGGGTGACGGTAAGCTCGCCTGTGCCCTCGGCGCCGGTGAACTCGGTCTCAGAGGCCTTTTCTATCGCTATGACCTCGTAATTGGCGTCGCTTCCGGGATAAACGGTGACGGAGCGGCCGCTGAAATGGAACGTGGTGTAGCCGATAGCGACCTCCATCTCCGCGGTCATCGTCCCGCGGGAGACTGTGACGGTCACGACGCCCTTCTTGCCGGAGACGCCGGTAACGGTAACGACCGTTCCGCTGACGGATACGGTTGCTACCGAGGTGTTGCTCGATTCAGCCGTCACGGCGCCGGATCCGCCGGATACCGCGATAGTCGCGCCGGTGTTGCCGATGACCGTCTTGGTAAGGGTCAGCGCCTGTACCGAAACGGCGAATACGGGCACGACTGTAAGCAGCATGCAGAGTACCGCAATGATGCTCAAAATGCGTTTTCTC
Source organism: Clostridia bacterium (assembly GCA_017616435.1). Classification (GTDB taxonomy): domain Bacteria; phylum Bacillota; class Clostridia; order Christensenellales; family CAG-138; genus UBA3857. The sequence goes on from JAFZYC010000026.1 coordinate 4,793, forward strand.
ATGGTTTTCCCCTTTCAGTTCCCGGAGCAAGCCGGGGGATCGATAGGAAAGCAAAAAACTCCGCTTTCATAACACATATTTTACCACGCAAGGGATTCACAAGTAAATAAGTGAGAAATGACAATCCTGTGACAAATGCAAAAAAAGCCCCGGCGAAGCCGGAGCGACAAGCTGTATTCAGGAGCGTTTCTTCTTCCCGAACTCCATCTTCTTTTCGGTGCCGAGTATCAGCCTTCCGATGTTCGTTCGGTGCATGATGATGACGGTGAGCGCGGCGAGCACGCCGAGCGCCTTAAGTATCGGCTCGGGAAGCAGTACCGCCGAAAGCACGCCGACCGTAAGCGTCGCGCAGATGGAGGCCACGGATACGATGCGCGTGACGAAAGCGAACAGCACGAACACCGCGATCGCCGCGGCGAATATCCGCCAGTCGAGCATAAGCGCTAACGCGGCTCCGACGGAAACGCCCTTGCCCCCGCGAAAATCGAACCAGACGGGAAAGCAGTGCCCCGCGATGCAGGCGGCGCCGGCCGCGGCAAAGCCGTATGTCCCCGCGATGAGCCTGCCAATGAGGCATGCGAGTATCCCCTTCGCGAAATCGCCGAGGAAAGTCAGTACGCCGAAACGGAGACCGTAGACCCTCGCGGCGTTGGTCGCGCCGGAGTTTCCGCTGCCCTGCGTGCGCACGTCCTCCTTGAAGACGAGCCTCGAAATTATGATCGCCGTTACGACGGAGCCGATAAGGTAGCCCAGGACGGCGCTCAAAACGATCCTCGCGGTCATAATACCTCCGCTGGTGAATGGTGGAACGGGTTTATAAGAATATGATACATCCGCGGAAGGAGAAAAGCAAGATGGGGGAGGGTTTGGCCCTCCTTGCATTTTCCCGGGGCTCTGGACCCCGCGCAGCGAGAAGCCGAGCGCCGATCCAGCTTGCGTTCCGCTGCGCCAAGAATTTGCTTCGCAAATTCGGGGTTCATCGCAGAAAATGCATGAAACAACAGAGGATGTCCGTTGGACATCCTCTTTTGTTTGGTACACCTTCAAGGGCTCGTTCTTGCTCGTCGGCCACGGGCCTCCTCGCTTCGGTCACTCGCCGCCGTCTGGTGCGCCCACCGGGCGGACGGCACATCCAATGGCCCACGGGGCTCTGGACCCCGCGCAGCGAGAAGCCGAGCGCCGATCCAGCTTGCGTTCCGCTGCGCCAAGAATTTGCTTCGCAAATTCGGGGTTCATCGCAGAAAATGCATGAAACAAAAGAGGATGTCCGTTGGACATCCTCTTTTGTTTGGTACACCTTCAGGGGCTCGAACCCTGGACACCCTGATTAAGAGTCAGGTGCTCTACCAACTGAGCTAAAGGTGCGATTCATTGTGCAAGAAGTATTATACACGCAATCGAAAAAAAAGCAAGCCCTTTTTTAAGATATATTTCAAAAAATCCGAAATCTCAGCGCCGAAGCGCGCAAAAGCATGCGTGAAAAAGGGACGGACACTCGTCCGTCCCCAAATATTTTAGTCGTCAGCCGAGGAAAAACTCGCCGTCGCGGCCTGTCTCGACGCCGGAGGTATAGAACGCGGTCATGCCGCGGACCATGTGATCGAGGTCCTTGGCGCCGGCGGTCTCGACAGCGGAGTGCATGGCGAGCTGCGCGAGGCCGATATCCAGCGTGTTGATCGACACGTGGGAGCCGGAGATGTTTCCGAGCGTACCGCCGCCCGCGATATCGGAGCGGTTCGCGAAATGCTGGAAGGGGATCTCGTTATCCTTCAGCAACCTGTGGAAGAACGCCGCGGAAACGCCGTCGGTCGTATAGCGCTGATTGGCGTTGAACTTGATAACGATGCCGTCGTTCATGAAAACGCAGTTCTCGGCGTCGGTCTTTTCGGGGTGGTTGGGATGCACGGCGTGGGCGTTGTCCGCGGAGAGCATGAAGGAATTCGCCGCCGCGCGGTAGGCGTCCTCCGCGCTCCTGCCGATGGCGATGAATATGCGCTGCATCACGTCATAGAGGAATGTGGAGTCCGCGCCCTGCTTTGTGCCGGAGCCGACCTCCTCGTTGTCGAACACGCAGAGCATGTTGACGCCGCGGGCGGGCTTGTCCGCCGCGAGGAACGCGCGAAGCCCCGACCATGCGCACTCGAGATCGTCGAGCCTGGGGGAGAGTATGTATTCGCCCTCGTGGCCTATCACTGTGCCCTTAACGCGGGGGTAGAGGAAAAGGTCCGTGCCGAGGATATCCTCTTCCGCAACACCGGCGGTCTCGGCGATGAGCTTCTTGAAGCCGTCCTTCGCTGTCTCGTCGCCGAAGAGGGGCATGAGATCGGTCTGAGCGTTGTACTTGAAGCCGTCGTTCACCTCGCGGTTCATGTGGATCGCCACGTTCGGTATGACGAGCAAATCTCGGCCGACGTCGATAAGGCGGGCCTCCATGCCGCGCTCCGTGCGGACGAGCACGCGGCCGGCTATGGAGAGGGGCCTGTCGAACCATGCGGAGAACAGCATGCCGCCGTATTTTTCGACATTCAGCTGGGTGTACTTGCCGCGGACGGCAAGCTCCGCGTTCTCCTTGATCTTGAAAGTCGGCGAGTCGGAATGCGCCGCGACCATGCGGAACGAATCCGCTTCGCCATCCGGTATGTCAAATGCGATGACGGAGCTCATGTTGCGGGTGACGAAATATCCCTGTCCGGCTTCGAGCTTCCATGCTTCGCCCTCCGAAAGGCGCTTCCTGCCGGAGGCTTCAAGCTCCGAACAGATATTTGCGACCGCGTGGAATGCCGTGGGAGAGTTCTCAATGAATGTCAAAAGCTCTGATACGTTGTTCATATTGTGTTCTCCTTAAGGATTATTTGATCGATATAGCGTACGTGCTCCTCAGCCGGGTCCAGCTCCGTGAACGTATACAGCATGCGCGCGCCGACGGGATCCTCGATCTCGTTCAGTATGGCGCGGCCGTGGTCGTGCATTATGTCTATGCCGGCGTAGTGCACGGGCAGAATGCGGCATACGTCGTCGACGATCCGGCGTTCATCCTCCGCAAGCGAGGAGATGGGAACGAACCGGGCGTGACCGCCGAGGGAGTAATTGCTCCTGAAATCGGAATCGGAAGACCTCAGCATCGCGGCGATCGGCCGCCCGCCGACAACGTACACGCGCATATCGCGGCCGATATCGGTCGCGACGGGCTGTATCACGCTTCTTTCGGGATGCGAGGCGCGGTAGGCGGAAAGCCCTTCGGCGCTGCTTATCATCGTCACGCCCGCTCCGCCGTGACCGCCCGCGGGCTTTGCGACGAACGGATAAGGGAGGGGCGGCTCGCCCGAAGGCGTGAGAAGGTATGTATCCAGCATCGGCACCGCCGAGTGAAGCCGTTCGTAAGTCAACAGCTTGTCGTTGGCGGTCTCGTTGAGCCCGGAGGGATTCGTGACGAAAAGACCGGCCTCCTCAAGGGCGCGCGCGAGCAGATGATCCCTCGTGCGGTTGATCACCGCGTCCGCGCCGAATGCCATAAGGAGGACGTCCTCATGATTGAGCCTGTCCGTGATGATGAGGGACGGAGCATAGCCCGCCCGCTTCAGCGCGGAGAAATACTTGTTGATGAGCACGCCGTTTCTCGCGGCGTCCTCTTTTTTATAAAGGATGCAGGCCCGCTTCATCCCACGCACCTGACTATATGCGCCATTATCTCATCTGCGGCGTTGACGCCGGTGCAGTCGTAGATGGACTTGAAATGCGCGTTGGAATTGACCTCGCAGAGTATGGGCTCTCCGTCCCTGCCGAAGAGCAGATCCACTCCGCAGAAATCGAGCCCCATCAGCTCCGCCGCTTTCAGCGCGAGCGCTTCCTCGGCTGCGGAGGGGGTATGCGGCTTCATGGAGCCGCCGTTCGAGATGTTCGCGCGGAAATCGCCGTGCTCGTTGTAGCGGTACATGGCGGCGATGACCCTGTTTCCCACGACGTTGAGGCGCAGGTCGCGGCCAAAACTCTCTTTAATGAACTCCTGGAATATGAGGCGCTTGCCGCCGACCTTTTTCAGTATCTCTGCCGCATCTTCCGGGGTGGAAGCCAGATACACCTGCTGCCCGAAGGAGCCGAAGACCTCCTTAATCACAAGGGGCGAACCGAGCGTGCCGAATAGCTTTTCTAAAAAGAGCGTGTCGTTGTAACCTATGTTCTCGTATGTGAACGGCGCGCAGTAGGTGCGGGGCATGGGGACTGCGGAATCGAGACACAGATGCATGAGCGACTTGTCGTCGCAGAGCTCGATAGCCCGGGCGTTATTGAAAAGCCTCAGCCCGCGCCGCTCCAACTGCTCCGCAAGGCGAACGTCCTTATCGTAGAACAAAACAAAATCCGGCCTTTCGGCGGGCAGTATGTCGAAGCGGGCGGGATCCTCGTATTCCGGCGCGCCCATGCAGGGCAGGAGCTCGTCGTTCGTAAGAAGACGCAGCTTTACGCCGAACTTTTCCGCCGCCGCCTCGAACCTGGCCGAGAGGTCGGTGAACTTGCCTGTATTCAGAAAGCGATTGACCACGAGCCAACCGGAAAGAGCTTCCATGTTCAGTACCGCTTGGCTACGCTCCTGGGAACGATGTTGCAGTCCCAGTAGCTAAGCCTGCCTTCCATTTTCTGTGCGAGCTTTATAACGCGGACGGTGACGGAGTCGATGTCCTCGCGCTTTAGGGATGATATGCGGTAGATGACCACGCCGTTGGGCAGGTCGCTCTCGCTCAAAAACTCGGCGCCGCCTATCGCGAAGCCCGCGTTGCGCGCGGTCTCCTCGAACATGAGGCGCTGCTGCTCCGTGCGGAAGCAGACGTGAAGGTTGATGCGCCGGGAGGCTTCGATATTGTCGCCTATCGAGTGGAGCTTTTTGACCTGCTCGCGGTTTTTGACGGTCTGATACTTGACCTCGTTGGGGTAGAGAAGCTGGAAATAGGTTGCCCAGTCGTCCTCGCGCTTGCCGCCGACGCGGCAGAGGAGCTTCTTCTCCTTTTCGGCGACGTCCTTCAATACGTCGTACTCCTCCTTCGAGGCGGTGTAGAAATAATACTGGCGCATATTGCCCGACTGCACGAAGCCGGCGGGCTGGATCCGCGTGCGGCGCTTGCATTTTGCCGCGAGCTGCTCTATACGCTTCTCGTCCGCGGGCGTCAGCGCGCCGCCGTTCGTGGTCTCGCAGCAGAAGTAGCAGAGCAGGGGATGCTTCTCGTCGGGAGCCTTGCGGTAATACGAAAGCTCGACGCCGAAATAGGCCTCGTTCCCGTCCAGCTGCCAGTTGTATTCAAGCCATGTGGTCTTCATATTACCCCGCAGTCGCCGCAGCGCGGCTTTGTTTATTCGAGTACGGCCTTTATGCGCCTTACGCCGGAGGAGGAGGCCTCCTCCTTCTTGATCTTGAATGTGCCGAGCTCGCCCGTCCTCTGAGCATGGGGACCGCCGCAGATCTCGCAGCTGTATTCGCCCATGGTGTAGACCTTTACCTTCTCGCCGTACTTGCTCTCAAAGAGGCCGATCGCGCCCTTGGCCTTCGCCTCGGGAACGGTCATCTCCTCACAGGTGATGGGCACGTCGGCGGCTATCGCCTCGTTGACGAGGCGCTCGACCTCGCGAAGCTCCTCCGGAGTGACCTTCCTCGGGAAGGAGAAGTCGAAGCGGAGCCTTTCGGCGGTGATGTTGGAGCCGCGCTGGGCGACGTTCTCGTCGTTCAGCACCTTGCGCAGGGCCGCCTGCATGAGGTGGGTCGCGGTGTGGAGCCTCGCCGTCTCGACGGAGGCGTCCGCAAGGCCGCCCTTGAACTTCTGCTCGGCGCCGGCCTTGGACTTCGCCTGATGCTCGGCAAAGGCCGCGCGGAAGCCCTCGACGTCGACAGTAAGGCCGTTCTCGCGGGCCATCTCCTCGGTGAACTCGATGGGGAAGCCGAAGGTGTCGAAGAGGCGGAACGCGCTCCTGCCGTCGATCACGCCGTCCGCGAAACTGCCCTTTATGCGGCCGAACTCCTTCATGCCGTGGGTGAGCGTGCGCTGGAACTTGGTCTCCTCGGTATCGAGCTCGGAGGATATGCGCGCGCTGTTCTCCTTAAGCTCGGGATAGACCGCGCCGTATGTCTCTATGACCGCGGCGGCGACCTTGGAAAGGCTCATCTCGGGCATGCCCAGCTGCATGGCGTAGCGAAGCGCGCGCCTGATGATGCGGCGGAGGATATAACCCTGATCGACGTTGGAGGGCGTGACGCCGCGGGGATCGCCCAGCATGAACGTGGCGGTCCTTATGTGGTCCGCGATTATGCGGAAGGCCTTCGTGGTCTCCGCGCTGTCGCGGTAATTCTTGCCGGAAAGCTCGGCGATCCTGTTGAGTATGCCGGTGAAAGCGTCGGTATCGTAAACGGAGGGAACGCCCTGCAGTGTCGCGACGGTGCGCTCAAGGCCCATGCCCGTGTCGACGTTCTTCTGGGAGAGCGGCTCGTAGCGGCCGTCCGCGGTCTTGTTGTACTGCATGAAGACGTCGTTCCAGATCTCAAGATACTTGCCGCAGTGGCACCCGGGGAAGCAGTTCTCGCCGCAGGGCTCCTTGCCTGTGTCGATGAACATCTCCGTATCGGGGCCGCAGGGGCCGGTCTGACCGGCGGGGCCCCACCAATTATGCTCGCGGCCGAGATAGAATATGTGCGAAGGATCCACGCCCATCTCGACCCAGCGGTCGTGGGCTTCCTCGTCACGGGGAAGGCCTTCCTCGCCCGCGAAGCAGGTGAAATAGAGCTTGTCGGGATCGATCCCGAGCCATTCCTTCCCTGTCAGGAACTCCCAGCTCCACGCGATGGCCTCCTTCTTGAAATAGTCGCCGAGGGACCAATTGCCGAGCATCTCGAAGAACGTGCAGTGGCTCTCGTCGCCGACCTCGTCTATATCGCCCGTGCGGACGCATTTCTGAACGTCGGTCAGGCGATTGCCCGCGGGGTGCTTCGCGCCCAAGAGATACGGCACGAGCGGATGCATGCCGGCCATGGTAAAGAGCGCGGTCGGGTCGTTCTCGGGAACGAGAGAAGCGGAGGAAATAACGGCGTGTCCCCTCTCGCGGAAAAAGCGCAGATAGAGCTCGCGGAGCTCGGCAGTGGTCAGGTTCTTCATAACAAAAAGGACGTCCTTTCATGGGGGCTTCCCGCCCCCGCATAATAAATCAACCTATATTATAGTGCAATATGGGGCGGTTTGTCAAATACTATGGACAAACACGAGCATATTTGGTATAATTGATGCCGACAATAAACCGAAAGGAATGATAATGATATGGCAAAAGGCGGATTCCCCGGTATGGGCGGCAATATGCAGCAGCTCATGCGCCAGGCGCAGAGGATGCAGGAGAACGTGCAGCGCGTTCAGGAGGAGGTCGGAAATACCGAGCTCGAATACTCCGCGGGCGGCGGCGCGGTGAAGGTCGTGATATACGGCCGCAAGGAGCTGAAATCCATCGAGATCGCTCCCGAATGCGTCGATCCCGAAGACGTCGAAATGCTGCAGGATCTGGTGCTCGCCGCGGTCAACGGCGCTATCGCCCTCGCCGACGAGACCATGACCCGTGAGATGAACAAGGTCACCGGCGGCATGAACCTCGGCTTCTGATAAGCGGGATGAGCACACAGTCGCTTGAAAATCTGACGGCAAGGCTCAACCGCCTGCCGGGTATCGGCATAAAGACCGCGCAAAGGCTCGCCTACCACATCCTCACCATGACGGAGGAGGAGGCGGAGGGCCTTTCTTCCGCTATCGTCACGGCGAAGAAGTCCATCCACTATTGTCCCGTCTGCGGCAATTTCACGGAGGACGAGCTCTGCGATATCTGCTCCGATCCCAAGAGGGACAGGTCCGTGATATGCGTCGTGAAGGAGGCGCGCGACGTCTCCTATATGGAGCGCATGCGCGAATACCGCGGCAGCTATCATGTGCTGGGCGGCACGCTTTCGCCCATGGACGGCATAGGGCCGGAGGATATCAGGATAGCGGAGCTCGTTGAAAGGGTGAAAACGGGCGAGGTCGCGGAAGTGATACTCGCCACCAACCCGGACGTCGAGGGCGAGGCGACGGCGGCCTATATCGCGAAGATGCTCAAGCCCATGGGCGTCCGCACGACGCGCATCGCGCACGGCATCCCCATAGGCGGCAACCTCGAATACGTCGATGAGATAACGCTCTTCAAGGCGATCGAGAACAGAAGAGAGGTATAGAAATATAAAGCTCCGCAAGGAGCTTTTTTGCATATGGGCCTTTACAAAAAAAACGGCGTTGTATAATAATTATGGGAACCTAATTGGCCGTTCGTCCGTTATATATATGAGGGGCGGCCATGAGACCGACCGGAAAGGAGTACGAATATGAAAAGGATCATTGCGCTGATACTGACGCTGATCATGATATGCTCGCTTGCCGCCTGCAAAAATGCGGGAAAGGACGCATCCCTGCCGACGGCGGCGCCCACCGAGGAGCCGGAAAC
>JAFZYC010000027.1 GCA_017616435.1 Clostridia bacterium
AAGCTCCGCGCGCGCGAGCTCGTCGTGCTCGCGGCGATGATCGCGATAGGCGTCGCAGCGAGGGCCGCGTTTTACATGCTGCCCCAGTTCAAGCCCATCGCAGCGATCGCGATAATAACCGGCGTGGCATTCGGCTGCGAATCCGGCTTCATAGCGGGTGCGATGATAATTTTCGTTTCCAATTTCATATTCGGTCAGGGGCCTTCGATCCCATGGCAGATGGAGGCCCTGGGGCTCGTTGGGTCCATCGCGGGGCTAATATTCCACAGGAAGGGCGAGAACGAGCCCAAAACGATCCCCCTTGTGATATACGGGGCGCTGTCGGTCATGCTCGTCTACGGCCCGATCGCCGACGCTTCCACGCTGTTCACCGTGTACGACGATATCTCGTGGAAGCTCGCTGCGACGGTATTTTCTGCCGGTGTGCCCTTCAACCTGATACACGCCGCCGCGACGGTGGTGTTCCTTTTCATACTCGCAAAGCCCCTATTGAAGAAGCTCAACAGGGTGCGGGTAAAATACGGCCTTTTGGAATAATGCTCCGGCCGCTTCTTTCTTCTTGCAAGAGGCGCTCTTTTTTTGTATAATATAATAAACAGGTTCGGGAAAGGAGTCCATTCATGCCAAAAAGAGAACTTAGCGAACAGAAATGCCCCGCTTGCGGCGCGCCGCTGAGGTTCGATCCCGAGAGCGGCCGCTCCGTCTGTGACTGGTGCGGCACATCCTACGAGATACCGGACGCCGCGGCAGAGCCGGAGGGCGCAGCGGAAGGCGAAGCTCCCGATATCCATTCCGAGGAGCTCTGCTGCTACAACTGCAGATCCTGCGGCGCGGAGATCGTGACCGATTCCGTCTCCGCTTCTGTGAAATGCCCCTACTGCGGCAACAATATCGTGTTTACGGAAAAGGTCTCCGGAGGCCTCAGGCCCGACGGCATAATCCCCTTCCGCATAGACAAAAAGTCCCTGCCCGCAGCGGTGCAGGATTTCTATAAGGACAAGAAGCTCCTCCCCCGCCGCTTCTTCAGCGAGAGCAATATCGAGGATCTTGCGGGAGTGTACGTCCCGTTCTGGCTCTATGACTGCACATATCAGGGCAAGGCGTATTACAAGGGCTTCAAGGACCGCTCCGCGAGGGAGGGCGACTACATCGTCACCATACGCGATCATTACGATATCGAGCGCGACGTCTCCATGGACTTCAAGGACATCCCCGTCGACGGGAGCGGAAGGCTCGACGACGCGCTTATGGATTCGCTCGAGCCGTTCGACCTTAACGGGATAAAGCCCTTCAACATGAGCTATCTTTCCGGCTTCCTTGCCGAGCGCTTCGACAGGGATTCCGAAGAGGTGAGAAGAAGGGCCGAGGAGCGCATGATGAACAGCGCTCTGAGCATAGTCGACGCGAACTCCGGCGCGGGATACTCCGGCATATCGAGCGCGGGCAACGACCTTCAGGCTTCGCCGATAACCGCAAGGTACGTGCTGCTGCCGGTCTATACTTTCAACGTCGGCTACAAGGGCGTTAAGTACACATTTGCGATGAACGGGCAGACGGGCAAGGTCGTAGGCGACATTCCCACGGACACGGGCAGGAGCCTGCTGCGCCGCTGGGGCACGTTCGCCGCGGTGTTCGCCGTGATAATGCTGCTCGTCTCGTTCCTGTCCTGCTGAGGAGGTGAGTTCATGAACAGTTTGAAAAAAGCTCTTGCGGTACTGTTTATCGCATTCCTGATGTTCGCCTGCCTGCCCGCACTGGCGCTCGACCTGCCGACAGATACTGAGCCCCCCGCCGAGGAGATGCCCTACTGGTATCCCGAAAACGTCGACGAGTGGGTGTTCACCCCCGCCTCTCCCGACGCGCCGCGCGTGGTCGACGACGCGGGCATCCTTTCCGATGCGGAGGAGGCGATGATAGCCGCCCGCATCGCGGAGGTATCCGAGAAAAACGCCGCCGATATCGTCATATTCACCGACGTTTCGACCCACGGGCTCGAGCGCAGCGTTTACGCGGCCGATTTCTACGACTTCAACGGCTACGGCGTGGGACCGGAGCATGACGGCTTCTGCCTGTTTATCTGCATGGATCCCCAGTCCCGCGGCGGATGGTGCTGCGTGACGGGTTCCCGTCCCCGCAGCCTCTATACCGAGACCAACGCAAACGATATCGACGACGTGCTCTACTCCTACCTCGGGAGCGGCCGGTATGCCGAGGGCTTCTACGACTGGGTGGGCAACATCGGCACGCTGCTCGACAAGGGCTACCCCTTCGCGCCCGAATGGTTCCCCTCCATAAACGAGCCGTTCGTAAGGACGCATGACACAGAGGCGCCGCGCGTCATCGACGACGGCCAGGTCTTCACCGCGGAGCAGGTGGCCGCGCTCGAAGCGAAGGCCGCCGAGATCGCCAAGAAATACGGCGCGGATATCGTCATACACACTACTTCGACGAGCTACGGCCTTTCGAGGCAGGGCTATACCGATTCCTTCTTCAACTACAGGGGCTACGGCTTCGGCGAAAGCTATGAGGGCGCGCAGCTCACCCTCTTTACCGGGAGCCGCAGCGTCAACATGTACTCCTCCCAGGGGCTCAAGGATAAGCTCAACGACAGGAACACGGAGCTCCTGCTGGACGCCGCAGCCGATCCCGCGGAGGAAGGAGATATGTATAAGGCCGCCGACCGCTGGCTCACCTATCTCGATAAGACACTGAAGACCGGCCGCGTCCCCCGCACGCCTATCGTATGGGCGATCCGAAGCGCGTTCGCCGGTATAATCTCCCTCATCGGCTCCTCCGTCTCCGCGAGCTCCGCAAAGCGCTCCATGCAGACCGTCCGCACCGCCTATACTGCGAGCGATCACCTCGTCCGCGACAGGCTGATGGTGGGCGGCGGCAGCGACACATACACGCACACCACCGAGACGAGGGTGTACAGTCCCATAGTCCATGAGCGCGAAGGAGGCTCGGGCGGCTCCGGCGGCTCGTCGTACAGCGGCGGGTACTCCGGCTCCTCCGGCACGAGCCATTCCGGCAGCGGCAGGGACTTCTGATATGAGCTTATTTGCCAAGGGCGTTTCACGCCCTTGGCTTTATATTGCGCGGTGAGCGTTTTTGCGTTATAATAACCTCAAATACAGATAAGGAGAAAACCCATGGCGTCAAAGGTCTATTTCACGGATATGCACGTCGGCATGAACTCGTCGCTTCTTGAGAAGTTCCGCCGCCTGATCGACAGGGCGGGTATAGCGGATATCGATTTTAAGGACAAATTCGTCGCCGTAAAGATACATTTCGGCGAATACGGCAATCTTGCCTTCCTGCGTCATCAGTACGCGAAAACGCTCTGCGACAGGATAAAGGAGCTCGGAGGCAAGCCGTTCCTGACCGACTGCAACACGCTCTACGTCGGCTACCGCAATAACGCGCTGAATCACCTCGACGCGGCGTACATGAACGGCTTCAATCCCCTTTCGACGGGCGTGCACACGATAATCGCCGACGGGCTCCGCGGTACGGACGAGCGCGAGATACCCGTTGAGGGCGGCGAATACGTAAAAAACGCCAAGATCGGCGCGGCGATCGCGGAGGCGGATATCGTCATTTCCCTCACCCATTTCAAGGGGCATGTCAACGCAGGCTTCGGCGGCTGCCTTAAGAATATCGGCATGGGCGCCGGCTCAAAGAAGGGCAAGATGGAGATGCACTCGAGCGGCACTCCCCGCATATCTCAGAAGCGCTGCATCGGCTGCGGCATGTGCGTGAAGCACTGCAACAACAACGGCGTGCACATCGTGGACGGCAAGGCCGTGATCGACGAGGACAACTGCGTCGGCTGCGGCTACTGCATAGCCTACTGCCCAAAGGGCGCGATAATGACCAAATGGGACGAGGCAAAGCCCGTCATGAACAAAAAGATCGCCGAGTACACGAAGGCCGTGCTCGCGGGGAAGCCGAGTTTCCACATAAGCCTCGTCGTGAGCGTCTCCCCCGACTGCGACTGCGACAGGTGCAACGACGTTCCCGTTATCCCCGATATAGGCATGTTCGCCTCCTTCGATCCGGTGGCGCTGGATCAGGCCTGCGTCGACGCGGCGAACCGCGCGCCGATAGTCCCCGGCTCCGCCGCGGACGTTGAGGACGCGCATGTTCACGAGCCCGTCCACGACGTGTTCAAGCTCGTCCACCCCGATACCGATTGGGAGGCGGGGCTCGAGCACGCGGTCAGGATCGGCCTCGGCACGCGCGAGTACGAACTCGTCACGATACAGTAAAAGAGCAATTTAAAAGGCGACGGAATGCCCGCCGCCTTTTTTGTTGCTGTATTCAATTCAGGGCGTTTACAAAATCCTGATACATATAGAGCGTGCCGAGACCGATCATGGGCAGACCGCGCTCCGAAGCGAACTGCCTTGCCGCGCGTACGCCCTCCTCGATGGAGGCGCAGGCCTCCGCGGGGATGCCGCTTTGGGAGAATACCTCCGCAAGCTCCTCCGCCCCGAGCGCGCGGGGATTCGCGGGCTTGACGGTGTAGACCTTTTCGGCAAGCGGACGCAGCATATCGGGGTAGCTTTCGTAATCCTTATCCGCCATGACGCCCATCAGGAGCACGGCCTTGCAGTCGAAGCAGCTCCGTATGCTCTTTGCGGCGAGCTCGACTCCAGCGGGGTTATGAGAGCCGTCGAATATGACTATGGGATCGCGGCCGACGATCTCGAACCTGCCGTGCCAAACGGCCGAGGCGAGGCCGGTCTTTACCGCCTCGTCGGGTATCTCAAGGCCCATGCCGCGCAGCATCTCGACCGCTGTCAGCACGTTCGCCGCGTTCTCCGGCTGATAGGCGCCGATCAGCGAGAGGTGATAATCGCCCATGCCGTCAAAGCTGATATCTGTGCCGTCAAGGGACATGCCCGAAACGTGCAGGCGGCTCTTGTCGGTATGCGTGAGAGGCGCCGAAAGCTCCTCCGCCCTGCGGGCGACGACGGCCTCCGCCTCCGGCTCGCTGCCCCCGAACAGGACGGGACGGCCCTTCTTTATGATGCCGGCCTTGTGAACGGCGATCTCCTTTAGCGTGCGGCCGAGCCTGTCGGTATGATCGAGCTGGACGTTCGTTATCACGGAAAGCAAAGGTTTTTCTATGACGTTGGTGGAATCGCCCGCGCCGCCGAGGCCGCATTCGACTATCGCGATATCGCAGTTTTCCTGCGCGAAAAGCTCGTAAGCCGCGGCGGTCATCACCTCGAACTCGGTGGGCTTTTCCGCCATCTGTTTGATATACGGCTCGATCTCGGAAAGGCGCTCGTCGAGCACCTCCTCAGCGACCTTCTCCCCGTCCACGCGGAAGCTGTCCGTGACGCCGGTGATCGCGGGGGAAGTGAAAGTACCGACCTTATAGCCCGCCTCGCGGAGCACGGAATCGAGCATAGCGGTGAACGAGCCCTTGCCGTTGGTGCCGGCGACATGTATGACATTGAACTCGTCCTGCGGATCGTCAAGGAGCGAAAGGAGCTCCCTTATCCTTTCAAGGCCCAAAATGCTCTCGCTGCGGGAGATCTTGCGAATGCGCTCCTGCGAGGCGCTGTGCCTGTCTCTTCCGCCGAGGCCCGCCTTTTTGAGCGTATCGCAGAGCTTCAAAAGAACGGGGATAAGAAGGAGCTGAACGGGCACGAGCACCGCGTATTCGACGAGCCTGTAGAGGAACCAGCCCCAATAGGTCTTTGAGCCGTACAGCTGGCTGACCCAATACGTATTGACGAAAAGCCCGAGGACTGCCGCGTTTATGAGCACGGGCAGGAGCTGATTGGGGAAGAAGCGGATCTTCTTCCACTCGAAGCCGCTCTTTGCGAAGGCGAAAGGCCTTTTATTGAGGAACATGCCCATAACGAAGCCCATGAGCGCCGCAACGACCGTAAAGCCGGGGTGATACGGCCCGAACGGGAAGAGCAGCGCGCCGATGAGATCGGAAAGCCCGTAGACGATCGCAGCCTCTATCGGCCCGTACAGTATCGCGGCTATCATAGGCGGGACGAAGGAGAAGCCGATCTTCCAGCCGGGTGTCTTTACGGAAAGGCCCGGGAAACGGTCGAGCATGACCGTCATTGCGACGAGCATCGCGAGCACGGTGAGCACATGTATGCTCATGCCCGTGCCGGACTTTTTCTCGCGCTTTGCGCGCGTGTAGCCCCATATCACGAGGGCGACGCCCAAGCAGGCAAGGCACGCGCCGACGGCGATGAGCACCGTCTTCGGGTCGGAAATATGCTGCGAAAGCGCCTCGCGGATCTTACGCGCGAACTCGCCCGCGCGGCTGTTGCCGGTGTAGAGGCCGGAATAAAGCCCGAACGCGCCGCAGGCAAAGAGCAGCATACCTGAAATGAACAAAAATGCCGACATAATAAAAACCTCCTTTCCCTCATTCATACGACATGGGAAGGAGGCGATCGGCCCTCTTTGGCTGCCCTATGAAGCGGGATGCAAGCCGCGCTCCGCAAGCCATTACGATAGCTTTTCGTTCAGCCGACAACTCCCCGTCCGGCCAACACTTAACGAGCGCAACTTTACTCTTCAGCGGGAATATGATAACTCCTCGCCGCCCCGTTGTCAACAGTTTTCGGCGACCGCGGAACATTATATCCTTTTTGGGCGAACGCGCCGCCCGCGTTGCCCCGAAAGCCCCCGCCGCGCTTGCTTTACTAAGGGGGATATGCTATAATGTATTTGTAAAAATATGTGACAAGGAGACTTTTTCATGAGCTGTTCCATTCGCGATATTTCACTTGCCCCCCTCGGGCACAAGCGCATCGATTGGGTCAAGAGCTACATGCCCGTGCTGAAGGAGCTGGGCGAAAGGTTCCGCGCGGAGAAGCCTTTTTCCGGCCTTCGCATATCCGTCTGCGTGCATCTCGAGGCGAAGACGGCGTATCTCGGGCTCCTCCTTAGGGAGGGCGGCGCCGAGGTCGCAGTGACGGGCAGCAATCCCCTCTCCACGAAGGACGATATCTGCGCCGCGCTCGCCGACGAGGGCATGAACGTTTATGCCTGGTTCGGCGCCACGCCGGAGGAATATCACGAGCATATAAGGCAGACGCTTGAGTTCAAGCCCCACATCATCATCGACGACGGCGGCGAATTCGTGACGATGCTCCATGACGAGCATCCGGAATACGGAGAGAACCTCATAGGCGGCTGCGAGGAGACGACTACCGGCATACTAAAGCTCAGGGCAAGGGCGAAGAACGGCAATCTGCGTTTCCCCATGATGGCAGTAAACGACGCCAACTGCAAGCATCTCTTCGACAACCGCCACGGCACCGGTCAGTGCTCATGGGACGCCATAATGTACTCGACCAACAACATGGTCACGGGCAAGACAGTCGTCGTCGCGGGCTACGGCTTCTGCTCGAGCGGTATCGCCATGAGGGCGAAGGGCTTGGGCGCTAACGTGATAGTCACGGAGGTCAACCCCTTCCGCGCGCTCGAGGCGGCGATGGACGGCTTCCGCGTTATGAAGATGGACGACGCCGCGCCGCTCGGCGATATCTTCGTTACCGCGACCGGCTGCCGCGACGTCATAACAAGGCGTCATTTCGAAAAGATGAAGGACGGCGCGATACTCGCGAACTCCGGGCATTTCGACGTTGAGGTCTCGAGGACGGATCTTGAGGCGATGGCGGTGGAGAAGATAGACCGCAAGCCCTTTATCACGGGCTACGTCATGCCGGACGGCAGGATACTGAACCTTATGGCCGAGGGCAGGCTCGTCAACATCACGGCGGGCAACGGCCACCCCGCGGAGATAATGGATCTTTCGTTCGCGATACAGGCGCTCTCCGCAGAATACATCGCAAAGCACGGGCGCGAGCTCGCCCCGGGGCTTTACGACGTGCCCGAAAGCATAGACCGCAGCGTCGCAATGATCAAGATAGGCGCAATGGGGCTCGGCCTTGACGAGCTCACCCCGGAGCAGGAAGCCTATCTCGCGGCGGAATGAGGCGCCGGCCAAAAACCTTATACGCGCTGATCGCTGCGCTCGTTCTTCTGCTGACGCTCCCGGGGTGCGCCCATATAGGAAGCGCGCTCATTGAGGGCGGAAGCGGAACGGAAGCGCCGGGAGGCCCGGCATTCGAGGAACCCTCCCCCTCCCCCGAGCCAGCGGAAGAAAAGCCGAATCCGGTATTCACTCTCCTTTCGGACTTCATCGTCCGCTACCGCGAAAGCTCCGACGGGCTTATGGACGCGGTGTTCGGCAGCGGTAGCCCCGAGCTTTCGGTTCTTTACACTGCGCTCGCCGGTGACGAGGCGATGCTCTCGCGCCTGTACGTCACGGTCGGCATGCTTGCGCGCGATGAGGACAGCAGGGTATTCACCGGCACGTTCGCCGGGGCTTACGCAGGTCAGGGCACGCTGAGGCTCATGAACTCCTTCCGCTACGAGTTCGAATCGGGCGACGAGCTCGTCGGCACGCTGTCTGGCGGAAACTCCCTGCACTGCGCCTATACGCTCGGCTCCGAGACGGTAATAATGGACATCAAAACGACCGAAAACGGCTATCTCGCACGGGTCGAGCGCGGAGGATCCATCGGGTTTTTGGAGACCTCCGGATCGGGTCTGCGCTACGTGCGCTTGGGAGCGGACGAGATCCCCGAGACCGACGGCTTTCCGGAGGATACGGGAGCCGAAACGCTCCTCTATTCGGAGGGCAAGGCCTCTCTTTCGGAATAAAAGCCCGCTCGGCTGCAATAATTATCTTATGACAGTGAGGTGATATTGCAGTGAAAAAAAGAACTGTTCACTTGGAAGAACTCCCGGACGACGGCCTCCGCTCCGCGCTTGACGCATGGAGACGGAGCGAATCCCTTTTCGACAGAGCCGAGACCCGCGCGGAATCGGAATACGCCGCGATGCAGCTGGAAGCCGCAAGGCGAAGGTTCGGCTGCCTGCGCGCAAAAGAATGATCCTTACAAGAAAGGAATAACTGCAATGAGTACGCTCCTTACCGCCTCCGAAACGCTGCACATACAGGTCGGCGAATACATACCGCTGATGGTAGTCTGCGGAGTGCTTGCGCTGCTGTTCATACTGTTCAAGCTTTTCGGGGTAGCATCGAAGCTGCTGTGGAAGATACTCATCAACGGCATCATCGGCGCGGCTATGCTCTGCCTTTTCGACATAGTCTTCGTCACATACCTCAAGATGAGCTTTTTCAAGATCCCCATTACCTGGGTCACCTCGCTCGTGGCGGGGTTCCTCGGGATACCGGGCGTGCTTCTGCTGCTCATACTGCAGTTCATACTGTGAGCCATGGAAGAGATAAGAAACATAAGACTGAGCGAGAACGCGGATTCGCTCATAATAGTCGATCAGACGAAGCTGCCCGGGGCGCTCGAATACATAGAGCTCAAGTCCCGCGAGGAGCTTTTTGACGCGATAAGCATGCTGAAGGTCAGGGGCGCGCCGGCTATCGGCATAGCCGCGGCTTACGGCTACGCCCTCTGCGCGAAGGAGGACTGCGAAGAGCAGGATTTCTTCCGCCGCATGGACGACGCGGAAAGGTATCTCGCCTCCTCCAGACCGACGGCGGTGAACCTCTTTTGGGCGCTCGAAAGGATGCGCCAGACGCTGCGAAAGAACGCGCTCCTTCCCCGCAATGAGATAGTGGATCGCCTTTTCGCGGAGGCGAGAGCCATACATGAGGAGGATATCGCATCGAACAGGCGCATAAGCGAGTTCGGGCTTGAGCTTATCGAGGACGGCGCGGGCATACTCACCCACTGCAACGCGGGGCCGCTCGCGACGAGCCGCTACGGGACGGCGCTCGGCCCGATACTTCTGGGGCGCGAACGCGGCATGAACTTCCGCGTGTATGCGGATGAGACGAGGCCGCTCCTTCAGGGGGCGAGGCTTACGGCGTTCGAGCTTCAAAACGCGGGCGTCGACGTGACGCTCATCTGCGACAACATGGCGGGTCAGGTGATGAAGGAAGGCCGCGTATCGGCTGTGTTCATCGGCTGCGACAGGGCGGCGAGGAACGGCGACGCGGCGAACAAGATCGGCTCCGCGTCCCTCGCGGTGCTGGCTCGGTACTACCGCATCCCCTTCTACATGTTCGCTCCGCTCTCGACGGTCGACATGGACGCGGCGAGCGGAAAGGACATCAAGATCGAGGAGCGCGATCCCTCCGAGGTCACGGAGCTCTACTACAAGGAGCGCATGGCGCCGGAGGGCGTCAAGGTCTACAACCCCGCCTTTGACGTCGTCGATCACGACCTGATAACGGGAATAGTCACCGAGGAGGGGATCGTTCACGCCCCCTTCGAGGAGAACTTTATAAAGGCATTCCAAAGTAAAAAAGCAAGGACGGAAAAAGAAAATGCTGAAGTATGACGACTATGTCGAAAGCGCAAAGGCGCTGTGCAGGAAGCTCGGCGAGTTCTGCCCCGAGATACTGATAATACTGGGCTCGGGCCTCGGCAACCTCGGCGCCAGGATGAAGGATCCCATCGCCGTCCCCTACAGCGAGATCCCCAACATGAAGTTTTCCACAGCTCCCGGCCACAAGGGCAGGTTCTTAGCCGGCGAACTCGGCGGCAAGAACGTCCTCATGATGCAGGGCAGGCTCCACATCTACGAGGGCTGGGCCGCGGAAGACGCCGTGTTCCCCATCCGCGTGGCGAAGCTCATGGGCATAGACAAGCTCATCGTGACGAACGCCGCGGGCGGCATAAACGAGGGGTACAGGCCCGGCGAGCTCATGCTCATAAACGACTTTATCAAGCTCAACGCAGTGAATCCGCTCATCGGCCCCAATATCGAGGAGTTCGGCCCCCGGTTCCCGGATATGACGCATGTGTTCGACCGCGAATACATGGAGGTTTTTCGCGATATCGCCGTCTCCCACGGGGAGAACATACATGAGGGCGTGTACTTCTACTGCACGGGGCCGCAGTACGAGACCCCGGCGGAGATCCGCGCGATGAGGCTTTTGGGCGCGGACGCCGTCGGCATGAGCACCGTGCCGGAATGCATCGCCGCCCGCCACTGCGGAATGAGGATACTCGGGCTCACGCTCGTTACCAACATGGCCGCGGGCATACTGGACAAGCCCCTCTCCGGTGAGGAGGTCATAGAGGCGGGCAACGCGGCCTCGGAGAGGCTTTCCACTTACGTGACGGAGTTCCATGGGAATATTTGATATGCTTGACACGCTTATAAAAAACGC
>JAFZYC010000028.1 GCA_017616435.1 Clostridia bacterium
ATAGGGGATTCGAACCCCTGACCTCAACATTGCGAACGTTGCGCGCTACCAACTGTGCTAATGCCCCGAAGCGGAATCTATTATAAACCCCGCGGGCGATTATTGCAAGGATTATTTTTATATATGATGAAAAAGTTTTTGCGCAGGCCGCGATAAGCGGCAGAGGGCGGGCGGGCGACGGGAGCCGACAGATATCGCCCGTTTCGGCTTGGCGTTTTTCACTTTAACAATTAGCTTATGTAATAGCACAACCGGTTGTGTATTTTACAAAAGAAAGGGAAGGAAAAACACAATATGAGGGAATCGAGCCTGAACAGGGAGATACTGCTGCTCGGCCTCTCGCCGAGGCACAAGGGCTTTCATTATTTCAGCCGGGTCTTGAGCCGGCTGGAGGGACGCGGGGGCTACGTCGGGGCGGGGGAGGCGTACCGCATGATCTGCCGGGAGACGAAGGAGGACTGGCGCAGGGTCGAGCGCTGCATGCGCTACGCGATCCGTTACGCGTGGGACGTTAACCGCGGCAGCATACACTTGCTCTTTCCCGAAACGGACACCCCTCCTGCGCCGATAGAGTTCATACAGGCCGTGCTTTGGCATCTCGATAAATAAAAACAGGACGGATGATGAACACCGCCCTGTTTCTCTGTGAACTCAATTCCCGTTCCCGAGCGTCTTTTCGAGCTTGCGCCGTATCCTCTGGAGGGCGTTGTCGATCGACTTCACGCTCCTGCCGAGGGAGGCCGCGATATCGCCGTAGCTCATGCCGTCAAGGAACCGGTCGAGCACCGCGTGCTCGTATTCCGTCAGCGTGTTTTCAACGGCTTCTTCGACCGCACGGTTGAACTCCTGCTTTATGTATAGCTCCTCGGGGTTCAGCGCGGAGCTCACGCTTATCACGTCCACGAGCTGCTTGTCCGAATCCTCGTCGTACACGGGGGTATAGAGCGATTCGTACTTGTTGAGCGGGATATGCTTGTTGCGCGTCGCCTGCTTTATCGCGGTGAGTATCTGGCGCACTATGCAGATCTCCGCGAACGGACGGAACGCCGCCTTCTTCTCGCTGTCGTAATCCCTTACGGCCTTGAAGAAGCCGATCATCCCCTCCTGTATGAGGTCGTCGCGGTCGGCGCCTACAAGGTAATAAGGGCGCGCCTTGCCGCGGACGATGTTCTTATAGCGATGGTACAGCTCGTCCGAGGCGGTGCTGTCGTGCTTTTTCGCGAGCGCGACGAGCTCCTCGTCCGTCATGGAGCCGTATTCGGGTGTGGTGAAATCGGTCATATCCCTCCAGGCGGATCACGCCTCGGCGCCTGCCTCCTGGCGGACCTTCTCGAACATGATTATCGCGGCCGCGACGGAGGCGTTGAGGCTCTCCATCTTGCCCATGAGGGGAATGGAGACGATATAGTCGCATTTTTCCTTTACGAGCCGGGATATCCCCGCGCCCTCCGCGCCTATCACGAGTGCGAACGGGCCCTTGAGGTCGGCCTTGTACATGGGCTCGCCGCCCATATCCGCGCCTGCGACCCACACGCCGGCGGCCTTCAGCCGCTCTATGGCGACGGGCAGGTTGACCACCTTCGCGATCTTGATATGCTCCGTTGCTCCGGCGGAGGTCTTGACGACGGCCGCGGTGACGGAGGCGGAGCGGCGCTTCGTTATCACCACGCCGTGCGCGCCGGCGCATTCCGCGCTCCTTATTATGGAGCCGAGGTTGTGCGGATCCTCTATGCCGTCGAGCAGCACCACGAAAGGATCCTCGCCGCGCTCCTTGGCAAGCTCCAGTATGTCGCCGAGCTCGCAGTATTCGACGCCGGGAATGTAGGCGATTATGCCCTGATGGTTGCCCGTCCTGCCGTTGTGGCCGAAGGGCATGCAGATCTCGTCGAGCTTCGCCTTGTCGACGTTGCGGACGACGAGCTTCGCGTCATAGGCGAGATCCAGTATCTCGTTCAGGGAGCCGTCGTGCTCGCTCGTTACGAGTATGCGGTCGATGGAACGGCCGGCCTTTATGGCCTCCTTGACGGGATTGCGGCCCATTATGATATTGGGAAGCTCCTCCTCTCGGATCTCCTCGGGGATGTCGCGGGGGAGGGGCTTCATGTTGTCGTACCTGCGCTCGGGTCGGGGCTTGCCGCGGAGCGCCTCCTCCGCGTGGCGGTTCAGCCTTTCGTCGCCGAAGTCGGGCGTCCTGCCGCGCTCAAAGCGGCCGGCGCCTTCCCTGCGCTGGGGCCTGTCGAAGCCTCTCTCGCCGCCCTCGAAGCGGCGTCCGCCCTTTTCGCGGCGCTCATCGCCCCTGTTCTGAGGCTCGGACTTCCTATTATATGTGCGTTTGCCGGAGTACTCGCCCGGGCGGTCGTATTTGCCGTCGCGGTCGCGGTCGTTGTAGCGGGGGCGCTCGCCGCCTCCCTTGCCGTGCTCCCTGCGGTCCTCGCGCTTGTAGATGGGCTGTCCGTCGCGGAAACCGACGACCCTGCCCTCGTTATCGTTCCTTCTGTTGTATGCCATACCTTCCTCCGATCGGTCCCGTGGTTCAGGATAGTATCATCCGCATCAGTTCGTTCATCCGCTCGTCGCAGCCCTTAAGATAGAGCCAGCCTATGACCGCCTCCAGCCCCGTCGCGGAGCGGTAGTCGCCTATCGAGGCGTTCCGCGGTATAGTCCCCATGTGCCCGTTGCGGCCCCTGCGGTACACCGCGAGCTCCTCCTCGGTGAGCGCGCTCTCTATGCGGCGGTATGCCTCCGCCTGCGCAGAGGCGCATACGCGCTTCGCAGCGGCCATGTGCAGCCCGTGCGCGGTGAGATCAGTGGAGGCGATGAGCTCCGTCCTGATGTACAGATCGAACACCGTGTCGCCTATGTAGGCGAGCACGAGCGGCCCGAGCTGCGTCGGATCCTTCATGCTGAGCGCCCCTTCGGGAAGGGCGGCGCCGACGGTCTCCCTGATGCTTTGATTTTTAACGGATATTTCCATAAATACATTATACATTATAATGCGGATTGCGCAAGAGCGTATTTTCGTGCCGGCAAGACCCGTTTCGGGGCGACAACAATATCTTGTGGCGGCCGAACTGCGCCTCCACAAGAGCGCAAAGATCGGCCGCGATATACTTTAAAATATAATCCGAAAGTGTGTTCGAAAAGAGGGTGTAACGACACGGCAAAAAGCAAGGCGGGAAAAGGGAAAACCGGGGGTGAAAGGGGGACGGAAAAAAGAGTAAAAAAACTCAAAAAAAAGTGTTGACAAAGGGGGTCGAAAGTGCTATTATACACAAGCTGTCACAAATGACCGGCCGAAAAACGGCAATAAGTCAAAGGA
>JAFZYC010000029.1 GCA_017616435.1 Clostridia bacterium
CATTGGCGTAGCCCATAATTCCGCCACTGCCATAAATAGGATATCTCCCATTTTGATCCTCAACTGCTCGTTGATTCTTCCCGTTTTTTATATAAAGTACATCCTCAAATAGCATTCTTTCATCCTCACAAATCACAATTTTGCTTGCTTTATTCATGCCTTTATCAGAGCAATAACAGCCACAATCAGAGCTATTAGCGCAACGTTTGTTGTAAACAACGATAGCGCTTCTTTATAGTCATCCTCCATAGCTTCTTGCTGACACAAGAACGTTACCGCAGCAGATATTACACAGAAAGCTGTTAGAACAATGCTTATTGGCAAGGAAAGTCCAGTCCCATTCCTATATCGAACCCACGTACTGATTATTCCAAATATTGCAAGCACATAAAACGATGCAAAAACTATCCCGTTAATTCCGGTAATTAGAATCCTACGGGTGCGAGTATTCTTTCTGCCTTTTTCATCTGCAGATTTGTTCGCTCGTATTATCGCCTCGGCAAGCTTATCATAATCGATCTCAAGATTCAGGTTCTCGATCACGGTTTTTGTTGTGGGTTTCTTACTCATTTCTTTCCTCCTCTGCGACCGCTTCGATCATATCCGTGACGACCTCATTGAGCTTAGCGGCGTTATCCTTCGTAATGACCGGACGACCGGTCTGCGCCTCTATGCTCTTTCGCGCGTCGCCCGCGATCTTTCCGCCGGCACGGGCAGTCCGCTTGTTCTCCTCAAGGCCGACGGGGTCCTGCGCCCTGGTAAGCTCGGTGGTCGAGGCCTCGGCAAGCATATTGAGAGCCAGCTCCAGCGTGCTCATATTATCGCGAAGGTTCTCCTTTTTGAGCCCCTTCAAATTCTTATACTGCCGCGTGCTCATGCCCGACCACGCCTTCGTGACCTCGTCGGTGAGTATCGCATACTCCACACCCTTTTCGACGCCATGTGCCTGCCACTCGTCGGTGAGTTCCTTGCGCGCGCGTATCGTCAAAAGCCGCTGATTGATCCAATCCTCGGAATAGCCCTTTTTCGCGTAGGTTTCGAGCGCACGGTTTATGGTGAGTTCGGGATCGATCGTCTCCTCGATGCGCTCCCTGCCGACCCTTGCCAGCCACAGCTTGAACGGCTCCGCTTTTTTTGAGGGGATCGACTGGATCAGGCGAAGGAGCTGCTCAGTATCGGCGACGTCGGTCAAGCGATTTTTACCATCGGATGCAACCATTTTCAACTGGTGACATTTTGTCACCAGTTCGGATCCTTCATCATTTAACCTTTGTTTTAGCTTATTCCAGTACTTCCTTCCCGTCTGAAAATCGGGTTGATCTGTCAAAACACAAACGACATCAACTATCGAAAAATACCATTCCTCTTTTTCCGCATCCCACGTCGTACGGATGGGGCGGTCTTCAAACTTCTTAATATCGCTCATTTCAGCATTTCCTCCAGCTCGTCCATTGTGGTTTTGATCTCGCTCTCGAGCCTGCGAAGCTCCGCCATTATCTCGCTCGTGGGGGGGTACTCGACGGGCTTGTACTCCGTCTGCTTATACTTATTTATTGAAAGGTCGTAGTCGTTGCCGACGATCTCGTCCTTCGGGACGAAGAAGGATCTTTCGGTGCGCTTCCTTTCGAACTCCTTATACCCCCCATCCACCGCAAGCGGTCCCCCTTCCCCACCAAGGGGAAGGCTGGGTTTGCTCGTCCCCTGTCCTGCAAGGGGAAGGCTGGGTTTGCTCGTCCCCTGTCCTGCAAGGGGAAGGCTGTGGAAGGAGCGGAACCTCGCTACGATATCGGGGATGTCGTTCTCCTGCGTTGGGGAGCGCTTATCGTCCAAAGAGAAGCCGTCCGCCTGCATATCATAGAACCAGACCTTATCCG
This sequence comes from Clostridia bacterium, assembly GCA_017616435.1. GTDB lineage: Bacteria > Bacillota > Clostridia > Christensenellales > CAG-138 > UBA3857. The sequence goes on from JAFZYC010000029.1 coordinate 1,875, forward strand.
TGCCGCCGTGGCCGGTCTTGGTGAAAATGAGCACCGCGGTGGAAACGCCCGCGTAGGGCTTGAACACGCCGGAGGGCATCGATATGACGGCCTCCAAGCGGTTATCCTCTATGAGCGCGCGCCGTATCGCCTTATGCGCCGTGGAGGAGCCGAAGAGCACGCCGTCCGGAACTATGCAAGCGCACCGCCCGCCGATGCGCAGCATGCGCAGGAACAGCGCGAGGAACAGAAGCTCCGTCTTCTTGGTCTTGACGGCCTTTAGCAGATCTGCGGAAACTATGTCCGCGTCGAGGCTGCCCTTGAACGGCGGATTGGCGAGGATGAGCGAATACTTATCCTTATCGGGATTCTGATCGGAAAGGCTGTCGCGGTACTCGATGAAGGGGTTGTCCACCCCGTGCGTCATCATGTTCATGGCGCCTATGCGGAGCATTGTGCGGTCCATATCGTAGCCGTGGAACATGTGGTTCATGTAATGATCCTTCTTCTGCCGGTTGAAGAAGATCTCCTCCCGGCGGTGCTCCTTTAAGTACTCGCCCGCCGCCACGAGGAAACCCGAGGTGCCGCAGGCGGGATCGCAGATGACCTCCTCCGCCTTGGGATCCATGAGCTCGACCATCATTTTGATAATGTGGCGGGGCGTGCGGAACTGGCCGTTAAGGCCCGACTGTGCGATCTTGGAAAGCAGGTATTCATAGGTATCGCCGCGGATATCGGAGGACTGCGCCTCGCTCATCAGCTGATAGATGACGTCGAGCGAATTGACGACCTTATCGAGCATCAGCGGCGTGGGGATCATGAATATCGCGTCGTCCATATAGCGGGAATACGCGCTGTTCTTATCGCCGTGGAGATTTTTGATGAACGGGAATACGAGCTCCTGCATGACGGTGAACATCCTGCCCGCGGGATAATCGCGGAACACCGACCACTTGAGCTGGCGGCCGTCGACCTTGCGCTCATTGACCTCCACCTCCTCCGCGAATATGCTCGAATACGGCAGGCCGAGCATTGCGGCCTCCTTCGCGCGGAGATTGTCGCTCTCGTCCAGGTCGTGTATGAACATGAGGTAGGTTATCTGCTCTATGACGGTCAGCGGGTTCACTATGCCGCCCGCCGCGAAGATATCCCAAAGGCTGTCGATCTTGTTTTTGAGTTCGCCGGTGATCATCTTACAATCCTTTGACTTTGCTTTGCAAAGTCATCCTTTCAAGTGATATTTGTCGGTTTTGCCTGCAAAATTGCCGCGCTGTCTGCGGCAAAGGCAAATTCACAAAGCTTGAAAAGTCATTTTCAAGCTTAATACTCCTTATCGTGATTCCAAACGTATTTCGTGTATCTTCCACCGCTGAGCTTCAATATCTCTCCGTTTTTCAAAAGCTCTGCAAGGGCCCTTTGCACGGTGACCTGGCTGATATCGCCGCACTGCCTTAGTATCTCGGTCTTTGTGATCGGTCCGAGGGTGCTCTTTATGAGATCGCGTATCCTGTCGGGTTTGGACTTGGGCCTGCCTGCGATGGAGCCGAGCCTTTCGGCAAGCTCCCTGTATGCCGCGACGACTATGCCGAGCAGATACCGGACGAATGGCGCACAATCGTTTTCACCTTCGTGCCACCCTATCGAACTGTCTGCAAGGGCCTCATAATAGGTCTCCTTCGAGTCGTTGATGAGCCTTTCAAGGGAAACGTATCTGCCGACCTCATACCCGGTTCTATACAAAAGCAACAGAGTCAGAAGACGGCTCATCCTTCCGTTGCCGTCGTTGAACGGGTGTATGCACAGGAAATCGAGTATGAACACTGGGATGAGGAGCAGCGGATCCAGCTCTCCGCCCGAACCGGCTTCGGCGAACGCTGCGCAGATGCGTTCCATCGCTTCCGGCGTCTCCCATGCGGGAACGGGCTCGAATCGGACCCGCTTTGTGCCGTCGGGCAACTCCTCCGCGATCACGTTATCTGCATTCTTGTAGCTTCCGCCGATTGACTTGCCGCTGTACTTGTACAGATCCCTGTGCAGCTGGAGGATAGTGCCGGGCTTTACGGGGATGTAATCGTGGTTCTCGTGTATCGTTTTCAACACGTCACGGTAGCCGGCGATCTCCTGCTCCGAGCGATTTCGCGGCAGCGTCTTTTCCCGAACGAGCTTGTTCAGGCGATCATCGGTCGTGATGATTCCCTCGATACGGTTGGATGCATCCGTGCTCTGGATCTTCGCAAGCTCGATGAGCTCGTTCATCGCATCCGCGTCGGCGTCCTTGTACGATGCCTGTCCGCCCTTATGCTCGTGGATGCAGGCAAGGAGCGAAACAACTTCGGGAGTCAACAGGCTCGAATAGCTTTTTTTATAATCAAAATCTCTCATATTTCCTCTCCGCGCAAACCAGTATTATCGCGCATATATTATACCGCGTTTAGTATTGGCCGTCAAGCTTAATTTTATCATTTTCTTGAAAATGATAAAATTGTTATTAAGCAGACCAGCAGCAAAGCGTGCTCCTTCATAAAAATATGGCCTGCACATGGGATGCCGATATTCGCTATGAAAACGGCGATTGGCATTATTACCGTTTCAACGGGCAGACGAGGTGGATCGAGCTTAAGGTAGATACCGAAAGCAGGTAGGAGCAGCGGAAATACATGCTGAACGCATACCGCGTTTTGCTCACCCGCGCCAGAGCCTGTATGGTCATCTGCGTGCTTGCAGGAAACGCAAACAAAACTCCGACAGGCTTCTGGGAAGACAGCACGCGCCTGCCGGAGTATTATGACGGGACATATCAGTATTTTAAGAGTTTGGGGATAGAAGAGATATAAGAAAATAATAACCAACAAAACTAGTTGGTATCACTCAGCAAATCATCGTGCTTGATCTTAATAAAGGATAACAGACTATTCCCATATCTGCTTGCTGACAATCCAAGTCTTTGTATAATCATCGCCGCTAACAATCGCCGTATAGGGTTGAAGAAGGAATGCGCTAATTTTATCAAGAACTGCACCAAAATCGGTTTCAGTATTTACCTTTTTGCAGAATGCCGCCCACTTCTTTTGCATGGCGTCATCATCAGAGAAAGAGAGCATCCGGTCGAACTGCTCGATGGTAAATGCGCGATTTCGGTTTGCAAATGTCTTTTCCATCGCCTCTGTAAGAGTTTTACCGTCAAAATCGAACTTATTGGCAAGATAATAAATGTCGTAATAATCCTTCATTCGGCTGGAAAACTCCATCAGCCCGAGAATGGCGTCAAGTTTTTCAGCGACCGTTGTTTCAATAGAGTACGTGTTTACTGTCGGTGCCGGGAAGTCGTCAAGTTGCGTCGGGAGTTTACGCTTTTTTGCACTGGGCACTATAATGTCGCCGATGCCAAAATCGATCCCGAACGGGGTGCGTGTGTTCTTGATTCGTGCAACAATGTCGGCGTGTATGCCGGGATACTGTTTGTTGACGGAGATCGGAGAAATATCCTTTATCTCAAATGTGATATAATCGTTTGTAGTATCTGCTGTAATAACCTCGCCGATGACCTCACGCAACTTCTCAGGATTGTTTGGAATCTTGCGGAGCATAAAGTCCACATCAACGGTCACACGGCTATCAAACTCGGTGAGAGTATAGAGATACAACCCGCCTTTGAGTACAAAATTGTCGGCATATTTTGATTTTTCAAGACGACGTAAAAACTCCTCCTGGCAGAATAGCTGCATACAGAGTTGGTTGCTTCTGCCTGTTTCTTTTGCCTTATTTCTCAGTTTTGCGAGAACAGACGCACCTATATCAGCCATTGAGTAATACCTCCATCATATCGGTTACTTTTTTATACACCCGAAGTTGTTTGGCATACTTGCTGAGAGTAGCAAGGTTTTTTTCTTTGTCGTTCGCATAGGCATTTACCGCTTTAGCGAAAAGCTCGTTATCCAGCTTTGTTCGATACTTAAAGCAATCGCAAATTGTGCGTTCTTTATCATAGATAAAAAGCATTGTACCATCAAAATCAGCTTGTATTTTGCCAAGTTCATAAACGTCAGGCTGAATGTAATACGCCTTGAAGGGAATGGCAGCAGTTTTCAATCTTCGCTGGGATACTGCACGTGGAACGGCGATTGACCATTCGCGTGGCGTGAAATCAGTATATCCGTAATGGAAAAGCGCTGATTCAACGCATACGATTCCTTCGGGGATAAGGCGGGAGAGATACTCCGCCTCTGTAATATCATAATTTCCAGCAAGTTGATAAAATCCGTGACGGATGCGCTCAAGCACTCCGTCGGACACGAGCTTTCCTATGTCGTATTTATATAGTCCGGCAGCCAGAAGCTCAGAGGTTTTTGCTATACCTCCAGATTTGTTTATGACTGTTTTTGCAATTTCAGTTTTATTCATCATACCATCACTTTCTTCTTACAAATTCAGCAATCTGACTGATGATAATAGAATAACATGCGGCCGACAAATAATCAAGACTTTTTTCATACAGTTTTGTGAATTTGTATAAAAACGGAGCGGAAAACCCTCATGGTTTAATGTTTCTTCCTGCTGCAGTCTCGACATACTCCGAGGTTGGATTTGCCTTGGCCGCCGTACCATGCAAACTCTTCGGCAAGTTTTATCTCCCCGCACCGTTCGCATTTGACCCATCTTCTTCCAGATCGATCGTATGCAACCGTAGATTGATCATCTATGATGATCTTGATCTCTTCATGGCATGCGGCTTCATCCTGTTTTCTTTTGTTTTCTTCTTTGAGTCTTTCCTGCTCTTTTTTTCGCTTTGCCTGCTCTTCCTCGATTCTGCGTCGTTCTTCCTCTTCTCTGATCAGCTTTTCATGGGCTATTCGCCATTCTTCAAGTTCTCGCTTGCGTCGCTCATCTTTTTCCTTTTTTTGCTGTAAACGTTCTGCCTCTCGGCGTTTTCTTTCCTCTTCCGCTTTTTTCCGCTCCATCGCTTCGTGCTCTGCCCTAACCTCGGGATACAGTTCTTCGATATATACGCTCCGTTTATCAGCGATGCTGAACAGTGTCAGCTTATTCTTCGCTCTTGTCATCCCAACGTAAAACAGTCGACGTTCCTCCTGTTCGCCTGAGGGGTCATCCTTTGAGTGACTGAAAGGATTTGTCTTTGACGAAGGGAATCTTCCATCATAAACATCCACAAGGCAAACGTGATCATATTCGAGGCCTTTGCTCGAATGGATCGTAGACAGGATAAGCGCATTGGCCTCGCTCGCGTCACTACCATTCCTTATCACATTTTCAATTACTGCAACCCGGTCAAGGAAGGATTTAAGGTTGTTCTCCTCCGAAGCAAGCATTTTTAGCACTTCAAGCCGACTATCCCTTTCAAGGTCCCTGCCGGGATAGCACTTCGCATATGCTCGATCTATCGCGTCTACGGGGTTTTCAGCCCAATTAAGTCTCTTCAGGCAATCTAAGATACGCTTGATCGTTCTCATCCCGAAGAAATTCATTTCTGGCTTCTTTAGCTTAAAGGATATCCCGTTCCTCAGCAGCAGGTCGATAAGCACGACCGAGCTTTCATTATCACGGAAAAGGAATGCAGTTTCCCTGTTGCGATACCTCGCTATCTCAATCAGCTTATCATACTGTTCCTTGCGCGATGCTGCTCGAATAAGCTCGATCGGCTCACCATTGCCGCGGTCAGCAACCATTTCCTTTGTGTATCTGCCCTTATTCTTTGAGATGAATCTCTGGGCAAGCTCGACGATCTGAGTTGTCGACCTATAATTTCTCTCCATGCGGAGAATGTAGGGATTGACGTAATCGTACCTGAAATTGAGCATTGCCCTCGGGAAAGCCGCTCTGAATCCATAGATGCTTTGATCCTCATCTCCGACCATGAACAAGCTTTGCCCATAGGCAATCATGCGTATAATTGCATGCTGGATCTTCGATGTATCTTGCGCTTCGTCTACACAGATATAGTAATATTTTGATCGAATCTCTTCCAGAACAGCCGGCCTTTTCGCCAACAACGCATAGGCAAAAGCCATTTGATCGTCATAATCCATGAGATTAGTTTGACGAAGGAAATCTTCGTATGCTTTGTACATATTGTTTAGCTGGGGATACTCATCCTCCAGCTCTATGATCTGATCCTCTTCGAGCATCAAATTCTTAATGCACCCAATGTATTGGCCAAGCTGGATTTTCTCGTTTTCGGTTGCATTATCATGACGGAATCGCTTATAGACCCCGGCCAATATCTTCCGCCGCTCGCTCTCTTTGGAGATAAGTCGCCTAACTTGTTTTCCCTCTTTGGTACAAAAGCTAAGATAGATATCGTTACATAGGCTGTTTATAGTTCGGAAATCGATCCTGTTGCCAAGTTCTTTTCCGAACCTATCGGAGAAACGCTGCCGCATTTCCTCTGCAGCATTCCTCGTATAGGTTATCGCTAATATGCTTTCGGGCTGTATCCCCTTGTTTATTACCATGTGCCCGATACGATTTATCAAAACCGTTGTTTTGCCAGAGCCGGGCACAGCCAGCAGCAGGTTAGCACCCTCAACAGCGAGCAATGCTCTTTCCTGCTGCTTGCTCAAATCGATTCCATACTTGCTGCAGAACTCCTCGAATTGCCGATTCTTTTCTACGTCCTCACGATATGGCTCAGCGCACGCACCATTCTTTAATCCGACATACTCAAGGAACTTATCTCTTGTAAGCGGAAGCCCTGTGCTAAACTCCTCAAAGCCCCGGTCAGAAGCCCCGGTTACATGATAGATCGCTTCTTTCCCTCCTTCGGCAATATGTAAGAATAGCTCTATATCTCCTTTGTTAATATCATAAGCTAAGAAGGTCCTTTTGGGATTCGACCAATAAAACAGGCAAGATTCGCCTTCTTTGTGATAGCTGATCTTGCCTTCTTTATATATGTCGGAAATATCAAAAAGCCATACGACCTTATAACCAAGATTCAAATAGAAATTGTTTCTGTCATCAAAAACCGTCGGCGACAGTATGCTGTGCTGAAACTCCACAACAGTTCGATCAACAAGCACATCCGCACGATGACAGACTTCGCCCAGATGAAGACGAACCTCTTGGTTATCCCTCGGAAATAGGTTTTGCCAATCATTATGCCAGGGAGATATGTCATACCCCTGCCTACCGGCGCGTTCCCATGTATCATTACACACATGATTAGACTTGTGAGCAAAATGATGCTGCCGGATCTCACCTTTTTTAACTACCAACGGCGCACCGCAGGAAGGGCAATAGTATTCCTGATTGCTCTGAGTTTCGTCTATGTGGACCCTTCGGTCGTTGTAGTCGTTTGCAAAAAGCATTTCATTACCTCATCTACTGAACACTCACTATTCCTTGAGCTTTCTTATCTTGCAAAACAAGTCCCATCGGCCGCCTTTTCTCCGCCGCATTCTTTGCGAAAGAACTCAAATTCACCGTTCCATTTATTCGCGGACTACCGGTCGTCCGGATCGGCATTTAATTCGTCCCGGTCTCTTCCGGCTGTTCATCAGCCCGCGGCCAGGTGGCCTTTGATATGCGTATTCCTGACGATCATGATGAACACGGCGGCGACAAGCACACCTATCGAAACGAGCGGAGGCCAGAAAAGCACGCCCAGCACGGCGCAGACGACCTTGATGAGGACGTCGATCACAAGGAAGCCGCTGACGGTCTTCATGTATCTCACGGTGCTCTCGCGCGGGTCGTCATTGGCGAGACTCCTGTAAATGAGGATCATCATTACCGTTGTCGCGATCACGACGACGCCGTAAAATCCCTGTACGACGGCGCTTTCGAAATAGGTCGAAACGAGGCTCGTCGCATACGGGAACAGCGACGAGAAGAACAAAAGGCCGATGCTGAGCCAGATGGTCCGGCCGCAGACGGTGTTTGCGACGTGCCACGCGTTGTGCAGGCTCGTCCACATCGCCGCGAGCCACAGGAACGACAGCGCGTATGCCGCAAAGTTGATCCTTAAAGCCCAGAATGCCGCAAGCGTCGGTTCCGCCGGCTTTTCAAGCTCGAGTACGAGGACTGTCATGACGATCGCTATGACCGCGTCCATAAAGGCGCCCAAACGTTCTTTGCTCATGTTTCGCTCCGATCTTTATGTTTTTTACAGTTCTTTGCTCATGTATCGCGGCTCGTATTCCGCGTAGCCATGCTTGGGATAGAATGAATAGGACTCGAACCACTGTGCGCGCGGCTCGCCGAGATGCACCTTTGATACGGTTATCCCGCAGGCCTTCATTTCCGCCTCGATCCTTTCAAGCAGCGCGGAGCCGATCCCCTGCCTCTTTTCGGAGGCCTTGACGTAGAGCCTGTGCACGAACGCCTCGTCCGTCCCCGGGATGCGCAAAAACCCGCCGCAGCCGATCACGCGGTCGTTCCCGTCGACCGCGAGAAAGAACATATCGCCCTTATCAATATAGTTTCCCTTAACGTCGAGCAGATCCGGATTGATGCTCGGCTTCCGCCCAAGCGCATCCTTCGCCTGCAGCACCATGAATATCATGTCGTCGCGGTATGCATCGTTGTATTCGATGATCTTCATCCGTATTTTCCTCTTATGAACATGCAGTCAGATCCTTTGTGCTTAATTCCGCCTTACAAAAACAAGCCCCATCGGCCGTTGGAGGCCATGGGACTTGGCGCCGCTCACTGCTCGTCCCTGTCGCCGGGGTCTATGCGGAGCATGCGGTAGCCGACGCCGATGTGCGTCTGTATGTAGCGCGGGGAATCGGGCGATGCTTCGAGCTTTTTTCGCAGCGTCGCCATGAACACGCGGAGAGACGCGATATCGTTCTCCCAGCTGCTCCCCCAGACCTTTTGCGTTATGTATGTGTGCGTGAGCACCTTGCCGACGTTTGCGGCAAGCAGGCACAGCAACTTATACTCGATCGGCGTCAGGTGTATCTGCTCCTCGCCGAGGGACGCGATCCCAGAAGCATAGTCTATCTTGAGCTCGCCGTTTGTGAATACCGAGCCCTGCTGCGGCTGCTCCGTCTGCATTATGGAGAGCCTTCTCTGCGCGACGCGTATGCGCGCGAGCAGTTCCTCAACGGAAAACGGCTTTGTAAGGTAATCGTCCGCCCCGTTATCGAGAGCCTCGATCTTATCGCGGTCCTCGCTGCGCGCGCTTATGACTATTATGGGCATATTCGACCATGTGCGGATCTTTTTGATGACGTCCACCCCGTCCATATCGGGAAGGCCGAGATCCAGCAGGACTATATCGGGATTGTGCGAGGAGGCCTCCATAATGGCCTCCGCGCCGTTCATCGCGGCTATGTAGTTGTAGTCATGCGTACGCAGAGTTGTGGTGATAAGCTTGCTGACGGGCTTATCATCCTCGACCACGAGTATCAGCGGTTTAGTCATTCAAGTGCACCTCGCTAAGCGGTAGTTTAAAGCTGAATACGCAGCCGGAGGGCTCGTTGTCGGTAAGCACGAGTTCGCTTCCGTGCGCTTCAAGTATGGATCTGCACAGCGGCAGTCCGAGCCCGAGGCTCCTTCGGCTGTCGCCGATATCGCTGTCCCCGGTGAAAAACATCTCGAACACCCTGCGCTTCATTTCATCCGGTATGCCGGGGCCGTTGTCGCTGACGCTGATCAGCGCGTTCCCGTTTTCCGCGGCGGCGGAGACGGTGATCTCGGAGCCTGTCGGAGTGTGCTTTACTGCGTTATTAACAAGATTGATAATGACCTGGATTATCAGCCTTGCGTCCATGCGCGCTAGCATCGGCTCCCCGCGCAGGTCAAGACGGATCCTGTGCTTCGCTCCGTCCCTGTCGATATGGCGGATCGCCTCCTCCAGCACGTCGTCCACCACCTGATCCGAAAAATCGAGCCTGATGCTTCCGTCGCCCATTTTTGATATGGAGAGCAGGTTTTCGACGAGGCCCGCGAGCCATTCGGAATCGTCCCTTATATCCGAGAGCAGGCTGCGGCTCGTTTCATCATCGAGCATGCCGAATCCGTCGAGGAGGGTATCCGCGTTGCCGGAGATGGAAGTCAGAGGCGTCCTGAGATCGTGTGAGATCGCCCTTAAAAGGTTGGCGCGGAGCTTTTCGTTGCGGGCGAGCACCGCCGCCTCCTCGCGGCCCTTTGCGTTGCGGAGGTTTTCGAGCGCGAGCCCGCATTCGCCCAATATGGACTGCACGATGCCCCTGTCGGAGGAGCCCGATCTCGATTTCGGATCGCTTATGCCCAGTATGCCGCACACGGTATCCCCCGCGCGGATGGGGCTGTAAACGAATCTCGAGCCCTTGTCGGGGGTCTTCCTCGCGCCGGAGGCCGTTTTCCCTTTGAGCGCCCGCATTGCGGCATTGTATTCGTCGCCCTCCGCCTTTACAGCGGAGCCGGCCTCGTCGCCTGCGGAGAACAGCCGCCCCTCCGAAAGCGCTCCCTCCGCCGCGGGGAATACCACCGTATCGACCTCCAGCAGTTTTGAGATGCGCGACGCGGTGATGGTGAGTATCTCGTTCTCATCCTTCGCGCCCTGGAGTATCCTGTTGGTATCGAAAAGGAGCTTTGTCCTGAACGCGTCGCCCGCGGAGAGCTTTGCCTGCGCCTTGAGCTTTGCGGCGAGGGTGCTCGTCAGTATCGAGGCGACGAGCATTATCGCGAACGTTACCGGATAGCCCGAGCCGTACGCCTGCAGCGTGAGGCGGGGCTCTGTAAGGAAGAAGTTGAAAAGTATTACGCTTATGAACGAGCCTATGACTCCGCAGGTATAGCCCTTCGTGAGTATGGAGGTCAGGAGCACGCAGAGCAGATAGACTGTGATTATGTTCGCGTCGGTAAAGCCGAGCCTTTGGAAAAGGAAGCCAATGCCCGTCGCCGCGGCAAGCAGGGCGGCGGTGACGCCGATATCCCTCCACGAGGGGATGAAAGAGCCCTCGTACGATTCCTTCCTGCTTCGGTATGAGCTAAGCGTGCTGGTATCCGGTATGACGTGTATGTCGATGCCGGGAACGAGCTCGAACAGCCGCTCTGTCAGCGTGGGGCGGAAGAATATCCGCCTGCGGTCGGCGCTCTTTATGCCTATCACTATCTTGGTGACGCCCGAGAGCCTTGCGTATTCCGCTATCTGCTCGGGGATATCGTCGCCGTGAGTGGTAACGATCTCCGCGCCCGCGTTCTCCGCAAGGCGGATGTTCGCGTCAAGGCGTTTCCTGTCCGCGGGATCCATCGAGTCGTAATCGGGCGTGCGGACGTACAGCGCCGTGAGCGGCGATCCGAAAACGGAGGCCATCCTTACCGCTGTTTTGACGACTCTTTCGTTTGAAGGAGCAGACGAAAGGCAAACGAGTATGTGCTCGCCTGCCGTATTATTGCTGCGTTTGCTGTCGGGCTTCACGTTTACTATCCTTTCGCGGAGTATTGGACGCTTATATTATACCACAGCATGCAGATCTAATCTATTCCGACTTTTCTCCCTCGGGGTGTGCGGGATCCTCCGCTTTGCCCGTTTTGTCAAAGCGGATTATGCCAAGGCGATCGTATTCGTCAAGCAGGCCTTCCTTTTCCGCGGGCCGGTCGTTCCTGACGGGCGCCGGTATCTCCGCTTTGTTCCTGCGCTTTTTGCCAAGCAGTCCGCTGAAGAACAGTATCGCGGCAAAGCCCGCGACCACGAGCACCGCAAGCATTATAATAAGCAAGGTATCTTCCAAGTAAAACACCTCCTCCTGATCAGATCTTGAAGCATCGCCTGAGAGCGCTGTATTCTCCCAGTACGAGCAGCGTGATGTTCCCCGAGAGCAGCGTATCGGGAGTGATCGTAAAATCCGTTGCCCCGTTGCGCTTGACGCCGAGGATATTGACGCCGTGCTTTTTCCTGACGTCGAGGTTTCCGACCGTCTTTCCGTACCATGCCTCCGGCACGGTCACCTCGAATATGGCGTGATCCTCGTCGAGCTCTATGTAATCGAGGATATGGTCGCCGGTGTAGCGGATAGCCGCCCACTTGGCCATCTCCATCTCGGGATAGACCACGTGATCCGCGCCGTTGCGCAGCAGGAACTTGGCCTGTACGTCCCTTTCCGACCGCGCGACGACGCATTTCGCGCCGAGCTCCTTAAGAAGCGAGGTGGTCTCGAGCGAGCTTTGGAAATCCCCGCTTATCGCCACCATGCATACGTCGAAGTTATCCACCCCGAGCGAGCGAAGGAAGCCCTCGTTCGTGCTGTCGCCTATCTGCGCGCCGGTCACATACGGGAGTATCTCGTTTATGCGCTCCTCGTCGATGTCAACGGCCATCACCTGATGTCCGAGCTTGGAAAGCTGGATCGCCACATGGCGCCCGAACCTTCCCACGCCTATCAACAGTACTGTTTTCATATTCCCCGTCCTTACGCCGCCTGTGCGGCTTAATTATTATCCAATGGTTATGTTCTCCAGCGGGTACTTGGATCTCACCGTTCCCGCGCCGGGCAGGAACGCGTAGATCAGCGTTAGTCCTCCGACCCTGCCCATGAACATCAGCGCCATGAGTATGCATCTGGACGCTGTGCCGAGCAGCGGCGTGATGCCCATCGTCAAGCCGACCGTACCCAACGCGGAGGCCGTTTCGAACGCGCAGTCGCTCATCGGGATACCCTCGATAAGGCTTATCGCGCACGCTCCCGTGAAGAAGAGCGTCAGGTACATCATGAACAGCGTTGCGGCGGTCTTTACCGCGGCAGGCTCCACCCTGCGCTTGAACATGTGCACTTCCGAATTCTTATTGAACGTCGAAGCGACGACAGCCGCGAGCACCGCGATAGTCGTGGTCTTCATACCGCCGGCGGTGGAGCCCGGCGATCCGCCTATCAGCATCAGCGCGGTGGTCAGTCCCTTAGTCGGCCCGGACATCCGCGTCAGATCCGCGGTGTTGAAGCCGGCCGTCCTCGGCGTGACCGCCTGGAAGAGGGAGCAAAGTACCCTCTCCCCCATCGGCAAGCCCTTGTAATCGACAAAGAACAGGATAACGACCGGTATCAGTATCAGTATTCCGGACACCGTGAGCGCCGCCTTGCTCTGCATGCTGTATTTGGAGAAGCGGAACTTGTGCGTCCTGAAATCATCCCATGTGATGAAGCCTATGCCGCCGATCAGTATCAGCAGCATTACGGGGACCGTGACAAATGGATCCGCCGCAAACGAGGTCAGCGACGAGTATGCGCCCGTCGCCCTTCCCATTATATCGAAGCCGGCGTTGCAGAACGCGGAAACGGAGTGGAACACCGAGAGCCAAATCCCGCGGGCGCCGTACCTTATTATCATCGACGGCATTATCAGGATCGCTCCGGCAAGCTCCACGAGGAAAGTCCCCCTCAATACGAACTTGGTCAGCCGGACTATGCCGCCCAGCTGCGGGGCCGCCATGGTGCTTTTGATAGTGCTTCTGGTGAAGAGCGAGATCCTTTTCCCCGAGAGTATCGTCAGCGAGGCCGCCACGGTAACTACGCCGAGCCCGCCTATCTGGATCAGCAGCAGGAGCACCGCCTGGCCGAAGCCCGACCAGCAGGTCGCCGTATCCCTGACGACGAGCCCCGTTACGCAGACCGCGGATACGGATGTGAACAGCGCGTCCCCGAAGGGCGCGGGCGTGCCGGAAGAGGCGAACGGCAGCATGAGGAGTCCCGCTCCGAGGAGTATCACCGCGGCAAATCCCGCTATGATCAGTATCCACGGAGACAGTATCCGCTTCTTTTTGAACCCTTCGGCTTCAAAGCTGTCCATAATGCCGCGTCGGCTCCTTTCCTGTTGTTTTATGTATTATAATCAGCCCCGCTTTAAAATTGTATAAAAGCAAAAAGCTGTGTATTAAGACGGCATTAAGACCGCCTGTCCCGTGGACAAACGTGCGGCGATGTGATATCATGCTTTACGGGCATTGCCCTATCTTGTTTACGGAGGAGATAATGGGCGCGGAGTTCGCATCCGTCCCGCAGCCATACGGCGCGGTGCATATAGGTATCGTCGTTTTCATTGCCGCGGCGGCTTTGGGGCTCTTTTTCCTGTTCAAAAGGCTCGACGACAAAAAGCTGCTGCGGATAATAATAATTCTCGGCGCTTTCATGCTGCTCACCGAGATATGGAAGCAGTTCTTCGTAGCAAAATACGTCTACAAGGACGTAGTTTCCGCGTGGTTCTTCCCGTGGCAGCTGTGCAGTATGGCGATGTACTGCTCGTTCTCGCTGCTGTTTATAAAGGGCGCCGCGCGCGAAGCCGTGCTCGTGTTCCTCTGCACGTTCACCCCGCTCGCCGCGGTGATGGCGCTTGCCGTGCCGGAGGATATGATGCGGCCGCAGATCGCGCTGTTCTGCCACAGCTTCCTTTTCCACGCGCTGATGATAGTCGAATGCCTCGCCGCCATGCGGATACTGCTTCGCAGGGAACGCGTGCGCTTTTACCCCTCCGTGATACTCTTCCTCATAATGGCGGCCGCAGCGGAGGCGATCAACGTCATAAGCCACAACATAATACGCGACATACACGTCGAGGCCAACATGTTTTACATCACCCCGTACTATCCCTCGACCCAGCCCGTTTTCCACGAGATAGCGGTGCGGTTCGGGACAGCGGCGGAGATAATCGTTTATCTCCTTGCGATAATACTCGCGAGCTTCGGGATATTCCTCATTGAGTTCCGTCTTGGGCGAAGGCGTAAAAGCGCAAACTGACGCGGCAGAAGAGCGGAGCGTATGACCTCGCCGCTCTTTATTTGCCGCTTTTGACTTAGCCTTGTATCCGTGGTATAATAGCGATACTGCCCGAACGGGGCCATTTCGGCCTGAAAAACGGCCGAAATCGATATATTTTAAAGATTTTTTGTAATTTCACCAAAAAAACGGGAACCTAACGCCCTTCCCGTGCGTTATATAAATGAAGTTCGGCATGGGGGCGTTTTTGCCGGATGGAGGATCGATCGCGATATGCCTGAAAGAGATTTCGACAGCATATATGAGAATTACTCCAGGCTCGTCTACTGGGCGGCATACAGGGTGCTTTCCGACAAGGAGATGACCGAGGACGTCACACAGAACGTATTCCTCTCCCTCCTTAAAAACATGGACAGCATAGCCGGCCTTTCCGACGCGCAGCTGAAGGGGTGGCTCTACCGTGTTGCTGTCAACGCGGCGCACGACGCCCGAAGGCGGAGCGGGAAGGAGGTGCTTTCCGACGAGCCTGTCGGCGCGGAGGTCGCGGACAGCGGCGCGACCCCCGAGGACGAAGCGGCTGAGAACGACACGCGTGCGATCGTGAAGGCGGCTCTCGCAAGGATCGAAAGGAAGTACCGGGAGCCGATAGAGATGTATTACTACAGCGAGATGAGCGTGCTTGAGATAGCGGACGCGCTGGGCGTTTCGGAAGGGACCGTAAAGTCACGTATGGCACGGGGGAGAAAACTGCTGGCGCAGCGTTTGCGGGAAAAGGGAATAGATCATGGATGACAAACTGAGAACAATCGAATTCGATACGGAGCTTTCTCCCGAGGAAGAAGCGGCGATCGACCGCCTGCTCACGGAGGCCGCGGAGGCCGACGACAGCGAGGTCGACTATCCCGCCATGCTGGCGCGGATCAAGGCCGCGGCAAAGGAGGAGGGCATCGTCATATTCCCCTCCCGTAAGGAGAAGCGCGCGCGCATCGTAAAGCGCGTGTTCACGGGCTTTGCGGCTGTCGCGGCGGTGTTCATACTCGGCTTTACCGTGCTCACCGCGACGAAGGTCATTACCCCGTTCGACGGGTTCTCCTCAAAGACCGCGTTCGATGACGCGCATCAGTCCCCGTCCGGCGACGTGATAGTGCCCGGCGAACACCACGGCGGCAAGAACGACGTCGGCCAGAACGATCACCCCTACTCCACGGCGTATGTGCCGTCCTCTACCGTAGATCCCGTGATCGTGACGCCCGATCCCATAATAGATCCGGAAGTCACGCCCTCTCCCGATCAGAGCGGCATGGTGGTCGAGCCCACGCCCGTCCCCACCGAGATCGCGGAGCGCGGCAGCCTCACCGGCTACGTATGGCTGGGCACGTTCCTCGGCGATCCCGCCGATCCCATGTACCTCGTGCCGGGCGAGCTGCCCGACTTCATGGAGGCGGAGCAGAGCGACGTGGAGCTCTTCGTAAGAGCCGAGGGCAAGTCGGAGGAGGGCTATAAGTTCTACTCCTGCCGCGTGCTCGCGGAATACGAGGAGGAGCTCATGATCGGCGCGGCGAGATACCGCGCGAACGATACCGGCAGCGTGCACTATCTGTGGCGCGTCACGGATTACACGTTCCTTGAGGTCGAGCTCATAGGCTTTGACCGCGCAGAGGCCGAGAGCCTTCTCATAAGCCTCCCGCTCATAGATCCCACGACCGCCGCGGCGCCCGAGCCCGACGAGCCGATACTGTAAAAAAAGCATATTAAAAAAGCACCGCGTATAACGGTGCTTTTTTTGCGTCTCGGTC
>JAFZYC010000030.1 GCA_017616435.1 Clostridia bacterium
CGGGAAAATTGCGGCAGGACGCTCCTGCCGCAAAAAGCAACGCTGTAAGTATTACCGCTGTGATCGATACGAGCTTTTTCATCGTTCAAAAGGGGCTCAGCCCTTCGGCTTTTCCTTTCTGCCCGGCGAGGGCGGGAGAAGCGGCATAAGCTGCGAGCCGGGGGATATAGTCGGGTACTCCTTGTAAGCGAGGCTCGCGACGCCGGTGTATTCATACGGGTCGTAGAACGTGACGACGACGTTGCTCACGAACCCCGCGTAGCCGTTGTCCGTCGTAACATAATGCCATTTGCCGAAATGCATCCAGCTCGTGAAGCCGGTGCCGGAGGGCAGGCGGGTGATTATGTTCGAATCCCTTATGTAGGGCTCCGAGCGCAGGTTGCAGGATATGTTCGTGACCCCGTCGGTCAGCGTGAACACGCCGCCCGCAGGCGAGGGGAAGAGTATTATCCTTACGTAATCCATTATGATATAGCCCGTCATGCCGTTCCAGCGGGCCTTGTACCAGCCGTTTTCCGTCGCCTCGAGCAGATCGAGGTGCTCGTTCGTCTGCACCTTGCCCATGCTGGGGTAGCTCGTCCCCGGGCCCATGCGGAAATTGGTGTTGTCGTCCGTGCAGACGGCGTAGGCCAGCGCGGGCGAGGGCACGGGGCTCGGGCCGCCCATCTCGTCGGGCGTGCGCTCCGTGATGTTTATCAGCTCGAAATTGGGGTAGTAGAACGCGAGTATCTCGCGGTAATCCTGCGCGAAGGTGTCGGGGTTGGCCCTTGCGAGCGCGCCGGTCTGCGAAAGGCCCACGCCGTTGCCGTAGCGGGAGAATATGAGCGTGTAGCCGTTCTCGGTCTCCCTGCCCCAATAGAGCTTGTAGTTCGAGGTGAATACGTATTTGCTGCTCGAGTAGTTGTCGCCGCTGCCGTCTATATCCGTGAGGGCGTAGGAGCGGAGCTGGCTCGTCGCGCACTCGAAGGAGAACTCCTCCTCGACCTCGACTATAACGGGCGTCGGCTCCGGAGTCGCCGTGGGCTCGGGAGTTTCGGTCGGCGCAGAGGTCGGGGTGGGATCGGGCTCGCCGTCCTTTTGGGGCGGATCGGTCGCGATCGGCTCGTCGGTGGGAACGGGCGGATCGGTCGGCATGACCTCCGTGTAATGCTTCACCGTTGCAGCGACGTGAAGCTGACGCATGTTGCGCTGCGTCCCTGGGAGGGGATCGAAGGTATAGAGCTCGCTGATCGAGACTACCTCGAACGAATCCTCGCCGTAGATATCGTTGATCTTACCGAGTATGAAATCGCGGAAGCGGCTGGAATCGCCCGTTCCGCCGAACTCGACGTTTATGAGCTGCCTGCTGCCGGGGTAGTAGTCGAACTCGATATCGTCTATGAACACGTCGTAGCCGACGTCATACTGGCTGCTGCCGAACACCTGGGAGGGAAGGGCGGTCTCGCCGCCGTCGGAATGACCGTAGAAGGTGGGTATGAACCTGCCGTTATAGGCAAGCGCCTCCCCCGCGACGGCAAGGCAGAAGGGCATTGTCACGAGCCTGTTCTCGCGGAAGCCGCGGTACGCCTGATAGAGGGCGCTCGACCAGCCGTCCTGAACGTCGTATTCGCTGCCATCGGAGAAATCCATGAAGAATATCCCGTATGTCTTCGCGGCGACGGCCTGCGCCTTCAGCGCCTCCGGATAGCTGGAGGTGTTGAGCTCATAGCCCACTATGCCGTAGAGGTAATAGGCCATGGGCACTATGTTAATCATGCGCACATTGCCGCTTGAAGCGCTGAACCTGAAATCGCCCAGATACATCCTGCCCTGCGTGTCGCTGTCCGCGCTGTGGGTCAGCGTGGCGACGCCGGCCTCATAGCCGATCACCGTGCGCTCGAGATCCACCGTCGAGCCGGAGGCCAGGACCTCGCCCGTGCTGCGGTCGGTGATCGATACCACGCCGCTCGAGACGGAGACCTTTATCGGGTAGGGGGACGCCTCGGAACCGGAGAGTATGCGCCCGCTTTCGGGCAGCAGGTATTCCGTGCCGAGGTCGAGGTTGATATAGGAGGTGCTTCCCACGGATATCAGCACGCGGATCGTGGTGAAATCCTCGTCGAGCGCGGGCGCCTTCACGTCGTCGATGCCCGCAAGACCGCGGATGGGATCGCCCGTTTCGGAGGATATCCCGCTCACACCGCGTTCGTCCCGCTCGATCGCCTCATCAGGCAGGGGAGCGGAGATACGGGCCGCCGCGCCCGAGGGGAGCGCCGCGAATACCAACGCCGCGGCCAGGAGCAGCGCCGCGAGCGTCCTTCGCGCTTTGCCTCCTTTTTTATCTCTTATAAGCGTTTTAATCATATTCGATAGTCCTCTTTTTCAGTATTGTTCGGACCGCCTCGCTCGCGAGCGTTATCCCGAACACGGCCGGGACGAACGGTACGGAGGCGGGAGCGCTGCGCTTCATATCGGGGTCGGGAGCCTCCATGACCGGCGTCTTGGGCTCCTCCGAAGAATAAACGACGGTGAGCTCCTTTACCCCGCGCTTCTTGAGCTCCCGCCGCATGACGCGGGCGAGCGGGTCGACGGAGGTCTTGTAAACGTCCGCGATACGGACGGCGGTGGGATCCAGACGGTTGCCCGCGCCCATGGAGGAGAGCACGGGTATCCCGCGGGCCCTGCATTCGGTGATGACAGCGAGCTTCGCCGTGACGTTATCCACGGCGTCGATGACGATATCGGCGTCCGCGGGGATGAGCTCCGGCGCGTTATCTGAAGTGACGAAGGCGTTCACGGCCGTGACGATGCAGTCGGAGACGGCCGTCAGATGCCGCCGCATTGCCTCCGTCTTATCCATGCCTATCGTAGATTTTTCGGCGCATATCTGGCGGTTGAGGTTGCTCGGCTTCACCTTCGCGCAGTCGACTACGGTGATATGCCCCACGCCGCATCTTGCGAGCGCGTCGCAGGCGTGACCGCCCACGCCTCCCGCGCCGAAGACCGCCGCGTGAGAAGAAGCGAGTATTCCTTCCGCGTCCTCGCCCAGCAGCATTGCCGTGCGATAAAAGCTTTCCTTCATTTTCGCTCTCCGTAAAGGGGATTTTTCTACACATATATTATAACAGAAAACATGGGCCGAGGCAAGCGCCCGCGCGCCGCCGGCGCCCCTCGCCCCGCCCCAAAGCCCGACGGTTTTACAGAATATTCACATTTTAAGCGCGTTTTCCGCCTTGCGCATAAAAAAAGGCCGCAGGGCGGATGCCCCTCGGCCTTACCTATTACCTGTTACCTATTCCCTGTTACCTAACTTTGCCGTTTTGTCACAAGCATTCCCTTGCTCAAATAGCGATCAGACCTTGCCATACCAAGCTTTTTTATCAAAGTCGACGCCGATCGTGTCCTCAAGGATGGCTTTCATCCTTTCTATCTCATCCTTGTATTTATTTATCAATTCGTTGCAAAGTTGTATTTCTTCTTTCCTGTAATCCTCGCGGATAACGAGCGAAAGATCGGGATAAATGTAGACCTGATACCAGTTGTTTTCGACGGAGTCGTTTTCCGAAATCGATACGCCCAGCCGTTCCTTTCCGAAAGGCTTGGGCCAATAATAGAAAGCAATCGAATACTGCTCGTCGTTGCTTTGCGCAAGGCCATCAGAAGAGTAATCAGTATTTTTTGCTATTGTTATTTTGCCGCCCTTCTGAAGATATGAGGGGAATGTCATCCTGATAATGTATTCGTCGACGACCTTTGAATAAACCGTCCTCGTCTTAGCTTCCGCATCTTCCGCGTATTCGGAAGCGTCGAGCCGGGCCGCGATCTTATTGTACTGGAGCCTGTAACCGAAGTACCACAGAACGTTGATTATCGCGAATATCGCGACCGCGGCTCCGAACACTATAAGCGTCTTTTTGATGGCGCTTGAAGAGCGCTTTCCTTCCTTGCTCATAACCTTATTACTCTCCTTTCGGACTCTATTATTGTTGGGCTGTGCGTTACGATTATGACGGTTTTACCGCTGTCGCACAGCGAATGCAGTATTTTCAAAACGTCCTCGGCGTTTCTTTCGTCGAGCGAACCGGTGGGCTCGTCCGCAAGTATCGTATCGCATTTCTTGAGCATAAGTCTCGCGAGAGCCACCCTCTGCTGCTCGCCTCCCGAAAGCTTGAACACCTCCGTATCCAGTTTATCGACAAGGCCCACGCGCTCGAGGGCTTCGGGGATTGACATATCCGTACGGGCGTGCTTTGAGATAATGCTCAGGTTCTTTTCTACGGTCTCGTCCTCGAGCAGCGCGAAGTTCTGGAAAAGGAAGCCGTATTTGTAAAGGAAGAGCTTCCGCCTGCTCTTGAGCTTCCAGATATCCGTTCCGTCGAGCGAAATGACGCCTGAATCGGGCCTTTCGATGCCGCCTATCATATTCAAAAGAGTGGTCTTGCCGCACCCGCTTTCGCCGCAGAATACCACGAATTCTCCGCTTTCTATATGAACGTTCAGATCCTCAAAAAGCGTTTTTCCGCCCAGGCTCTTGTTTAAGTTCTTAATATCTATCACAGGCATCCTCCCTTCAGAACGTTTGCCGTGTTCTTTTTCTCCGTTCTCGCCATCATCAGCGTTACCAGCACAAGATCCGTCAAAAGCAGCGCGGCGCCGCACAGGAGCAGCGTCTTAATGGGCGCGAGCTTTAAAAGCACCGTAAGTATGACGGCGATCCCAAGCCCCGCCAAAACGGTGACGGCGTTGAAAACGAGCGTGTTTCGGTTCCTTGATATGAGCCCATAGCCCAGTATCTTTTTCAGAGCGATGCGTTTTGAATTGATCATGTATTCCGCGCGCACCGCCGAGCCCGATATGAGCAGACAGAATACGCAAAGGAAGGCGCTGATGGTCACGCCCAGTATAACGGCGCGGATTATGCGGCTGCGGTTTTCAAAGCATTGCTCTTTTACGCTTATCCATTTTATATCTTTAACGAAGCCGCACTCCTCAAGGGGCTCCGAGGATGCGGAGCTTGAGAAGCAGATGTTCCAGAAGGACGCCCCGAAGCTATACGGCAAATCCTCGTTTTCCGCAAGCAGTAAGGCCTTTTCACCCGGAACGTTGCAAAGTACCATTATCGGATCGGAAAGCCTCTCAAAGCCGTTAGCCAGTATAGCCCCGTTCTGCAGATCGAAGTAGATCATTTCGGTATGCTCGTAAAAAACGGTCTCGCAGGTATGATCCGATATTCCGAAAAGAAGCCGCGCACAGGTACCCGAAGCGAACGCAATATCTTCATCGGTTATCGTTTCCCTTTTGCTTTCGGGCACATAAACCACAAAATCCTTATCCGAAGCTTTAAGGAAGGAAGCATCCGATGCCAGGGCTTCGACCGCGGCCTTATTGATGAAAAGTATCGGCTCGTCCAACTCCGCGAATGAAACGGAGAGGAGCACCCTGTCTTCGGAATAAGCCTTGAGAAAAAGCCTGCGTTCCGCCAGAGCGAGAGTGTTCTCTTTGGCTTCCTCCTCTTCGAACGAAGCCTCATATTCCTCCGGAGAAATAAAAGAGTTCTCTGTCTCTGCCCTAATCGATCCATAATCGGTCAGGCGGTCTATCTTCGAATACGACTCCGCAAAGCGGTAATTACTCTTGATAAGCAGCACATTCTCAGAAAGGGATACTATTATCAGCAGCATTAGCACGGCTTTGATAAGGTACGAATCGGAAAGGAGGCTCTGCCTTATATTTGCTCCGTACATGACCTCCTTATAATCGTATTTTGCCATGGTCAGGTACAAAGCGGAGTTTATAAGGAGTGCGCCCAAACAGACCAAAAGAACGAACCGCGCCCTGAATCCCGTGAAAACAAAGCGCGAAAGGATCGCTTTTTCGATAATGAAAATGAGTGCGAAGACAATAAGGTCCGATAATATGCCGCGGAGTATTATCGCGTAGACCGATTCGCCGAGGGAGATCCTTACGAACGCTTTTTTCTTTTGGAACTGGATATCCATCCACGTCATGAAAAGAACGAACGCCGCCGCTACCGTCCAAATCCCCATCAGCAACCACCTGTTTGAAGAGGGCGCACTCTTGTGTAAGTAAGAACAGTTAAGCCCTGCATCGGCCAACCTTACGCGAATATCGGTGACCGTGCTTTTGTCCCCGGAGAAATAGAAGGTCACGCCCGCCTCGTCCGCGCCGAGTTCTGAAATGTCGAAAAACGCTATATCGGTCGCTCCGGAGAATATGCTTTCAGCAGTTCCGCCCTTTGTACCGAGATCGGAGCACAGCTCGGAAAGCGCGCCTTCGGTGCCGTAAATGCGAAGACGATTGCTGTGCGGCGAGCTCGACTCCGTGATCGCCGCGAACACCTCGCTCCCGAAGCTCTTCGCCGCCTTGGCAACGGTCAGCGCCGAATCGTCTTCCGGAAGGGTGATATCGATAAAGCAGTATTTATCCGTGAAGGTCGCGGTATACAGCTGAAAGATCTCGCCGCCCATGCAAAAGCACAGGGCGATGAGCAGCATCGTTATCATATACTTTGCAATTTTCGTGTCGACTCCCCCTTTGCTTAAGCAGAGAAGCCCGTGTACACAGGCTTCTCTGTTGAAGACGCAGGTAATTACGGCTTTTCACTTGTTCCTGTGATAATTACGTAATGCTGCAATTCCTATCATACTTATCACTATCGGACTTCCGCCCCCTCGGCCTTACATATTACCCGTTACCTGTTACCCGAACAGCGGCGTCGAAAGGTACTTCGCTCCGCCGTCGGGGAAGAGCGCGACTATGGTCTTTCCCGCGTTCTCGGGGCGCTTGCCGAGCTCTATCGCGGCCCAGGCGGCCGCTCCGGAGGATATCCCGACGAACAGCCCCTCGCGCTTTGTGAGCTGACGCGCTGCCTCGTACGCGTCCTCGTCCCTGACGGGTATTATGCCGTCGTATATGCCTATGTCGAGCGCCTTGGGGACGAAGCCCGCGCCTATGCCCTGTATGCCGTGCGGCCCCGCGACGCCCGCGGAGAGCACGGGGGAGGAGGCGGGCTCGACTCCAACCACCGCGACGGAGGGGAGCTTGGATTTTAAATACCTGCCCGTGCCGGTCAATGTGCCGCCGGTGCCCACTCCCGCGATGAAGATATCGACCTTCCCTTCGGTATCGCGGAATATCTCCGGCCCTGTGGTCAAAAAATGCGCCTCGGGATTGGCGGGGTTCTCGAACTGGGAGGGTATGAAGCTGCCGGGCAGCTTCTCCGCGAGCTCGTACGCCTTCTCTATCGCGCCGGTCATCCCGCGCGAGCCCTCGGTAAGCACGACCTCGGCGCCATAGGCGGCTATCGTCTTCCTGCGCTCGATGCTCATCGTCTCGGGCATGACTATTATCGCCCTGTATCCGCGCAGCGCGGCGATCAGCGCAAGGCCTATCCCCGTGTTGCCGGAGGTCGGCTCGATTATGGCGGCGCCGGGCTTCAAAAGGCCCCTTCGCTCCGCGTCGTTTATCATGTTCAGGGCGACGCGGTCCTTCACGCTGCCGCCGGGATTGACGTATTCGAGCTTGGCGATGAGCCTCGCCCTTATGCCCTCGGCCTCCTCGGTGCGTTTGAGCTCCAGCATGGGCGTCGAGCCTATGAGCTGTTCGACGGAGGTATGTATGTTTGCCATTTCAAGCACTCCTTTCAGATGACGTAGAACCATACGGGCGGCTCGTCGGATCTTGCGGGCTTCGCCTCGTGCTGCGGCTGGCCGCTCTTGAACTGGAGCTCCTGGTTGCGGACGCTGACCCGCGTCCCCGGCTCCACGGAGCGCGTCAGAAAAGCGTTGCTGCCGATTATCGAATCGTGCCCTATAACGGTGTCGCCGCCCAATATCGATGCCCCGGCGTATATCGTGACATTGTCTTCTATCGTGGGGTGGCGCTTCACCCCGTGCAGCCTCTGCCCGCCGCGGGTGGAGAGCGCGCCTATCGTCACGCCCTGATAGATCTTCACGTTGTCGCCTATGACCGTGGTCTCGCCTATCACGATGCCCGTGCCGTGGTCGATGAAAAAGTATTTGCCTATGGAGGCGCCGGGATGTATGTCGATGCCCGTCCGCCCGTGAGCGTACTCCGTCATTATGCGGGGTATGAGCGGGACCTTCAGCTCATACAGCACGTGCGCGAGGCGGTTGACCGTTACCGCGTATATGCCGGGGTAGGAGATTATTATCTCCTCGCGGCTGACCGCCGCGGGATCCCCGTCGTAAGCGGCGGAAAGATCCATATCGACTAGCTCGCGTATAGCGGGGAGGCGCCCCAAAAACTCGGCGGTGATGCGCTCGGCTTCCGAAACGGCGTCGGTCTCGCAGCTGCCGCCGCTCTTCAACGCGATGGCGACCTGCGCAGAAAGGTGGAAAGCGATATCCTCCATCAGCGCGGGTATGCTGTTTTTGAGGTTGTAGAGCCTGTTCGAGCCGGAGCTGAAATAGCCGGGGAAAACCACCCGGAACAGCTTCTCTATTATGCTCTCGATCACGAGCCTGTCCGGCTGCATGTAAAGCTCCAGCCTGTCGATCACGCGGTCCCTGCCGTAATCCGAGAGCACCGCTTCCTCGAGCGCGGCTATGCTCTCGCCGAGGCCCGTTTTATTGTTCTTCTTTTCCATCGTTCCATCCTATGCGGCGGCGTTTGTTTTCTGTCACTATATCATCTCGAAACCGCAAAATCAAGCTTTTTGCACAGAGGGCCGCTGTTTTGCTCTTGACAAATCAGAACAAATGTACTATAATATAAATATAGATAAATATTAAGTAATATTGGTAATATTGGTAATATTGGTAATATTAATAATAAATAAATAAAATAATAAAAATCTGTATCTGAGAAATATTGGTAATATTGGTAATATTATAAACAGAACAGATC
>JAFZYC010000031.1 GCA_017616435.1 Clostridia bacterium
CTACGGCGACTCCTACGCCCAAGCCCACCAATACGCCTACACCGGCGCCTACGCCCGTACCCTCGGATTTCCCGACGACGGGTGTAGAGGGCTTCATCGCTCTGCTGCAGGCTCAGCTCGGCAAGCCATACGTGCTCGGCGGGAACGGCCCCTCGTGCTTCGACTGCTCCGGCCTCATCTACTATTGTCTGAGGCAGATGGGCATCAACATCGGCAGGCTCACAGCCGCCGGCTACGCGAATTACGACGGCTGGACCATGGTCCCCACATATACCGAGCTCCAGAGGGGCGATCTCATATTCTACTATAACGACTCGCATTCCTACATAAGCCACGTTGCCGTTTATCTCGGCAATAACACGTATATCCACGCGTCCAGCTCCCAGGGCATGATAGTCATTTCCGATTTCGGCTCTTGGTCGATCAGCCACTTTGCGTGGGGCAGGAGGGTGTTCGACTGATGATAAAGGTCAGGATGCTCACACTGCTCGATATCCTGTATAAGCTTACGGATGAGGAGCACATATTGAACAGCCAGTCCCTGCTTGCCGAGCTCAACAAACGCGGCTACGCCACGGACAGACGCTCCGTTTATCGCGACGTGGAGGCGCTCTCCGAGTACGGCTTTGACGTCGTTACAACGCCTAAGGGATTCTATCTCAGGAACCGCAGGTTCACTCTGGCGGAGATAATGCTTATGATCTCCGCCGTGCAGGCTGCTCCCTTCGTTACCGAAAGCAAGACCGCCGCGCTTATGGAAAAGCTCATGGGTTTTTTGAGCGTCTATCAGCAGGAGGGCATAAAGAACGCCTCCAACATCAGCGGCGTAAAGTTCGGTAATGAGGAAGTCTACCGAACGATCGAGATGGTAAACTACGGTATCGCCTCGAAGAAGTCCATTTCATTCCTCTACTACAAGCGCAGCATTATGCGCCGCGACGTCGTACAGAGGCGCGGCAAGCGCTATCTTGTGAGCCCGTACGCGATGGTGTGGGTGCAGGACAGGTATTATCTCATATCGAATATGAGCGGCAAAGAGGGCCTTACCCATTTCAGGCTCGACCGTATCCGCGACGTCCGCATAGAGGATGCGCCGATCCGCCCTGTAAACGAGGTCAGCGAATACGAGGGGCGCTTCAACGCGGTCGATTATGCTTCCAAATGCCTCAATATGTTCGGCGGCGAGATCAAAAAGATACGCCTCCGCTGCCATATTGATCTTCTTAATGAGCTGTTTGACCGATTCGGCGACGATATCCCCGTCAAGAAGGACGGCGAGAATCATTTCATAGCGCTCGTCGAAGCCGCGGCAAGCGAGGGCTTCATCAACTGGGTCTGCCAATACGGCAATATGGTGGAAGTCATCGATCCGGCGGATCTGCGCTCGGACGTCAAGAAACGCATAGAGGACGCCGCTGAGCTCTATAAGGAATAAATATAATCTCCCGTCGGTTCCAAAACGGGGGATAAGGTGCTATAATAAAAAAAGAATAACGCTTCAGGGAGGAAATCTTGGTTATGAAGAAACTCGTCAACGAGCAGGAGATCAAAGACAATCTCCGTTTCCTTACTCAGCTTGCAAAGTCCTTTCCCACGCAGGAGGACGCAATGACCGAAATCGTCAACCTGAGCTCGATACTTGCTCTGCCCAAATCGACAGAGCATTTTATGAGCGATCTGCACGGTCAGGGGGACGCTTTCGAGCATATCCTGAACAACTGCTCCGGCGTTATCAGGAACGAGATATCGAGGCTGTTTAAGGACGAGCTTTCCTTTGAAGAGATGGAGACTTTGGCGACCATCGTCTATTATCCCAAGCAGAAGATCGCATTGGAGCTTCAGCATATCGAGGATAAGGACGCGTGGTTCAAACGCATCCTGAGGCTCCTCATCCAGCTCGGCCGCAAGGTCTCCAGCAAATACACCAAATCCCGCGTGAGGAAGAATATCGACCCCAAATTCGCCTATATTATCGAAGAGCTTTTGACCGCCCGCGTCAATTTCCACGATCTTGACGCCTATTATGATGAGATCTTCGATTCGATCATTCGCTATGATTACGCCGAAAATGTCATAGTTGCGCTGACCGACGCAATAAAGCGCCTCGCCGTAGAGCGCATGCACATCGTCGGCGATATCTACGACCGCGGCCCGGAGCCTCACCGTATACTTGACCTGCTTTTAGACCATCCCTCCGTCGACATCCAGTGGGGCAACCACGATATCCTATGGATGGGCGCCGCTATGGGCGACAAGACCTGCATCTCGGGCGTGCTGACCAACAGCTTCCGTCACGGCAACCTCGAACTCATAGAGGACGTCTACGGCATCAACTTACGCCACCTGCTCATGTTCGCGCAGGATACGTATAAATCCGCGCTCGTGTTCAGACCGAGGAAGACCTCCGTCGATGCGTATTACGACAATCCCGAAACCAATATAAGGGCGAAGCTTCACAAGGCGATTTTCGTCATAATGCACAAGCTCGAGGGTCAGATGATAATGCGGAACCCGAACTTCAAGCTCGATCACCGCTTGCTGCTCGAGGGTATTAATAAGGAGCATTCCACCATCACGATAGAGGGCGTCGCGCATCCCATAAAGGACGCCGATTTCCCGACTATCGACCCGAAGAATCCCTATAAGCTCACGGAAGAGGAGCAGATGATAATCGACGAGCTCCAGCAGAGCTTTTTAAAGAGCCCGCGCCTACAGAAGCACATGCGCTTCTTTATCGAGCGCGGCTCCATGTACCTTATCGTCAACAACAATCTGCTCTATCACGCGCTCGTTCCCATGAATGAGGACGGCACGTTCAAGGACGTCGAGCTCGGCGGCGTCGCGCGCCACGGCAAGGAGCTCTTCGATTACCTCGATTCCGAGGTGAAGCGCATATATCACAAAGCTCCGGAAGAGAGGACGGAGGAGGAGCTCGACCTTATGTGGTATCTCTGGTGCGGCCCCGATTCGCCATTCTTCGGCAAGAACAAGATGACCACCTTCGAGCGTGTAGAAATAGACGATACCAAGACGCACAAGGAAAAGCGCAATGCCTATTATTCCTACCAGGATACGGAGGATATGGCGATCCGAATAATGCACGAGTTCGGCATCGAGGATACCGAAAACTCCGTAATAGTCAACGGCCATATCCCCGTTGAAAAGATAAACGGCGAGAACCCCATCAAAGCGAACGGCAAGCTCATCGTCATCGACGGCGGCTTCTCCAAGTACTATCAGAAGACGACGGGCATCGCGGGCTACACTTTGACCTACGATTCCCGCGGCATCTACATTGTCGCGCACGAGCCCTTCGTCAGCCTCCAGAAGGCGATCGAGGATAACGCCGATATCAAGGCTACCATTGAGGTCCAGGATATTCTCGCGACCAAGGGCCAGATGACCGTCAGGGATACCGATAAGGGCCGCGTCATCGAGGAAGAAATACACAGCCTCGAAATGCTTGTCCAGGCGTTCGAATACGGCTATGTTAAGGAGAATCACAGGTCGAAGCTCGTAAAGGTATCGACAAATTATTGATGCGTCAAAGGCGTCCTGTATGGGCGCCTTTTTCTGTATTTTCACCGGGCGAAGGATCCAAGATATTCGTCCAGATCGCGCAGCGAATCGAACACCGCGCCGCGGGAAAGCATTTCTTCCGCGTTCGGGTCAAACCCGAACGGGGTCGCATCAAGTCCGATCAGCAGTTCTTCCTCAAGCTCCGGCTCGGTCACGGAATAGACCTCAAGACCGCCGTCCTTAAGATAGAGCACGTGATGCTCCGGGCAGAGGCGGTCGATACTGCGCGTTATAAGCGCGTATTCCCGCGTGAACGTCACGATCTCCCAATCCGGGTAACGCGAGGCCAGCTCATCCCGATCGAGGCCGATCACATGCGAAGCGTCGTAGTAGGTATAGGTGTGACCGCACCTTGAACAGTACGTACGCCACTCGACGTTGGCGGCGGGGGAGAGCTCGATGCCGAGTAAAGCGTTTGTATCGACTGCGCCGCCCTCCGGTTCAGCCTTTCGGCATGAGAGCGCAGGCAGCATAAGCGCGGCGGCTATCATCAAAATTGCAATGCGAAACCTGAACATATTAAAAGTATTCATGACAGATCGGAGTTTTATACAGTGGATATTAGGCTGATGAACGAAACCGAATACGGGCTGTCAAAAAAGCTTTGGCTCGAATGCTTTCCGGAGGACGGAGAGTATTTTGTCGAGCATTATTATTCGACCAGATCGAAGCCGGAATATGTGTTGGGAGCGTTTGAAATAGGCGAGGCTGCGCCGGTCTCGATGATGCACATCATACCCGTAATGATGCGCTTCAATGGCATTGCAAGGCGTATCGCGCTGGTCGCCGGTGTATGCACGTGCCCGGATAAAAGGGGCAGGGGCCTGTGCACCTCGCTTTTCGATAAGGCTTTTGACATAATGAGTGAGCGAGGTTTTGACGCGACCGTGCTGCAGCCGTTCGATCCCGCTTTTTATGAGCGATTCGGCTACAAAACGTTCATCTGGAGGAAGAAGGTCGCTGTCTCGGCCGATAAGCTGACGAATATCGGCCAAACGTATGAGAACATTTCGCCTGATCCGGCTGCACTGGCTCGCCTGTATTCGGACGCTATGCGAGATCATGACGGCTGTACAATTCGTGACGAAGCATATTTTTCTTCCTTTATCGGCGAATACTCCGCTTCTGACGCGGTGCTTTACGTTACGGAAAACGGCTGCTGCGCGGGATATGCCGATGGAAACAGGCTTGCTGTTACTGAGCTGTTTTACAGGCGGGGGATCGATCCCGTCTTACTGCTTCCCGCAGGCTTTGACGAATATGTTTATCCCGTTTCCGTTCTATGCGGCTCTCCGCCGGGCTCGGGGACTGCGATCGAACCTTTCAGCATGATCAAAACGCTGAAAAACGATATCGTGATCGATCCCTGCCGCTGCTTCGGATTCGACAGGTATTGACCTGTGGGATAAAACTTCTTGACATTTGAGCCTTTATGGTATAACATATTTTTTTGATAATACGGCATGGCCGAAACACGAAAGGTATCAGGATATGTTCTCTTTTATTAATCCCGTTTTCCTTGCAAACCTCGTTTCCTGCACGGGATCCGAAGGCGGAGAATCCGCATCCGGCAATCCTCTCTCCAGCGCGCTTCCCCTTATTCTCATGATGGTCCTCATGATCGGCATGGTGC
Source organism: Clostridia bacterium (assembly GCA_017616435.1). GTDB lineage: Bacteria > Bacillota > Clostridia > Christensenellales > CAG-138 > UBA3857. The sequence goes on from JAFZYC010000031.1 coordinate 5,213, forward strand.
TGCTCATGTCCATCCCTCAGCGCAAGCGCGAAAAGAAGGTCAAGGAGATGCTCTCTTCCCTCAAGCCGGGCGACCGCGTACGCACGATCGGCGGCATCTACGGCACCGTCACCAACATCAAGGATGACGTCGTCACCGTAAGCGTCGGTCCCGATAAGGCCCGTCTCGTATTCGCCAGGGGCGCTATCGCCACCATCGAGGACGCTCCCGTTGAGGCGACGATCGACGGCGACGTCAGGGACGTCAAGTAATTACAGGTATCTGCGAAAGCAGCTCATTACGGGCTGCTTTTTCTTTTGCGCAATATAGATGCGTCATTATTGAAGACTGCAATGAATATGTTTTCTCGAGATCATACGGGAGGCATATCATGGAGACCAAAAGCAGGAACGCAAGCCTTCGGGCTGTGATACGCGGAGCGCTCATAGCATGCGCCGCGAGCGTGATACTCGTTATAGCATTCGCTTTCGCTCTGCAAAAGCAATGGCTGGGGATGGAGAGCATCAACGCTGTTAATACCGGGATAAAGGTCGTTTCGGCGCTTACAGCCGCAGCGATAGCGGCAAGATCTGTAAAGAGCCGGACGCTGTTATGGGGAGCTTTGGCAGGGGGCGCGTATATGCTCATAACGTTCCTTGTGTTTTCTCTGTTGTCGGGCAAATTCAGCTTAAGCCTTGCCGTTGCGGCGGACTTTGCGATGTGTATGCTCGGCGGCGCGATAGTCGGCATCATAAGAAACCTGAGGCGTTGATCGACGGCGCCGGCAGATGCAGTCGTTTCCCATTTATAAAAAAACACTTGAATATGATACCCGATGGTTGTATAATAAAAATGTGATCCGACAAGGGTCATAATTCGTTACGGAGATTAAACATGAAGCACATTAAGAATATCCAGAAGCCCTGCATCAGGAAGGGTGAAAACACCGCTTGCGGCGAGTGCCAGGCCTCCTGCCAGTCCGCCTGCAAAACTTCCTGCACTGTAGCAAACCAGAAGTGCGTTAAGACGGCTAAATAAGAATGATCCACGCATTTGAATATCGCGGCACATATCTTGTGCTGGATGTCGAGAGCGGAGCCGTACACGAGGTGGACAAACCCTCGTATGATGTGATAAGCGCAGTTGAGCGGGGCAATGCCGTTAATGCATTGCCCTATTCTCATTCATTGATACAGGAGATAATGGATGAGATCGAGGAGCTGCGAAAAGAAGGCGTATTCGATTCACCCGCGCCGAAAGCGCCTTATGCCGACGCATCCTTTTCACCCATCAAGTCAATGTGCCTCAATGTGGCGCATGACTGCAATCTTAGGTGCGCTTACTGCTTTGCCGAAACGGGAGAGTTCCACGGAGGCAGGATGCTGATGCCGATCGAGACTGCGAAAGCCGCTCTCGATATGCTCGTTCAAAGATCCGGAACACGTTACCATCTCGAGGTGGATCTGTTCGGCGGCGAGCCGCTGATGAATTGGGAAGTTGTTAAGGGTATCGTCGCTTACGGCCGCGAACTCGAACAAAAGCACAACAAGCACATCAATTTCACGATCACGACCAACGGCTTAGCGCTTGACGACGAGAAGATCGATTATATCAACCGTGAGATGTTCAACGTCGTTATTTCGATCGACGGCAGACGTGAGGTGCACGACGCGCTCCGCGTGACGCCCAACCGCAAAGGCTCCTATGATACCATAGTCCCCAAGGCGCAGAAGCTAGTTTCGCTCCGCGGAGACGGCGAGCATTACATAAGGGGCACTTACACCGCTGACAACCTCGACTTTACGGAGGACGTCAAGGCCCTGCACGAGCTCGGATTCGAGCAGATATCGATCGAACCCGTTGTATTGAAGCCCGATGAGCCCCACGCGATCAACGATTCGAACGTAGACCGCGCGATAGAGGAGTACGACACGCTCCTTGATTACGTATTGGATCAGAAGAAGGAGGGCAAGCCCTTCAATTTCTTCCATTTCCACGTCGACCTCGATAACGCCCCGTGTCTCGCCAAACGGGCTCTGGGCTGCGGAGCCGGAGTCGAATACGTTGCCGTCGCTCCCAACGGCGAGGTCTATCCCTGCCATCAGTTCGTCGGCGATAAGGACTTCCTGCTTGGCAACGTCCTCGAAAAGGATGAGAACGGCGATGTCCCGCTCCGTGAGGATATAAGGCAGAGATTCGCCTCCTGCAACATCTTCACAAAGGAAAAATGCAGCAAGTGCTGGGCAAAGTACTTTTGCTCGGGCGGGTGCGCGGCGAACGCGCATAAGCTCAACGGCTCCATTACCGAACCGCCCGATGTAAGCTGCAAACTGCTCAAAAAACGTACGGAGATCGCCATAGGCATGGCGACCGTTAAGGAACGCGAATAAGGAACAGACCCGATGATAATCTACTCGCCCTCAAAGTATTATACGCCAGAGACCGAGGCGGACCGCAGCGCTGCGTTCCTCCCCATAGTCATGCGTGCGCTCAGGGCGAGGGGCATCACCACGGAGGAGGAGAGGACGAGGTTCATGTATCCCGATCTTTCCATGCTCCGCGATCCGTTCGGGCTTCCCGATATGCGGAAGGCCGTCGACAGGATAGAGGAGGCGGTCTATTCGGGCGAGAGCATCTGCGTCTACGGCGACTATGACGTGGACGGAATATGCGCGACCACTATGCTCCTGCATTACCTTCTCAGCATCGGCGCGGACGCTTCCTACCGCATCCCTTCAAGGCATGACGAGGGCTACGGAATCAGCACCCGCGCGATCGACGCGCTGAAGGCGTCGGGAGTATCCCTTATAATCACCGTCGATAACGGCATCTCCGCATATCAGGAGATCGAGTATGCAAAACAACTCGGCATCGACGTTATCGTGACCGATCATCACATCCCGCCGGAGAGGATACCCGAATGTACTGCGGTGATCTGCCACTCCGTAGCAGGGTGCGAATACCCTAGCTACCTTTGCGGAGCAGGCACCGCGCTGAAGCTCATACAGGCGCTTGGCGGCGTCGAAGCCGCGCAGGAGTACATTTTCCTAGCGGGTGTCGCTACTGTCGCGGACGTCGTTCCGCTTCTAGATGAGAACCGTCTGCTCGTCAAATACGCGCTCGATTCCCTCAATAAGGGCGAATGCTGTCTTGGTCTGCGCATGCTGCTCGAATCCATCCCGACCGCTAAAAAACCGTATTCCGTTTATAATATCGGCTTCGGCGTCGCGCCGAGGCTCAACGCATCCGGCCGCATGGGCGATGCTTCACTCGGCGTGGAGCTCTTCATGACGGAGGATGAGGACGAGGCCGCAAGGATAATAGCGGAGCTCGGCCGTCTCAATGAGATGCGGCAGGCGGAGGAACAGAGCATACTCGACGAGGCGATAGCGATGGTGGAGGAGCTCGATATCTCCGACAAGCACGCTATACTGCTCGCATCCGATAAATGGAACTCTGGCGTTATAGGCATCGCGGCGTCAAGACTGACGGAGATGTTCCACAGGCCGACGATACTTTTCTCGGAGCATGAGAATGCATTGAAGGGTTCCGCCCGCTCCGTCGAGGGGATCAATATCCACGACGCGCTGAAGGCTCACAGCGATATGTTCATCCGCTTCGGCGGCCACGCGAAGGCTGCCGGCGTCACCATGGAGAAGGAGATGTTCCCCGTATTCGCGGAGGCGCTCGAAAAATACTTCGCCGAAAATTGCGCGCCGGATCTTTTCGTTCCGCGCCGCGGATATGAGTTCGATGAGGAGCTTGGCGAAATAAGCATGGAGCTTGCCCGTCAGCTTGAGATGCTCGCGCCATTCGGCGAGGGGAATCCCTGCCCGGTGTTCCATGTGTCGAACGTGAGCCCATATCACATAAGGCGCTTCGGCAGCGACGGTCAGCATCTGAGGATGGACTTGAGGCAAAACAGGGCGTGCTTCGAGAGCGTCTATTTCTGCGGCGGAAGAAACTTTGAAAACATAATGAGGGCGGACAGCATCTCGCTGCTCTACTCTCCGTTCATCAACAACTGGAACGGAGCGGACAATCTCCAGATGCGCGTCATATCAGTAAGGCCGGATCTTCCGAGATGCCCGTCCAGGTACATAAAGAGCAACCTCTTCAATTTCTGCGAGGCGTTCCTGCACGGCGCGTGCCTTGAGGATGACGGCGAAAGACCAGACATCTGCGATATCGACGTCGCGGACTGCATAAAGAACAGCTTTGCGGGCACGCTCGCGCTCGTTTTCTCCGCGGAAGGCGCGGAACGCGCGCTTCGTGAGCTTTCGGGCAAAAATGTCGAAAACTTCGAGGTATGCTTCGGCTCGATCCCGGACGGAGTCTTCTCCGGGAACGTGCTGCTGATCGCGCCAAACGTAGAGAAACTGCCCAAGCGCGGCTATAACAGGGTCGTGTTCCTTGACGAGCCGTATTCGCCCGGAGTGTATTCCGCGGTCAGGAACGCGCTGCCCGCGGCAAGCGTCGCCGCGACAGGCGCAGGGTTTGATTTTGCTGACATCTGCAGTGGTTTCTCGATCAGCCGCGACGAGATGGGCTTGTACTACAAGACCATCGCCGGGCTTGCCAATTCCGCGAATTACTCCGTTACGGAGCTTGCGACCAAGCTCTGCGATATGCTCAGCCGCCCGCATCATCAGACCGCTTTCGCGATCAAGGTATTCATGGAGCTCGGCTTCATCACCGACGACGGAGGCAAGGCGGTCAGGGTGATCAAATGCCCGCCCAAAAAGCTTGACGACAGCCCGCTTTACAACGCGGTAGCCACTATACAACATTCGTGCTGAATACTTCTAAAGGGAGGAAACAATATGTACACCGAACAGGATTTCAAAAACGTCATCAGGGAGATCCCCGATTTTCCCAAGGAAGGCATACTCTTCTATGACATCACGACCCTGCTTAAGGATCCCGATGCCTATCAGGAGCTCATCACTCAGCTCGCGGATTCCCTGCGCGATCTCAACGTGGATCTTGTAATTGGTCCTGAGGCGAGGGGATTTGTCATCGGCTCCGCCGTGGCCTACGCTATCGGCGCCGGTTTCGTCCTTGCAAGGAAGCCCGGCAAGCTCCCCGCGGAGGTATTCAATTTCTCCTACGGTCTCGAGTACGGCAGCGACTGTCTTGAGATCCATAAGGACGCCATACAGCCCGGCCAGCGCATCGCTATCGTCGACGACCTGCTTGCGACCGGCGGCACCGCTCTCGCGACGATCAAGCTCGCGGAGCAGATGGGCGCGGAGGTAGTCGGCGCAAGGTTCGCGATCGAGCTCACCGAGCTCGGCGGACGAGAGCTTTTGCAGGATTACGACGTCGGCACAGTTATAAAGTACTGATACTGAACTATTCCAAGAGAAGGGGGTGAAGCTATGGACCGTCTGATCTCCGTTTGCGAGAAGAAATATTCGCCCGAAAAGGTCGAACTCATAAAGAAAGCAGCCGAATTCGCAAGGGCAGCCCATGAAGGGCAGAAGCGTGAATCGGGCGAGCCGTACTACACCCATCCCGAGGCGGTCGCGACCTCCCTCGCAAAGATGGATATGGACGCCGACACCGTCGCCGCGGGTCTTCTTCATGACGTCGTCGAGGACGGCGAGGAGATAACCGTCGATAAGCTGCGTGAGCTTTTCGGCGACGATATCGCCGGCATGGTCGACGGGGTCACAAAGCTCACCAAGACTGGCCATTCGAGCGACATGCAGACCCGTGAGGACAGGCAGGCGGAAAACCTCCGCAAGATGTACCTCGCGATGGCGAACGACGTGCGAGTGGTCATTATAAAGCTCGCGGACAGGCTCCACAACATGCGGACGCTCGGCAACTGCAGCCTTGAAAAACGCCAGCGGATAGCAAGAGAAACGCTCGACGTTTACGCGCCGCTCGCGGATCGCTTCGGTATGGGCGCCATCAAGGCGGAGCTCGAGGATCTTTCCTTCGAGTACCTATATCCCGAGGAATGGCGTCATCTCTGCTCGCTCATCGAACCGCAGCAGGAGGAGCGCATGCGCCTGCTCAACTCCGCAATAAAGACCATCGTAGCGGCCCTCGACCGATCCGGCATCAAATGCGAGATAAGCGGAAGAAGAAAGCACATGTACAGTATCTTCCGCAAGCTCAAAAAGAACAACAAGAGCATCAGCGAGATCTACGATCTTGTAGCGATAAGGGTCATCGTCAACACCGTGAACGACTGCTATGCCGCGCTCGGCGTGATCCATTCGATATGGAAGCCGATGCCCGGCCGCTTCAAGGACTATATCTCCATGCCGAAGACGAACATGTACCGTTCCCTGCACACGACGCTCTTCAGTGATATGGGAATGCCCTTTGAAGTGCAGATAAGGACGCAGGAGATGCACCGCACCGCCGAATACGGCGTCGCCGCGCACTGGCTCTATAAGGAGGGCAGGGCAAGGCCGGACGAGCTCGACAGCAAGCTCGCTTGGGTCAGGGATCTTGTCAATTACGATACGGACGCGGATTCCACGCGCGAGTTTATCGAAAATATCCGCAAGGATTTCTTCTCCGATTACGTATATGTGCTCACCCCGAACGGAGAGATCATCGATCTTCCCTCGGGCTCTACTCCCATAGACTTTGCGTACCGCATTCATACCAACGTCGGCAACCATATACAGCACGTCAAGGTCAACGGCGCGCTGGTCAAGCTCGATCACAAGCTCAAAACGCATGACGTAGTCGAGATCATCACTTCGCAGCAGGCTTCGCCGGGCCGCGACTGGCTGAACTATGCCAAGACGTCGCAGGCCAAAACGAAGATCCGCCAGTGGTTCAAGAAGGCCAACCGCGAGGAGAACATCGTCAGGGGACGCGAGATGCTCACGGAGGCCGCAAAGCGTCAGGGCAAGAAACTCGCCGATCTTGTAAAGCCGGAGTTCTACGCGCCGCTGCTCAAGCGATTCACGCTCAACGAAATGGACGATGTTTACGCCGCTATCGGCTACGGCGGAATGACCACCGGTCAGGCGCTGCACAGGCTCATGGAGGAATACCGCAAAGCCGAGAAACAGGCGGAGATCGAAGAACGCCTGCTTCA
>JAFZYC010000032.1 GCA_017616435.1 Clostridia bacterium
CCTTACCGACTATGCTGTCGGAGATCGTGCAGATGCAAAGCGCGTTTTTTCCTGCCCTTGCTGCGTTCATATAGAGCGCGGCGGCTTCCATTTCGACTGCGAGCACGCCCATCTTCTGCCATTCGATGGTGCTCATCGAATCGTCATAGAACGTGTCGGAGGAGAAAACGTTGCCCACCATGTAGCGAAGGCCCATTTTCTCGGCGGCCTCCGCGGCCTTTTTGAGTAGCTTGTAGCTCGCGATGGGGGCGTAATTGCCGGGCAGCTCGAACTGACGCACGTAGTTGGAGTTCGTGCATGCGCCCATACCGATCACGATATCGCGGATGTGCAGATCGGGATGCAGAGCGCCTGCGGAACCTACTCTTATGATGTTCTCGACTCCGTAGAAATGGAAGAGCTCATAGGAATAGATACCTATGGACGGCATACCCATGCCGGAGGCCATTACGGAAACGCGTTTGCCCTTGTAATAGCCCGTGTAGCCCTGAACGCCGCGGACGTCGTTCACGAGCACTGCGTCTTCAAGGAAGTTTTCCGCAATGAAGCGGGCCCTTTTGGGATCGCCCGGCATCAGAACGGTCTTTGCGAAATCATCGAGCTTTGCGGTGATGTGGGGAGTGGGAACGGGCATTTTGACCTCCTTAGTCCTTTGATCTTGTTGTTACTTCCTCAACGACCTTGGCCTTGAAATCGGCTAAGGGCATCGTGCCGAGGTCGCCGCCCTTGCGGGAACGAACGGCCACAACGCCGTTTTCGACTTCCTTGTCGCCGATGATGAGCATATAGGGGATCTTCTGCATCTGCGCCTCGCGGATCTTAAAGCCGATCTTCTCATTCCTGAGGTCGGTCTCGACCCTTATGCCTGCGGCTTCGAGCTCTGCTGCGATCGCCTTCGACTGCTCCGCCGTGCGGTCGGTCATGGCCATGACCTTGACCTGAACGGGGGAGAGCCATGTGGGGAAAGCGCCGGCGAAATGCTCAGTTATGACGCCAATGAAGCGTTCGATGGAGCCGAACACGACGCGGTGGATCATGACAGGCCTGTGCTTCAAGCCGTCTGCGCCCATGTACTCGAGCTCGAAACGCTCGGGCAGCTGGGAGTCGAGCTGTATCGTTCCGCACTGCCATGTGCGTCCCAAACAGTCCTCAAGGTGGAAGTCGAGCTTAGGACCGTAGAACGCGCCGTCGCCCTCGTTTATGACATAGTCCTTGCCCATCTCGGTAATGGCGGCCTTCAGAATCTCCTGATTCTCTATCCATTCCTCCTCGGTGCCGATGTGATCCTCGGGCATTGTGGAAAGCTCGATCGTGTACTTTAAGCCGAAGAGCGAATAGACCTCGTCAAAGAGCTTTGCCACGCCCTTGATCTCATCCTTCATCTGCTCGCGCGTCATAAAGATATGCGCGTCGTCCTGCGTGAAGCAGCGGACGCGGAACAGACCGTGCAGCGCGCCGGAAAGCTCGTGTCTGTGGACGAGGCCAAGCTCGCCGCAGCGAAGCGGCAGCTCGCGGTAGGAATGCGGCTCGAGCTTGTAGACGAGCATTCCGCCGGGGCAGTTCATGGGCTTTATTGCGAAATCCTCATCGTCGATGACGGTGGTGTACATGTTGTTCTTGTAGTGCCCCCAGTGACCGGAGCGCTCCCAAAGAGTACGGTTGAGGATAATCGGCGTGGATATCTCCACATAGCCGTAGCGCTTATGCACTTCGCGCCAGTAATCGATGAGCGTATTGCGGAGCACCATGCCCTTCGGGAGGAAGAACGGGAAGCCGGGGCCTTCGTCCATTATAGTGAAGAGACCCAATTCCTTGCCGATCTTGCGGTGATCGCGCTTCTTGGCTTCCTCGATGCGGGTGATGTACTCGTCGAGGTCCGCCCTCTTCTCGAAAGCAGTGCCGTAGATGCGCTGGAGCATCTTGTTCTTCTCGCTGCCGCGCCAGTAAGCGCCGGCGATGCTCATGAGCTTGAAGTTCTTGACCTTGCCGGTGTTTTCGACGTGAGGGCCGGCGCAGAGGTCGACGAAATCGCCCTGCTTGTAGAAGCTTATTATCGCGTCCTCGGGAAGGTCCTCGATGAGCTCCACCTTGTAGGGCTCGTTCCTATCGGCCATGAACTTGATGGCTTCCTCACGGGGGAGCTCGAAGCGCTCCAGCGGGAGCTTTTCCTCAACGATCTTAGCCATCTCGTTTTCGATAACGGCAAGCTCGTCGGGAGTGAAGGGCTCGTCAACGTCGAAGTCGTAATAGAAGCCGTTCTCGATCGCGGGACCGATAGCAAGCTTCGCTTCGGGACGAACCTTCTTGACAGCCTGAGCGAGAATGTGGGAGCCGGTGTGGCGGAGCGTCCATCTGCCGTCCTCGTCGTTGAAGGTCAGAAGCTTCAGCGAGCAGTCGTGCTCGATCGGCGCGAACGCGTCGTGGCGCTCGCCGTCGATCTCGGCGGCAAGTACGGCCTTGCGGAGGCGGGGGCTTATGGACTCCGCCACGTCAAATGCCGTTACGCCGTTTTCATACTCTTTTACAGAGCCGTCGGGCAATGTAATGTGGATCATAGTCTATCTCCTTTATTTGTGTTCTTAAAACAAAACCGCCCTCGAAATGATCCGAGGACGGCGATTACCGTGGTTCCACCTCGATTGGGAAAAATCCCCTCTCGACGCGATCGTTTCACGGGAGATCGCAAAAGCCCGTTCGGTCATGGGGCGGTATCCAATGGCGCCTGCTGCGCCGCTTGCAGCCAAAGGCGGCGCTCTCTTTAAAACAGGTTTGACCAATAGCTTTGTCCCCGGTCGGCCCGATAATTCAACTGTGTTGCATTATAACGCACATTGCAAATCTTGTCAATCACAAAAACAGAAGTTTTGAACATATTAGTAACAGAAAGAATTGCAAGGAGTTTGCGGATGCCGACATATACCGTTATGAGCCTCGAGTACGGGCCGGGCTTTTCGGAACAGCTCATACGCCGCTTGAAGAGATGGGGCATAGGGGCGGCTGCGGATGGCGGCGCTGTTGCCGTAAGCATAACGGAAAACTCCGAACAGTCATTTGTCAGCGCTCTTTCGGAGCTCATCCTTAATGATATCAAGCCGCTTGAATTATCGAGGCTCGCGTTCCTCCTGCCCATATCCGCGCGTGACAGGAGCCTGATTCTGCCCTGCGCGATGAGCATTGCAGACGACACGGAACTCATCGATTATGTTAAGACCAAGCTCGAAGCGCTGCTCGGCGAGACAAGACTGATCGTTGCCGAAGGCGTGCTCAGGTTCCGCATGCCGCTGCTTGAGGAGAGCTGGGCTGCGGCCATCGACAGAGCGGGGGAGGAGCTTTTGATCGATCGGGAGTATACGGAGCTACTTGAGCTTCTGGGCCTTATATCGGAGACCTCGGGCGAAAGCCGCGGCGAAGTTGATCTCATACTGCATTCCGACGGCAGCTGCATAATCACGGATGAAAGAGGGCAGCGGATCGAATGCGCGACAGCGGAGGAATCGGGCCTTCTGCCGCTTATCATGGGAATCGCACCCGATACAATCGCGGTTTACGACCTGACTGGGGGAAAGGGCATTCGGATAATGCAGTCGATCAGCGCGGTTTTCGGTGAAAGAGCTTGCTTTTTCATATCGATCGGCAGTGATGACAGCAAGCACTGAGTACTATTTTCTGCATATTTGTAACAGTATTTTTAAAAAGTGATATGTTTTTCTGTCGAAATCCTTGGAGATATGTGCTATAATATGATAAATAATTATATGCCTGCTTCAAGGGAAGGTAGATCAAATGTCAAAGAACAAGGATGCGGCCAGGGCGGCTATGCGCTGGCTGCGCGTACCGATAATAACGATCTGCGCCGCGCTCGCAGTTGCGTTGGTCGTTTTGCCTATAGCTTATAAAGCCAAGTCCAAGGGGACAAGCCCCGTTAACGATATCCCCGGTCAGAGCACTTTTGATCCGGAGGCCGCAAACAGCACGGAGACCGTCCAGCCGACTCAGGACCTCACGCCGCCCCAGGGCAAGGTTTTCCATGTCGGCGACGTCGACGACGAGGTGATAAAGATACAGACCCGCCTCATGGCGCTTTTCTACATGGCTTCCGACGAGCCGTGCAACGTCTATAACCAATCCGTCGCGAACGCGATAAAGCTTTTCCAGCGCACCCATTATCTTACACAGACAGGCATAGCGGACGAGGATCTTCTCGAGCTGCTGTTCTCGTCCGTAGCGAAAGAATATGTCCTCGAATACGGCAACTCGGGCGAGGACGTAAGCACGCTGCAGCAGAGGCTCAACGCTCTCGGCTATTATGAGGACAAGCAGAACGGCTATTTCGGCGTAGCCACCGAGCGCGCGCTTGAGCAGTTCCAGTCGGTCAACGACCTGCGTGTTGACGGCAAGGCCGATATCGTAACGAGGGAACTTTTGTTCTCGCTCGACGCGCTCGACGCCGACGGCAACCCGGTCATTATCGAGATCGACCCGTTCCCCGACGATCCTATCATAATCACGGAGGAACCCACGCCCGAGCCCACTCCGGAGATCACTCCGGAACCCACGCCCGAGTTCACGGATACTCCCGAACCGACAGTCACGCCGACGCCCACTCCGACTCCCACGCCGACGCCTACTCCGACGCCGACTCCCACGATCACGCCGAAGCCGACTCCGACGCCCAAGCCCACAGCTACGCCCAAGCCCACGGCAACGCCAAAACCCACAGTTACGCCCAAGCCTTCGACGACGCCCAAGCCCACGGCCACGCCCAAGCCCACTCCCAAGCCTACGGCGACGCCTACTCCGACGCCTACGCCGACCCCTACGCCTACGCCGACTCCGACGCCCACGCC
>JAFZYC010000033.1 GCA_017616435.1 Clostridia bacterium
GAACTACATCGACACCGCCAGAGGCTACACCGTAAGCGAGGAATACATCGGCTACGCGATGGAGAAGCTCGGCTGCAGAGACAAGCTATTCCTTGCGACGAAGAGCATGGCGGCCACGCGCGAGGCCTTTGCCGCGGATATTGAAAAGAGCCTTACGAACCTCCGCACGGATCATATCGACCTTTACCAGATACACAATCCCTCGATGGAAAAGCTCGATACGATACTCGCCCCCGGCGGCGCATTGGAGGCGCTCTTCGAGGCGCGCGAGGCGGGCAAGATAGGCCATATCGGCCTGACCGCGCATTCCACAGCCGTTTTCGAAAGGGCTTTGGAGCTGGACTTTGTCGAGTCGATAATGTTCCCCTACAACATAGTCGAGACGCAGGGAAAGGAGCTCGTCGAGAAATGCCGCGAGGCCGGCAAGGCGTTTATCGCGATGAAGCCCATGGCGGGCGGCGCGATAGAGGACGGCGGCGCGGCGATGCGGTATCTTTTGACCGATCCCGGCGTTACGGTGGTCATCCCCGGCATGTACCGCGAGTCGGAGATCGAGGAGAACACCTCCTTCGATTCATCCCCTCTGACCGAGGACGAGACCGCGCGCATTGAAAAGATCCGCGCCACGCTCACGGGCAATTTCTGCCGCAGATGCGGCTACTGCGGGCCGTGCACGGTCGGGATCAACATCCCCTCCGTATTCCTGTTCGCGGGATATCTGGAGCGCTACGGGCTCGAGGACTGGGCGCGCGACCGCTACGCGGGGCTGCCCGTCAAGGCCTCCGCGTGCATAGAATGCGGGCTTTGCGAGACGCGCTGCCCCTATGAGCTGCCCATCCGCGATATGCTGAAACGCGCCGCGGAGGAGTTCGGCGAATAAAGCCAGAAAAGCTCACCCCGCGCCGCAGACTACGGCGATAAGAAAAGCCGTAAGCAGCAGCACGAGCAGCACGAGGAGCCACTGCGGAGCTATCAGCAGCAGGCCCGTGAATATGAGCGCCGCGAGCGCGGCAGCCCATACGCGCATGCCGATCCATTGCTTTGTCCCGCGTCTCCTTTTTGAAACGCGTCTTCTGCAGAAATCGACTCCGAACAGCATAAAACGCCTCCCCCGCTTCCTTACGGAAAGCGTATTCGGGGGGCTTTTTATATATGACCCGGCGTTTAAAAATATTTCGTATTTTTTTCGAATTAGCTATTGAACGAACGAATAAGTGATGATAAAATATTATGAATGAATGGCAATTGGTCTTCATACGCCCATTCACTATTATCGAACGGAGAACACTAATGGGTTTCTTTGAGTTTAATGACGTAGGAATCGATCTGGGTACTTCCAGCGTTCTTGTATATGTACATAATAAGGGCATCGTTCTTCGCGAGCCCAGCGTTGTTGCTGTCGAAAAGATCACCGGTCACATCTATGCCGTGGGTGAGGAAGCCCGCCGCATGCTCGGCCGTACCCCCGGCAACATCATAGCGATAAGGCCTCTTCGCGACGGCGTTATCTCCAACTTCGACATCACCGAAAGACTGCTCCGTCACTTCCTCAAGAAGGTCGTCGGCACAAAGATATTCTTTAAGCCCCGCGTGGTCGTCTGCGTTCCCTCCGGCGTTACGGAGGTCGAAAAGCGTTCCGTTATCGACGCCACGGAGGAAGCCGGCGCACGCCATACCTACCTTATAGAGGAGCCTATCGCCGCGGCTATCGGCGCTGGCATCGATATCTCCCAGCCGCGAGGCAACATGGTCGTAGATATCGGCGGCGGCACGACGGACGTCGCGATAATCTCCTTGAACGGCGCGGTCCTTTCCGAATCCATTAAGGTCGCGGGCGATAAGTTCGACGAGGCGATAGTCCGCTACATGCGCAAGAAGCACAACCTCCTTATCGGCGACCGCACCGCTGAGGATATGAAGATCCGCATAGGTTCTGCGTACCCCCGCAAGGAGCAGCTCTACATCGACGTCAAGGGCCGAAACCTCATTTCCGGCCTGCCCCAGGCGATCACCATCGGCTCGAACGAGATGATAGACGCTCTGGAGGAGCCGCTCCAGAACATACTGGAGACGATCAGGAACCTCTTCGAGCGCACTCCGCCCGAGTTGGCGAGCGATATCGCGGAAAACGGCATCTGCCTGACGGGCGGCGGCGCACTGCTCTACGGCATGGACAAGTTCGTCGCGGAGCATACCAAGGTCCCCTGCTACGTTGCGGAGGATCCCATCTCCTGCGTCGCGATCGGCACGGGCAAGGTGCTCGACAACATCGAGAAGTATTCCATCAGCGCGCTGTACGATTACAAGCGCGGGGATTACTTTGAAGCGTGAGGCGCCCGATAATCTTTTCGGAGACGCTTTTGCAATAAAGCTTTATACAGTATGATCAGATCGGCAGGTGCTTGGAGTCTTTTCTCTGTGCCTGCTTTTGATTAGAAACAACGGAGGTCATCATGAAGGATTATTCTTCCCTGCAGAACGGCAGCGACGTGAGGGGCGTCGCGATGGAGATACCCGGCGGCAAGCCCGTGGACTTTACGCTTCGTGCGGCTCACGACATAGGCTGGGCTTTCGCGCGCTGGCTCTCCGAAAAGACCGGCAGACCCGCGGGCGAGCTTAAGATCGCGATAGGCGATGATTCGCGCCTCACAGGCCCGAGCATCGAATCGAGCCTTTCAGTCGGAATCTGCAGATACGGCGCGGAGGCCTATATAAATAAGGGCACGGCCTCCACCCCCGCTATGTTCATGTGCTGCGCGGAGGGCGATTTCGACGGCGGCATTATGGTCACCGCGAGCCATCTGCCCTATGAAAGGAACGGCGCTAAGTTCTTCACGAAGGAATCCGGCCTTGAAAAAGCCGATATCAAAAAGATACTCGCCTACGCCGCAGAAAGCCCGGACGATATGGGCGCGGAAGTCGGTGATGGGAACATACTGAATTGCGACGTGATGACGCCCTATATCAAGGGATTGAAGAAAAAGATACTCTCAGCGCTCGGGCTTTCAAGGCTCGCAAAGCCCTTTAAGGGCATGAAGATAATCGTTGACGCGGGCAACGGCGCGGGCGGCTTCTTCGCCGAAAGGCTCCTAAAGCCCCTAGGCGCGGATATCACGGGCAGTCTCTATCTTGAGCCTGACGGGTATTTCCACAACCATCAGCCCAATCCCGAGAACGCGGAGGCCATGGCGGCGATCACGAACGCCGTTATCGAGACCGGCGCCGATATGGGCATAATATTCGATACCGACGTCGACCGCGCGGGAGCGGTGCTCCCCGATGGGAAAGGCGGCGCCGTCGCGCTCGACCGCAACCGCCTTATCGCGATGATGACGGCTATACTCAAAAACCAGTACGGCCCCATCACGGTCGTTACGGATTCGATCACCTCCACCGGCCTCGCGGAGTTCATAGAGGGTTTGGGCTGCCGCCACCACAGGTTCAAGCGCGGCTACCGCAACGTGATAAACGAGGCGCAGAGGCTCATGCGCGAGGGCGAAAACGCCATATTCGCCATGGAAACGAGCGGACACGGCGCACTTTATGAGAATTACTTCCTTGACGACGGCGCATACATAATAGTAAAGCTGCTCGTGGAGCTCGTCCGGGCAAGGCGCGAGGGCAAGCAGCTCACGCACCTCATCGACGGCTTAAGAGAGCCCGCGGAGGGCAGCGAAGCGAGGCTGCCGGTGCTGTGCGCGGACTTTGCCCCCTATACCCAGAGCGTGCTCGAGGCGGTCGAAGCGGCCTTCTCCGACAAGGAGGGCTTCTCCGTCGTTCCGAACAATTACGAGGGCGTGCGCGTAAACGCCGACAAGGAGCACGGCGACGGCTGGTTCCTGATAAGGCGCAGCCTGCACGACCCGCTCATGCCGACCAACATCGAAAGCGACTCGGCGGGCGGCGTACGCATCATCGCCGCAAAGCTTTTGGAGGTCCTCCGCCCCTTTGAGATGCTCGATCTCTCCCCGCTCGAAAGGCTCGTGTGAATGACTTCGGTAAGATCCGAAACAAGCGGATACCTGCTTGAAATACTGCGCGCCGTGATAGACGGGCGCAAGGCTCCCCCGCCCCCCGAGGGCACTGATATCGGGGAGGTGTTTTCGCTCGCTTACGAGCACCGTCTCGCTGCGATGGCGTACTGCGGCCTTTATCCCGACGTGATCGGGGAAAAGCAGCTTGAGCCCTTCCGCAGGGCTAACCGCGCCGCATTGATGCACGCAGTGCTCGCGGAGTCGGAGTTTGGGCGCATCACCGCCGCGCTCGAAAGGGAGGGCGTCGACTACTGTCCGCTCAAGGGCTGGTTCACGCGGGAGCTCTACCCGGAGCCTTCCATGCGCACAATGAGCGATATAGACATACTCATCCCGAAGGAGGCCTCCGCAAAGGCCAAGGCCATAATGGAGGGCATGGGCTACGGCTGCGTCCGCTACATGCTGGACGACGACGATAAATACAAGCGCCCCGGCCTGCTCATCGAGTTCCATCGCGAGCTCGATTCCGACGGTCTGGGCGATCCCGGCTTCTACCGCGATCCATGGCGGCTCACGGAGAAAGTCACGGAGCACGGAAGGCGGCTTGCGCCCTCTGACGAGTACCTCTATACCGTCGCTCATACGCTAAAGCATTTTATGAGCTCCGGAACGGGGCTGCGGTCGCTGCTCGACATATACCTTTACATGACGAAAGCCCCTCTCGACAGGGACTATATCGATGATACAGCTCAAAAGATGGGCATGAGCCGCTTCCTTTCGAGCATGGAAAAGGCCGCCCGCGCGGCATTCGGCGGGGAGACGCCCGATCCCGATACGGCGCAGATACTCGATTTCATCATCGAGAGCGGCGTTATCGGCACGCGGGAGAACCTGAACACCGCGAACATGATGCACAGCGGACGCGGGATGAGCGGCGGCACGAAGGCGACGTACCTCAAAAAGCTCATATTCCCTTCCGCAAAGGGTATGAGACTGCGCTATCCAGTGCTGCGCGACAAGCCCTGGCTGCTGCCCGCAATGCACGTCAGACGGTGGTTCGAGCTTGCCTTCACAAAGCCCGAACGCCGCAAAGAGGCGCTTGAAAGATACGCCGCGCTGGAGCTTTCCGATGCGGAAAGGCTCCGCAGGATACATGAGATCGCGGGGGTGGGCGAATGAGGATATTCGATACGCACGCGCACTTGACCGACGCGCGCTTTGACGATGACAGGGACGAGCTCATCGCGCGTCTGCCCGAAGCCGGAGTGGAGCTCGTATGTGACGTCGCGTGCGACCTGCGCTCGACCGACGCGGCTTTGGAGCTCATTGAAAAGCACGGCTTCATATTCGGGGCTGTCGGCATGCATCCGCATACCGCCTCGTTCATGGACGGCGAGCTTACGGATAAGCTTTACTCGTTGCTGAAGCACAGGAAGATGCTCGCATTGGGCGAGATCGGGCTCGATTACCACTATGATCTCTCCCCGCGGGAAGTGCAGAAGGAATGGTTCGACAAGCAGCTCTCCATCGCGGAAGAGCTCCACATGCCTGTCATACTGCACATTCGCGAGGCTATGGGCGACTGCCTCGATATCCTGCGCGCGCACAGGCAGAGGCTTTCCGAAAAGGGCGGCATAATGCACTGCTATTCCGGCAGCGCCGAATCCGCAAGGGAATGCCTCGACCTCGGCCTCTATATCGGCATAGGCGGTTCGCTGACTTTCAAAAACAACCGCCGCGGTGTTGAGACCGCCGCGTACGTTCCGCTTGACAGGATCGTTTTCGAGACGGACTGTCCCTACATGGCGCCGGTCCCGCACAGGGGCGAGCGGAACGATCCCACACTGATACCGCTGGTCATAAAAAGGTATTCCGAGATCACGGGGATCGATGAGGAGACCGCCGCGGAGGCCGCGTTCATTAACGGCTGCCGCGTGCTGGGCGTCGTGCCGCCGGACAGAGAGCCCGGGATACGAAAGGAGATCTGATATGCCGATGTGGTTCTGGTATGCGGCCGCGGGGCTGATCGCCGCGGCGACGCTCTATCTTTTATACAGGCATTTCTTTATGAAGCGCGGCTCATGCTGTGAGAACAAGCCATCCTGCTCCCATGAGTGCGCCTCCTGCCCGCATCACTGCGAAAACAAGCGATAATAAAAAACGCCCCTCAGGCATTTGACCTGAGGGGCGATGTTGTTTTGAGCAAGCCGTAAGCCGAGTTCTGTTTATGTGACCATCTATCTTGGCTGCATGTTGCCATGCAGCTCCAGCGATTACGGGGAGCGTGACGGACAGCCATTGAATGCTCCCATATCAATCTTGCTCCGGGTGGGGTTTACAGGGACGCAGGCCGTCTCCGGTCTGCCGGTGGGCTCTTACCCCACCTTTCCATCCTTACCGCGCTTAGCGCGGCGGTTTATTTCTGTTGCACTTTCCTTAAAGTCGCCTTCACCGGACGTTATCCGGCACCCTTGTCCTGTGGAGCTCGGA
>JAFZYC010000034.1 GCA_017616435.1 Clostridia bacterium
CAACCTTCCTGTTCTTTGCCTCTATAACCCTGACGCTCGTGAATCTCGCGTTCAACGGCATTATACCCGATTGGGCATTGACGGCACTGTACATCTCCGCCATCGCGGTAAGCGTATTCTCGCTCTTCCACTACGCGTATATGGCGGGCTTCATAGGCAAAAAATACAGGGGCCGCAGCGCCTATGAACCGGGCTCCGAAAACGAGTAAACATTATCCCGAATAAAGAATATTATAGAGCAGCAAATCTTTTTGGAGGTACCAAATGAAAAGAGTTGTTGCTCTTATTATTTCCGTCCTTATGCTCGGAGCTCTGCTGCTGTGCTCCGCGGCATGCTCGAAGGACAGCTCCGGGCTGCGCAGGATCGTCCTGAACGAGGTCACGCGCTCCGTATTCTACGCGCCGCTCTACGTTGCGGCTTCGCAGGGCTTCTTTGAGGATGAAGGTCTCGATATCGAGATCGTGACAGGCGGCGGCAGCGACGCCAGCATGACGGCCCTGCTTGCGGGCGAGGCGGATTTCGCGCTTATGGGGCCTGAGACCGGCGTGTATGTAATCAACGAGGGCAAGACCGAGCATCCCGTGATCATCGGCCAGCTGACCAAACGCGACGGTTCGTTCCTTTTGGGCAGAGAGCCCGTCGATAACTTCTCGTGGGATATGCTTCGCGGAAAATCCGTTATCGGAGGAAGGGTCGGAGGCATGCCCTACATGACGCTCATGTACGTCCTCAACAAGCACGGGCTCACACCCGGAGAGGACGTCGATGTCATCAACAACATACAGTTCAACCTTATGGGCGGTGCGTTTACGAGCGGAGCGGGAGATTTCGTGACGCTGTTTGAGCCTACAGCGACGCAGTTCCAGAACGAGGGGGCGGGCTATATAGCAGCCAACATCGGGCTTGAATCGGGTGAAGTCCCATACACAACTTTTATGACCTCTCCCGACACGGTCAAAAACGATCCGGAGCTTATTATGAAGTTCATACGCGCTATCGCCAAGGCTCAGGACTGGGTGCGTACCGCGAGCGACAACGAAATCGCAAAGGCCATGCAGCCATATTTCCCGGATACCGCGGTAGAGACGCTCGAGATCGTTGCAAAGAGCTATCGCGAGACCGATTCATGGATGCAGACGCCGGTCATGACGGAAGAAGCTTTCGAAAGGCTGCTCGACATAATCGATTTCAACGGGCAGCTCACCGAAAGGGTCGATTTCAAGGAGCTTGTCGACAACAGCTTTGCGGAAAAAGCATTGAAAGAGCTCGGGAAATAAATCAAAGGAGGGGATGATGAATCCCCTCCTTTTACGTTTTCTTTCGTCAGTGGCCTTCCCTATGCTTCATGTGCCTGTCGCTGACCTTGCGCTTCCCCGAAACAGGGATCCTTGTGTTTACCGCGATCTCGCCGAATCCGTCGTCCGCCGGAGCTTCGCCGTACTCCAAAAGCTTGCTTTCCCAATAAGCGACGAGCTCCGGAGTAAGCTCCGTGGGCTCGGCCTCTTGATCCCATTCCTCCGGCGAAGGTTGCTCCGCCTGTTTTTTGTATGCGAAAGCCGCAGGAGCCGTTTCTTTTACGTCCTCCCTGCCTATCACTCTGCTCCTGAACTCCTTTCCCTCGTCCTCCATGGCGATACACTTGCAGCAGTTATCGCAGATCTTGTTGGGATCGAGGTCGCAGCGGTCGCACTCGCCGCAGTCATCACAGACCTTTGTTTCGTCCAAAAGGCACATTCGTTTCTCTTCCATAAAAAAATACTCCAAATTTTGGTACATACGTTTGCATTTTCGAAAAAGATGTGATATACTTATCGAAGATCGTATCACAATGCTATTATAGCACAATCGGCGGAGGAGTAAAAGTCTCCGCGGGACATTTTTAACGGGAGGCCAATATGAGCAAAAACGGCGAAACAAGGATGGCGGTCTACGACTTCATTTACGACCGCATTATGAGCGGTATGCCCGCCCCCACCGTGCGCGAGATTTGCACCGCGCTTCGTTTGAAATCGACTTCCACCGCGCATCTGCACTTGACCAATCTGCAGAAGGAAGGCTTTATAGATTTTGACAGGAACCTGCAGAGGACCGTCCGTCTGACGGAAAACATCCCCGCGGCTTCAAAGGCTTTCCGCAA
Source organism: Clostridia bacterium (assembly GCA_017616435.1). Taxonomy (GTDB): domain Bacteria; phylum Bacillota; class Clostridia; order Christensenellales; family CAG-138; genus UBA3857. The sequence continues at coordinate 2,139 of JAFZYC010000034.1, forward strand.
GAACGCCGCCGCAGAAAAAGAGAAGAAAAAGCTCTCTGCAGCCTCCGCGCGCATCCCGCTCGTCGGCAAGGTCGCGGCCGGGCTTCCGATACTGGCGTTCGACGACAGGGCGGAAAGCTACACTCTCCCGCGGGAGCTCCTGCGCAGCGCCGAGCCGGAGGAGACTTTCCTCCTTACCGTGGACGGTGAAAGCATGATCGACGCGGGGATTCTGACCGGCGACCTCATACTTGTCACCCGCTCTTTCGACATTCGCGAGGGCGATATCGTCGTGGCAAGGATCAACGGCGACACTGCGACCGTAAAGCGTATTTTCCGTGAGAACGGCAAGGTCCGCCTGCAGCCGGAAAACTCCGCTATGGAGCCCATAATCGTTTCCGGCGCGGAGGTCGAGGTGGTCGGCAAGGTGATCGGGCTCATGCGCTCATACTGAGAATGACCGAATAAAAAAAGGCTGCTTTCAGCAGCCTTTTTGTTTACTTGTTCAGCGAATCCAGTACTTCCTCGACTGCTATCCGCCCGTGTGAATACGTCAGTCCTCCCTGTATGTAGCCTGTATAGGGCTCCCTTATGGGAGCGTCGGCCGTCAGCTCTATCGATGCGCCCTGAATAAACGTACCCGCGGCCATTATGACCTCGTCCGTGTAGCCGGGCATCGCCCACGGCTCCGGCGAAACGAAGCAGTCAACGGGCGATACTGACTGTATGACGCGGCAGAACCCAATGAGCTGTTCCTTCGAATCGAACCTCAGCGCCTGCACGATGTCGCTTCTTTCGGCGTCGGAGGACGGCATGCTCATAAGCCCCAGTTTTTCAAACACGCGGGCAAAGAGCGCGGCGGTCTTAAGTGCCTGACACACGACGTGCGGAGCAAGGAAGATACCCTGATAATACGGGAGATAGCCGCCGGGGAACGAGCCCGCCTCGCGGCCGATGCCCGGGACGGTGACGCGGTTCGCGACGGCCTCGATAAGATCGTTCCTTCCCGCAATATAGCCGCCTGTGTGGGCTATTCCGCCGCCGGGGTTCTTGATCAGCGAGCCGACTATCATATCCGCGCCGAACGCTGTGGGCTCATCCCCCTGTGTAAACTCGCCGTAGCAGTTGTCGACCATAATGATACTATCGGGAGAAAGCCGTTTCACGGCATCGAAAGCGGGTCTCATCTCGCTTGGCAGCAGCGAATTGCGCCATGCATAACCGCGCGAGCGCTGGAAATAGACGATCTTCGGCTTTTCTTCGAGCGCTGCTTCAAGGGCTTGAATATCTATGCTGCCATCATCGGCAAGTCCGATCTCGCGGTATTCGATCCCGAATTCGCGAAGGGAGCCCTTGGCCTCCCCCTCTATGCCGATCGCTTCTACGAGCGTATCGTAGGGTCTGCCCGCGGCGGAGAGCAGTACGTCGCCCGGGCGGAGCAGAGCGGAAAGCGCGGTGAAAATCGCATGCGTCCCCGAGGACAGCTGCGGCACGACGAGCGCCGACTCCGCCTGCATGACCTCGGCGAATATCCTGTCGAGAGCGTCCCTGCCCTCGTCGTCGTAGCCGTAACCCGTGGTGGGATTGAAGTGCCTCGCGGCGACGCGGTTGTTCCTGAAAGCCTCGAGCACGCGCTTTTGGCAGACGAGCTCCGTTTCCTCCATGCGGGCGAATACGGGAGCGAGCTCCCTTTCGGCTGAAGTGATGAGCTCCGTGTTTTTACTGCTCATTCTTTTCCTCCTTTTCAATGCGGAGCGGCGCCTGCGGAGTGACAGTAGATATCGCGTGCTTGTAGATAAGCATCTCCTTGCCGCCGGATTCGACAAGAACGGCATAGTTGTCAAAGCTCAATATCCTAGCGCCGTTGATGAGATATCCGTTCGTAACGTAGATCGACACGGGGATATTGGCTTTCCTCGCTGCGTTCAGGAAAGCGTCCTGTATGTTAAGCCTCGTCTGTTCGCTCAATTCTTTCCTTCTCCTCTTCAAAAAACCTTATTATGTCCCTGCTAAGGGCATCCTTGTCCTCATAGTTCCCGGCGTCGAACCATCTGATCCTTCCGTCCCTCTTGAACCATGATATCTGGCGCTTCGCAAAGCGCCTCGTCTCGCGCTTTATAAGCTCGACCGTTTCATCATAGGAGGCCTCGCCCATAAAATACGAAATGAACTGTTTATAGCCTATTGCCTGCAGCGAAAGCGGCGGTTCCCCGCCGCATTCATCATAGAGGCGCCTTGCTTCCTCTTCGAGACCGTTCGAAAGCATTATATCGACCCTTCTGTTGATGCGGTCGTAAAGCCTCGCGCGGTCCATGGTTATGCCTGCGATCACAGGCTCGAACGGTATCTCCCTTTCGCGGCTGTTCAGAAAATCTCCGCCCTGTTCCGAAAGGGACCTGCCCGTTCCGTAATAGACCTCCAGCGCGCGGACTATGCGTTTAATGTCGTTCGGGTGAAGTCTGTTCGCCGTGACGGGATCGACGGTCTTGAGCCTCGCATAGAGCGAGCCGGGCATCGCCTCCTCCTGATCCAACAGATCGTCCCTCATCTTTCGGTCGGGCTTTACCTCCGTAAAATCCAATGGATACAGCAGGGAGTTTACATATAGTCCCGTACCGCCGGCGACGATAGGCGTTTTGCCTCGGGCGACGATGTCCATTATGCAGGCGGAAGCGTCCTTCGCAAAGCATGCGACATTGTAATCGCAGCAGTCGTGATCGACGATATCGATCATGTGATGCGGTACTCCGCGCATCTCCTCTTCGTCGGGCTTGGCGGAGCCCTTGTCGAGACCGCGATATATCTGTATCGCGTCGGCGGAGACTACCTCGCCGTTCATGGCGAGCGCTGCGCTCACCGCGGCGTCGGTCTTGCCGCTCGCGGTCGGTCCGACTATGAAGAACACGGGAGGCTTTCTCATCAGAGCACCCTCTTGAACATCTTCTCGAAATCGCGCTTGGAGACACGAACCATAACGGGCCTGCCGTGCGGGCATGTGAGCGGCGTGGAGCCGTCGGCGTAATGTCTCAATATCTCCTCTATGCCGCGCTTATCGAGCGTCTGGCCTGCCTTGATCGCGTGCTTGCAGGCCGACTGTATGAGGGAACTGCGGACAAGGTCGAGCTCCGTCACGCCGCCCTGCCGCTTGATGGTCGCGATCATGTCGTGCACGAGCTTTTCGACGGACTCCTTTTTGATCCCGGAGGGGATCGAGTGCACGCTGATGCTCATCGCTCCGAAATCCTCTATTTCAAATCCGAGCTCGCGGAACCTTTCGATATTGTCCATTAGGCACGCGTGCTCCGTCGGGGAAAGGTTTATAACTCGTGAGGTCAAAAGTATCTGAGAATCGAACTTCAACTCGTCTTTGATGAGCTTTTCATAAAGGATACGCTCATGAGCGGCGTGCTGATCGATATAGAAAACCGAATCGCCCTGCTCGACGATTATGTATGTGTCGAACGCGACGCCGACAATAGTGTAGGGGCTGACGTCGAACTCGATGGTCTCCTCCCGCTCCTCCGTCTTTTCCGGCGTGAAGCTGTAATGCAGTATGCCGTTGACGTCCGTCTCCTCACGTACTCCGCCAGCTGTGCCGCTGTCCCTGACGTAGAATATCTGCTCTTCCCCGCTTTCTGGCGCAGGAGCATCCTTAACTTCGGCTTTTGCGGCGGCCGCATGCTGATACGGTTCGGGTTTGCCTACCGTCTCGTTAATGAGTTCGGGGGAATAGGCTCTGTCCTCCCTCGAAGCGTGGAACACGGAATAGATATCCGCGGGGACAGTCTTCGGGGGCTCGTCAGTTTCTTCGGGCGAAGGCGCTTCCTCATGCCTGCCCTCGAGCGCGTCGCGCACAGCGAGGAGCACCGCGGAGTCGATCCTTTCCTCATCCCTGAACCTTACCGTCAGCTTGTTGGGATGCACGTTGACGTCCACCTCGCGCGGGGAGATCCTTATCTTCAGCGCGAGGAACGGGAAACGCCCGACCATGAGCCTTGTATTATATGCTCGCTGGGCGGCGTAGCTAATCTGCTGTGACCTTATGTACCTGCTGTTGACGAATATGCTCTGCTGTACCCTGTTGCTCCTTGCGATATACTCGTCGCCGCAGAAGCCCTCGATCAGCACATAGCCGTCGTCGTAATGCACGCGCTTTATGTGTTCCGAGATCTCAGATCCGTAGACGCAGATGAGCGCGTTTTCAAGCGAGCCGTCGCCCGCGCTGTGATAGACGGGCTTGCCGTTATTGATGAACTTGAAGGATACGTCCGTGAAGCCGAGTATCAGCCTCAGCATGTAATCGCCAACCGCGGCGGCCTCCGCCCTTGTCGATTTCAAAAACTTCAGCCTTGCGGGAACATTATAGAAAAGCTCGCGGATCTCTATATTCGTGCCGACCGGACAGCCGCAGGGAACGCATTCGCCCACAGATCCGCCGTCGATGGATATCAGCGTGCCGTAATCGTCGTCCTCGGTGCGCGTCCTCATGCTGACCTTGGATACAGCGGCGATGGAGGCGAGCGCCTCTCCCCTGAAGCCAAGCGTTTCTATGCCGTCAAGTCCCTCCACGCTGTGCAGCTTGCTCGTCGCATGGCGAAGAAACGCGGTCTTGACGTCCTCCGAAGGGATGCCGCAGCCGTTATCGGTAACGCGTATGTACTCCGCCCCGCCCTCTTTTATCTCGACCGTGACAGCGGTCGCTCCCGCGTCAAGCGAGTTTTCGACAAGCTCCTTGACTACGGAAGCCGGCCTTTCGACAACCTCCCCCGCTGCGATCTTGTTCGCAAGCTGAGGCTCTAATACCTCGATCCTTCTGATGATCATAGCTTTGCCCTCGTGCTGAGTTCATATAGCTTGCTCAGCGCCTCCATGGGCGTGAGCCTGTTTACGTCTATCGCGCGCAGCTCGTCGATGATATCCTTGTCCTCCGTGGAACCCAACAGGTTCACCTGCTCCGCGAGCGTATCCTTCACGCGGGAGGCGGCGTTGTTGATATCCGAATCCTCCAGCTGCTGCAGTATCTCCTTCGCGCGCTCGATTAGGCTGTATGGGAGCCCGGCGAGCCGCGCGACCTGTATGCCGAAGCTCTTGTCGGCGCCGCCGCGCATTATCCTGCGCAGGAATATGATATCGTCGCCGTGCTCCTTGACGGTGATCCTGTAATTGCGGACTCCGTCAAGCTTGCCCTCGAGCTCCGTGAGCTCGTGGTAATGGGTCGCAAAGAGCGTTTTCGCCCCGCATTTGCGCTTGTCGGAGATATGCTCTATCACCGCCCACGCGATGCTGAGCCCGTCGAAAGTCGACGTGCCGCGGCCGATCTCGTCGATGACGAGAAGGCTCCTCGACGTGGCGTTGTTCAGTATGTTCGCCATCTCGCTCATCTCGACCATGAAAGTCGACTGGCCGGTCGAAAGGCTGTCGGAGGCGCCAACCCTTGTGAATATCTTATCCGTCAGGACGATGTTCGCCTGCTTTGCGGGCACGAAGGACCCGATATGCGCCATGAGCGTGATGAGAGCGACCTGGCGCATGTATGTGCTCTTGCCGGCCATGTTGGGGCCGGTCAGGATTATAATGCGCTCGTCCTTGTCGTCAAGCTCCGTGGAGTTGGGGATGAACGCGTCCTTTACGCTCCTTTCGACGATGGGATGCCTTCCGTCGACTATCTTTAGCTTGCCGCTCTTTGATATGCGCGGGCGGCAGTAGTCGTTTGCCGCGGCGCACTCCGCGAGCGAGCAGAAGCAGTCGAGCTCCGCAATCATCTGCGAATCGGCCTTGAGCCTTTCTATGCAGTCGAGCAGCAGCGTCCTTATATCGCAGAAAAGCTGATATTCGAGGCTGACGCTCTTCTCCTCCGCGCCGATTATCCTTTCCTCCAGCTGCTTGAGCTCCGGAGTTACGTAGCGCTCCGCGTTTGCGAGCGTCTGCTTGCGCTGATACTCAAGCGGGACCAGCTGCTTGTTTGAATTGGTGACCTCGATATAGTAGCCGAAAACGCGGTTGTAGCCGACCTTGAGATTCTTTATCCCCGTCCGCTCGCGCTCGCGGTTCTCAAGCTGCGAGAGCGTGCTCCTTCCCCCGTGGGAAAGACCGCGGAGCTCGTCGACGTCCGCATTGTAGCCCTCGCGTATCACTCCGCCGTCCTTGACGGAAAGCGGCGGCTCGTCCACTATCGCCCTTTCGAGAAGGAGCCTGACGTCCTCCATCGGGTCGATGTTTTGGGCGATCGCGGTCACGGCTTCGCTCCCCTCGATCGAGAGGAGAACGGTCCTCAGCGCAGGTATCCTTGCCAGGGTCTTCCTCAGCGCGTCGCAGTCGCGCGCGTTGACCGTGCCGTATGCTATGCGGCTGCAAAGCCTTTCGATATCGTAAACGCCGTCAAGCGCCTCGCGCAGTTTACCGCGCTCCCTTGTGCTCCTGTTGAGCGCAGCCACTGCGTCGAGCCTGCGGTCGATCGCCTCGACGGACTGGAGCGGCTGATCGATCCAGCTCCTCATCAGCCTTGCTCCCATGGAGGTCTTGGTCTTGTCGAGCACTCCCAAAAGCGTGTTCTTCTTGTTCCCATCGTAGCGGAGCGGCGAAGTCAGCTCCAGATTTCGGCGTGTCGCCGCGTCGATCCCCATGTATTCACGGGGCTGGACGAGCGTGATCTTCCTTATATGCGAAAGGGCGTTTTTCTGCGTGTCCTCAAGGTATCTGAGCAGCGCGCCGGCAGAAGCCGCAGCCATGGACCTGTCGCCGATGCCGAAGCCCGCAAGCGATGCGACCTTGAAATGATCCGTCAGCGTCCTCTGCGCGCGTTCCGTATCGAAGAACCTCTGCTCCTTCTTTTCAAGATAGAAGCGGGAGGATAACCATTTTACTATGAACTCCTTTGTGAAAAGGTATTCGTTAGCGATTATCTCACGAGGCTCGATCCTCGTGAGCTGATCCATGAGATCCTGCTGAGCCTTATCGCCGATGAGCTCCGCGGAATAGAAATCGCCCGTCGATACGTCGCAGTAGGCGAGCTCATAAACGCCGTTCGCCGCAAATATCGAGAGTATGTAGCTGTTCGCGTTGTCGGGGAGCATCTGCTCCTCGATGACCGTTCCGGGAGTGATGACCCTTATTACGTCCCTCTCGACGAGGCCTTTTGCAAGTGCGGGATCCTCAAGCTGTTCGCAGATGGCGACCTTGTAGCCCTTCTCGATGAGCTTGTTGATATAGCTGTTCACGGAATGGTACGGAACGCCGCACATCGGCGCGCGCTCCGAAAGCCCGCAGTCGCGGCCCGTCAGAACTATCTCCAGCTCGCGCGAGGCGGTGAGAGCGTCCTCAAAGAACATCTCGTAAAAATCGCCCAGTCTGAAAAAGAGCAGACAGTCGCTGTATTTTTCCTTCAGCTCAAGGTATTGCTGCATCATCGGTGTCAGTGAAGCCATTATCCCACCATCGATCCTTATTCTATGATTTCTCCTACGAGTGAATTGAACCTCGTCCCCGTTATCCTGACCTTATAATACTTGCCTATCATGGATTCGTCGCCGTTGACGTAGACCATCTTGAGACTGCCGAGCTTGCCGAACATCATCGGCTCCCCGCGCAGATCCCTGCCCTCGATCAGTATCTCGCCCTCGCGGCCGATGTACTTGTCGTTCGCTCCGTTGACGGAGCTCATTATGACCGCGTTCAGCCTTGCCAGACGCTCCTTCTTGACCTCTTCCGGGATCTGGCCGTCCATAGCGGCGGCCTTCGTTCCCTCCCTTACGGAATACGCGAATGAGTACGCCGCGGAGAATCCGACCTCTAGCACGAGCGAGAGCGTATCCTCAAGATCCTCCTCCGTCTCCGTGGGGAAGCCGACGATTATATCCGTCGTGATCTCGACGCCCTTCACGTTCTCCCTGAGATCGCGCACGAGTTCCAGATAATGCTCCCTCGTGTAGCGGCGGTTCATGAGCTTGAGGATCCGGTTGCTGCCCGACTGCACGGGCAGGTGGATATGCTCGCAGACCTTGTCGCATTCCGCCATGGCCATTACGAGCTCATGGGAAAGGTCCTTCGGATGAGAGGTCATGAACCTTAAGCGCTTCAAGCCCTCGACCTCGTTCACGCGGCGCAGAAGCTCCGGGAACCTCATGCCGTTGTCGTTATAGGAATTGACGTTCTGCCCAAGAAGGGTCACCTCCGTGAATCCCTCCCTTACGACGCAGCGGACTTCGTCGATTATGTCCTCCGCGCGGCGCGAGCGCTCGCGCCCCCTGACGTATGGCACTATGCAGTACGAGCAGAAATTGTTGCACCCGTACATTATGTTGACGAATGTCGAGAAGCCCTCGCTCCGCTTTATGGGCAGGCCCTCGGCGATCTCTCCCTCGATATCCTTTATCTCGAATATCCTGCCGCCGTCCATGACCTTTTCCAACAGCTGCGGGAAGATATGCAGTTCGTTCGTGCCGAATATCATATCAACGAACGGAAACCGCGCGGCAAGCCTTTTGGCGACCTCCTTCTGCTGCATCATGCAGCCGCAGACCGCGGTTATGAGCGCGGGGTTTTGAGCCTTTATCTCCTTTATGAAGCCGACGTTGCCGAACGTCCTCTTTTCGGCATGCTCCCTTATGCAGCAGGTGTTGAACAGGATGAAGTCCGCCTTCGTGCGGTCATCCGTCCTGCGGTAGCCTATCGCCTCCAGCATGCCGGCGAGCTTTTCCGAATCATGCTCGTTCATCTGGCAGCCGTATGTTTCTATAAAGTAATAAGGGTGCGCGCCGCAAAGCCTCTCGCGAAGCCTCTCTATCGCGGCATACGACTCTTCAATTATCTCTTTTTCGACGAATTTGGGTCCCATCGGAGCCTCCATACATATTTATACATTATAATTATACAACAAAACAGCGCCCCTTTCAATATCATAAAGGAGCGCCGCCGAACAAAATGCTTGAATTAGGGAAAAGCTTTGGTATAATAGATTCAGCACTTTTCAAGGAGTATCACGATGAGATCAAGACGAAGTCTTTTGATACGCTCGGCCGCTCTTGTTATGGCCGTAATGCTTTGCGCGGCGCTGTTTTCAGCGTGCAAGCTGCGCGATGACAACAAGCCCGAGGATTCCGCAAAGCCCACAGGCGAAGTCGGTTCGGAGCCTATCCCCGTTACGACTGTCGTTATGCGCTCCAAAAACGCGGATCTTACCCTTTACGATTTCGGCCAGGGCTTCTACAACAGCCAGTTCTTCATGTACTATATGTACGGGCTCATCGATCCCGGCCAGTTCTGCGATTCCGTAATAGAGGAGCTTTCGGGCTTTTTGTACGCGCTCAACGCGGCGATCGACTCCGGCGTAGAGCTCACCGACGAGGAAAAGGAGGAGATCTCCCACACCATCGACGATCAGTTCGAGGAGCTTCTCGACAGATATGAAGAAGCGGTCGAAGGCGACGTTGAGGACAAGCGAGCTGCGGCGAGGGCTCTGCTCGAAGAGGATCTCGAAGCGGACGGCATAAACTACGACAAGTTCATGGAGCTTGCGGAAAACAACATGCGGCTCTACTACATCGTTACGAAGTATTATCAGGAGCTCGAGAGCAATATCGAGGTGCAGGACGACGAGGTCGAGGACTATATCTCAGAACAGCTCCAAGCCTCTTCCGAGATCACCGTATCCGATCTTGCCCAGCTGCTCAGCGCGTTCAACGAGGGCAGCGGCGCCTACCCCGTCTACATCCCCGACGACTGCTTTACCGTCAATCATATCTATCTCGGCTATGAGATGGAATCCGATGCGGACGGCAACGAGTACTACCTCCCCGAAAGCCGCACCGCGGACGAGGAGCGTATAGAAGAACTGATCCCCACTCTTGCCGATTACGAAGCTTTCATGGCTCTTGAGGAAGAGTACGGCGAGGATCCCGGCATGGACATAGAGGGCTACCGCAATTACGGTTATCTGATCCACGAGGATCTTGTAAACGACTATTTCGCAGGCTTCGTGTACGGAGCTATGAATCTCTATTACGGCGAATGGACCCCCGCGGCGTCGGAAGATCCCGAAGCGACCGAGGTCCCCAACTCCACGCCGGAGCTCAAGGAGTTCACGCTCCAGGATGGAACAAAGGTCGTCAAGGTCTGCACCGAAAGCGGCATCCATTACCTGATCGTCAACAAGGAGCTTAAGAAGGGACCCGTTGAGTACACGGTAGGCGACGAGTACTGGGAGTCCTGGCGTTCCCAGGTAGTGAGCGAAAAGCTCGGCGAGCTGAGCGACGAGCTCATGGAGACCTGGAAGGAAACCTATGAGATCGATACCGACGTTTACACGATAAAGCTCAAGTACGCGCCCGACAGCGCGGATCAGCGATGAACTAAAAAGGAAAAAGCCCGCATTTGCGGGCTTTTTTGTATGCTTTCGAAACCGATCGGCAATAAAAAAACCGGGCCCCATAGGAGCCCGGATCTTTTAACTTATTCAGTTATTCTCTTCCTCAGTCGCGATGGCGGAAAGATCACCGAACAGGTTGGCAAGAGAAGTCGTGGAGGACTGTACGGGAGGAAGCTCGTAATCGGCATCCTCACGACGGCGCCTCTCGGGACGCTGCTCGCCGCGCTCACGGCGCTTTTCCTCGCGCTGCTGAGCCTGCTGCTGACGGTTCTGCTCCTCCTGAGCACGCCTCTCGGCACGCTCCGCACGCTCACGCTCGCGCTCCTCGCGCTCCTTGGCGATCTCCTCAGCGATCTCGGGGTTCTCCTCAAGGATGACTTCCTTGCGGGAGAGGGAGATGCGGCGCTGCTCGGGGTTGACCTCGAGGACCTTGCAGCGGACGATGTCGCCGACCTTGAGTTCATCCTCGACCTTGGTCACACGCCTGGGACCGACCTGAGAGATGTGGATCAGACCGTCGATCGTGGGCTCAAGAGCCACGAACGCGCCGAAGGTGACGATGCGGACGACCTTGCCCTCTACGATGGAACCGACGGGATACTTCTCACCGGCCATGGTCCAGGGCTTGGGCTGCAGCTGCTTATAGCCAAGGGAGATCCTCTGCTTCTCAGCGTCGACGTTGAGTATGAGGACTTCGATCTCCTGACCTACCTTAAGGACCTCGTTGACATGCTTTACGCGGCCCCACGCGGCGTCGGTAACATGGACGAGACCGTCGATACCGCCGATGTCGACGAAAGCGCCGAAATCGGTAAGACGGCGTACGACGCCCTTGACCTTGGAGCCGACTTCGAGCTCCGCCCACTTCTGGCGCTTAGCTTCTTCGGCTTCCGCGATGAGAACAGCCTTGCGGGACGCAACAACGCGCTTGCGCTGCTTGTCGACCTCTATGATCTTGACCTTCATGGGCTGGCCGACGAACTCATCGAGCTTCTCGATGTACTTGGTGGATACCTGGGACGCGGGGATGAATGCCCTGATGCCATCGATGGTGGCGATCAGGCCGCCCTTGACGACCTCTTTACCGACTGCCTCAACGACCTTGCCCTCGGACTCGGCGTCGGTAGAGAACTGCTCCCATACCTTCTTGCTCTCGACGTTCTTGCGGGAGAGCAGGACGTTGCCTTCACCGTCGTTGACCTTGAGAACCTCAACCTCGATCGTATCGCCTACGGAAACAACGGTTGCAGGGTCAACATCGGGATCGCTGGAAAACTCGTCACGGGGAATAAAGCCGTCGGACTTGTATCCAATGTTAACACAAACCTCTCCATCGACGATCTGAACGACGGAACCGGTAAGTATCTGACCATTACGGATGCGTACCAGCGTCTTTTCGAAAGCCTCCTCAAAGGTGGTTTCGCCCTCTTCAACGACGGGCTCCTCAGCAGCGACCTCGTTGACTGCGGCCTCAACGGCCTCAGCGGCCTCGGCGGCCTCTTCCACAACGGGCGCTACGGTTTCTGTGACCACTTCGGCCACGGTCTCAGTGTTTTCGGCTGTGCAGGTTTCTTCTACGTTAGCCTTATCCAGTTCGCTCATTCTTGTAATAACCTCCCTAATCAGCGAATCCGGTGTCGATGCACCGGCAACAACTCCAGCTATTATACCATTTATCCTAAAAAAATCAATAGGGAAATCATTTATATTTGCAATTCTTTTTACTTTTTTACACCGATTTGAGCATATTTCAGCCAATTTCTGAGTGTTGGAGCTGTGCATGTCGCCCAAAACAAGCATGACGTCGCATTTGGAGCTTATCTCGGCAGCTTCCTTCTGGCGCTCCTCCGTCGTGCTGCAGACGGTGTTGAATATGACCGCATCGGGGAAAAGCTCCCGCATCCTATAAGCGATACGCTCGAACTCCTTAAGGTCGAAAGTGGTCTGCGAAACGAGGCAGAAGCCGCTCTCCTCCCCCGCCGTCTTGAGCGCGTCGACGTCCTCCGCGCGGCGCACGAACAGCGCGGAGCCCTCACAGCAGCCGTTGATGCCTACGGTCTCCGGATGGCCGGGGTTTCCGGAAATGACTATCCTCTTCCCCGCCCTGTACTGCTCCGTGACTATGCCGTGGATCTTCTTGACGAAGGGGCAGGTGCAGTCGATGAGCGTTATCCCGCGCTCGCGGCACTCCTCATAAACGGAAGGAGGAACGCCGTGCGATCTTATTATCAGCACGCCTCCCTCCGGCAGCTCCGCAAGCGAGTCTATGGGTATAACGCCCTTTTCCGAGAGCTCGTCAACGACCTCCCTGTTATGGATGAGTTCGCCGAGCGTATAGACTTTTCCGTGCTTTCCGGCTTCGCTCAGCGCCATATCGACGGCGCGGCGCACACCGAAGCAAAAGCCCATGTTTTCGGCCAATATCAGCTGCATTTGTCCTCCAGCTCCCTCTTGAGCCCGTTCATTGTGTTCTTCATGCGCTGCATGAATATGACCTCATTCTCGCGTCTTGATACGTTGAGCTGTGTCTCGGAGGCAAGTATCGGCTCGCCGACTATCATCTTTACGCCCTTTCCGTTGAACGAATCATTGCTCAGGTAGATAGGCACGACAGGCGCGCCGGAGCGCATCGCGATAAACGCCGTGCCGAGCTCGAACTCGTCCATCCTGTCTGCGACCATGCGCCTTCCCTCGGGGAATATGCCGAACGCCTTGCCCTTTTCAAGGAGCTTCAATGCGTTGCGCAGGGATTTGAGATCTGCCGATCCCCTGTCCACGGGGAATACGAAGCAGAGCTTCAATATCGCCCGAAGGAGCTTTTTCTCGAACAGCTCCTTTTTCGCCATGAAATGGATCACCCTCGGCGAAACGAGCGCGAGCATGATGGGATCGAGCATGTTGATATGGTTGCAGATGAATATGACCTTGCCCTTGGTTTTTAAAGCCTTCCTGTTGCCGTAGACCTTGGGACGGAATATTAGGTACAGGAGCGGCTTGAACAGGCAGATGAACAGATAGAGCATATCAGCCTCCGATATAGCGCATGACCGCGTCTATGGACTCCTCTATATTCATGTATGTCGTGTCGATGAGTATCGCGTCCGGCGCCTTCTTCAATGGCATGCAGTCGCGGCCGGAATCGCGTTTGTCGCGCTCGTTCATCTCGACGAGCAGCTCGTTGAAAGTCATGCCTCCGAGCGTCCCCTTCTCCGAAAGCTCCTTATAGCGTCGGGAAGTGCGCGCGTCTGGCGAAGCAGTTACGAAGAACTTGTATTCGGCGTTGGGAAGGACGTACTGGCAGATATCCCTTCCGTCCATCGTCAGCGATGTGTTCTCCGCGAGCTTCTGCTGGAGTTCGACCATCTTGAAGCGCACTTCGGGGATCGCGCTAACCTTCGAAGCGGCGTTGGATACCTCCTGCGTGCGGATAAGCCCTGAAACGTCCTCGCCGTCGAGGAATACATGCTGCACGCCGTCGATGAAGCCGAGCGTGACCTCCGTATCGGGAAGTATCGCGCCGACCTTTTCCGCGTCGTCGGAGGGTATCCCGAGCCTTACGGTCTTCAATCCGATCGCACGGTACATTGCGCCGGTATCCACATAGACTATGCCGAGCCTCTTTGCGACGCCCTTTGCGACGGTGCTCTTGCCCGCGCCGGCGGGGCCGTCGATTGCAACAGAGAAAATGCGTTCGTTCATGCTGAAACTCCTTTTATGGTTCTGCGGCTGCGCGCCCTGCGGCGGCGCCGGTAGAATATGCTATCTGCAGATTGAATCCGCCCGTGTATGCGTCGACGTCGATGACCTCGCCCGCAAAATAGAGGCCTTGGACGAGCTTCGATTCCATCGTGCCGGGGTCGATCTCCCGCACGCTGACTCCGCCCCTTGTGATTATCGCCTCTTCGATGGGCGCTGCGGAAGCGACGGTAAGCGGAATTGCCTTGAGCGTCGACACGAGGCTGCGGCGTTCCGCTTTAGTGAAGCTGTCCGTCGTCTTTTCGGGATCTATCCCTGCGATAAGGAGTACGATCGGCACCATTCGGGAGGGAAGCAGCCCCATTATCGCGTTCTTCATCTGCTTGTGTTTGTTGGCCTCAAGGTCGCGAAGTATGCGAGAATCGAGCGTCTGATCGTCGAGCGCGGGCTTCATGTCGATAAAGAGCTTCGTCCCGGCGGGATCGTCCGCGATCCTCGCGCTGGCGCTCAAAACGAGCGGACCGCTCACGCCCGTATGCGTGAAGAGCATCTCGCCGAGCTCCGAATAGACCTGTTTCTTGCCCCTTACCGCGGTGAGGGTAACGTTCTTGAGCGAGAGTCCCGCGAGCTCTGCCGTCCAGTTCTCCTCCGTAACGAGTGATACGAGCGAAGGAGCGGTATCCGTGACCGTATGGCCGAAACCGCGGGCAAAGGCGTAGCCGTCGCCCGTGGAGCCCGTCGAAGGATAACTCCTGCCTCCGGTCGCTATTATCACCGCGTCAAAGCGTTCGACACAGCCTCCCGCCAAAGCGACGAAAAAGCCGTCATCCATCTTTTCAACGCCCGTAACGCGGGAATCGAGCCTGAGCTTCGCACCCTTTTTCGTCATGAAGCGCAGGAGCGCCTTTATGACGTCGCTCGACTTGTCGCTTTGCGGGAATACGCGCCCGCCGCGTTCGACCTTCGTGGGAACGCCCTCGCTCTCTATGACGTCGATGATATCGTTGTTGAAGAAGCCGTCGAACGCGCTGTAAAGAAAGCGCGGATTGCGCGGGATGTTCCGCATGAACTCATCCCTGTCCGCGATATTGGTGATGTTGCACCTGCCCTTGCCGGTCAGATAAAGCTTCTTCCCCGCCTTCTCGTTCCCGTCGAAAACCGTGACGGAAGTATCCTCCGTCTTGGCAAACGCCGCGGCGATCATTCCCGCGGGGCCGGCTCCTATTACGGCTATCCTTTTCATTTTGGGTCTGCCCTTCCGTCAGTCATAGATCCGTCTCAAAGAGTTCCTTCGCCCTTTCCATACGCCTGTACTCGGTTATATCGTACGTCAGAGGCGTCACGACGACAAAGCCGTCGCGCATCATCTTCTCGTCCGTGTCGTCGTCCTCCGCGCACTCGGTCAGCTTCACGCTCTGCATGTGATAGCCGATCCTCCCGTCGGGATCGGGGACCTCCGCATACGCGAGCATATAGCTCTGAAGGCCCGTCCTCGCGACCCTGACTCCCCTGTATTCGGAACGCTTCTTGGAGGGGATGTTCACGCTCAAGATGCTCTCCGCAGGCCCGAAAAACTCCATGAGCTTCGGTAGCATATCCGCGAAGAACTCAGCCGCCTCGTCCATGAACTCGGTATCGAAAGTGTCCTTCGATACAGCGATAGAGGGTATACCGAGCATCGCCCCCTCCATTGCGGCGGATACGGTGCCGGAGTAGAGAGCGTCGGTGCCAAGATTCGGCGCCTGATTGATGCCCGAGATGATGACCTCCGGATCCGCGCCGAGATTGCCTATGCTGAGCCTTACGCAGTCGGCGGGAGTGCCGGTTATCGCGTATGTCGGGATTCCCGCAAGGCCGGGCAGCTCCTCTGCTTTGGCATAGAGCGGGCGGCTCAGCGTGAGTCCGTGGCTGACGCAGCTCTGATTCTCAGCCGGCGCGCCTATGAACAGCTCATGCCCGCACCTTTTGAGCGCGAGCGCAAGCTCGGCTATTCCCGCTGCAAATATCCCGTCGTCGTTTGTAACAAGTATGCGCATGTTGTCTCCGTTCGGTCGATTTATCTTAACAATTGATTATATCAAATAATCCGTTCATCTTCAATCCCGAAATGGAAAAACGCCCCGCATGAGGCGGGGCGTTCGGACGATACTTTTTACAGTTTTTCGGTCAGATCCTCAACGTAGAGCACCCGGACGCCCTCCGTCGGAGCGGCTTTGGTCTCGGGCTGCGCCGCGGGCGCGGCCTCTTCCTTTTTGGGCTCTTCCTTTTTATCCCTGTTTTCGAAGAACTTCATCGCGACCTGGGGGAACAGCGCATAGCTCAATACGTCCTCTTCGGATCTGGCTATGCCTTTGAGCTCCTCCGTGTACTTTTCGAGCTCGGGCTCGAGAAGATCCGCGGGACGGCAGGTGATGACCTTTCCGTCCTCGCCCAAAGCCTTACGGCGGACTTCCTCGTTCACCTTTCCGGGAAGCCTGCCGTATTCGCCGGCAAGCAGGCCCTTAGATTCCTTGGTGAACATCTTGTAGCGCTCGCCGGAAATGACGTTCAAAACCGCCTGCGAACCGACGATCTGGCTCGTGGGAGTTACAAGGGGCGGATAACCGAAATCCTCACGCACACGGGGGATCTCGGCAAGCACCTCATAGTATTTATCCTCGGCGTTCGCCTGTTTGAGCTGAGAGATGAGGTTCGAGAGCATTCCGCCCGGGACCTGATACATGAGCGTGTTGGTATCGACGGAGAGCACCTTGGGATCCAAAATGCCTTCCTTCTTGAGCTTGGCGGCGACGCCGCGGAAATGCTTTGCAGCCTCCGCCATCTTGTTAAGATCGAGGCCCGTATCATATTCCGTGCCCTTGAGGGTCGCTACGAGCGGCTCCGTCGCGGGCTGGCTGGTGCCGTTGCCGAGGGGCGACAGCGCTGTATCGACTATATCGACGCCCGCCTCGACGGCCTTCAGAATAGTCATGTCGCCGGTGCCGGTGGTGTTGTGCGTATGCAGATGTATGGGAACGTCGACCTCCGCCTTGAGGCGCTTTACGAGCGAATACGCGGCATAGGGCAGCAGCAGGTTCGCCATATCCTTTATGCAGATAGAATCCGCGCCCATCTGTACGAGTTCCTTTGCGAGCTTGACGAAGTAATCCTCCGAATGGACGGGGCTTATCGTGTAGCTCAGTGCGGGTTCGCACCAGCCGCCGTACTTCTTGGTGTATTTGATCGCGGCCTCGAGGTTCCTAACGTCGTTCAGCGCGTCGAAAATCCTTATGACGTCGATGCCGTTCTCGATCGCCTTGCGGCAGAACTGCTCGACGACGTCGTCCGCGTAATGCTTGTAGCCAAGAATATTCTGGCCGCGGAAGAGCATCTGCAGCTTGGTATTTGGGAGCGCCTTGCGGAGCGTGCGAAGCCTCTCCCACGGGTCCTCGTTGAGGAAGCGGAGGCACGAATCAAAAGTCGCGCCGCCCCAGCATTCGAGGGACCAGTAGCCGATGGAATCGAGCACCTCGCAGGCGGGGAGCATATCCTCTATCCTCATCCTTGTCGCGGCCTGCGACTGATGCGCGTCGCGCAGTATGGTATCGGTGATAAGCAATTTAGCCATATCGTATTTCCTTTCTTAATTGAACAGAGCGAGGAATACGCCCGCTGCGATGGCGGAGCCGATAACGCCCGCCACATTGGGGCCCATGGCATGCATGAGCAGGAAGTTCGAGGGATTCTCCTTCTGACCGACGACCTGCGATACGCGGGCCGCCATGGGAACGGCGGATACGCCGGCGGAGCCGATAAGGGGATTGATCTTTCCCTTCGTGAGCCAGCACATGAGCTTGCCCAGCAGCAAGCCGCCAGCAGTGCCGAATATGAACGCGGCGATGCCCATTGCGAAAATGCCGAGGGTATCGAGCCTCAAGAACATCTGCGCGGTCGCCGTCGCGCCGACGCTTATGCCGAGGAATATCGTGACGATGTTCATGAGCTCGTTCTGGGCGGTCTTGGAGAGCCTGTCGACGACGCCGCTCTCACGCAGGAGATTGCCGAGCATGAGCATGCCGACAAGGCTCGCGGCGGAGGGCACGAGCAGAGCGGTGAATATCGTTACGACTATCGGGAACACTATCTTTTCCGTTTTGGAAACGGGGCGCAGCTGCTGCATGACGATCCTGCGCTCCTTCCTCGTGGTGAGAAGCTTCATCACGGGGGGCTGAATGAGCGGGACGAGCGCCATGTAGGAATAGGCGGCTATCGCGATGGAGCCCAGGTATTCGGGAGCGAGCTTCGACGTGACGAATATCGCGGTGGGACCGTCCGCTCCGCCGATAATGCCGATGGATGCGGCGACGCCGTCCGCAAAGCCTAATACCTTCGCGCCGATGAACGCGACGAATATGCCCACCTGCGCCGCAGCGCCCAAGAGAAGGCTCTTGGGGTTGGCGATAAGCGGACCGAAATCCGTCATCGAGCCTACTCCCAGGAATATGAGACAGGGATAGATGCCGAGCTTAACGCCAAGATACAGGTAATCGATAAGGCCCGCGGCCGACGAAAAATCCTGCCAGTGGACATGCCCGCCCTCGAACAGCGCGGGATGGTACATACCCGCCCCGGGGAGGTTCGAAAGAAGCATGCCGAAGGCTATCGGCAAAAGGAGCATCGGCTCAAACTTTTTGACGATCGCCAGATACAGAAGCAGGCACGCCAACCCGAGCATTATCAGCGTAGTCCACCACTGACCGTCGCCGGAGGTGAACAGCTGGTAAAAGCCCGACTGTTTTAAAAATGTCAAGATCGATTCCATGTCGAAACCAAATGATTATTCAAACGCGATGAGAACGTCGCCGGAATTGACGTTCGAACCCTTCTGAGTGTTGATGTTGACTACGCGGCCGTCGCGGGGAGCGAGTATCTCGTTCTCCATCTTCATGGCCTCGAGAACGATAAGGACTTGTCCGCGCTTGAAGCTGTCGCCCACCTTGACGTTGATGCCGACGATGGTGCCGGGCATGGGAGCGGAGATGGTCTCCGCCGCGCCGCCGGGAGCGGGAGCCGCGGGCTTGGGTGCGGTTGCGGGAGCGGGAGCCGCGGGCTTGACGTCGCCCTTGAGTTCCTCGACCTCGACTTCATAAGAGGTGCCGTTGACATTGACTAAAAACTTACGCATTTTGACCTCCGAAACGGCTGCTGCCGATTTTTAACTTGATTGGTATAGAATAATTAGCGCGCTCAGGCGGCTTTGCGGATGGAATGGATGCGGATGCCGGTGACGTCCGTATCGAGCTCGGCGGCGATAGCCGCGGAGATGGCCGCGATAAGCTCGCGCCTTTCGGCCTGAGAAAGCTGAGCATCCTCGCCGACCTGCTTTATGGAGACTATCCGCATGCCTCCGATATCCGTACCGAGATACTCCGCGATCGCTGCCGAAACGGCGGCGACGGTCTCGCGGCGCTTCTCGCCGGAAAGGGGCGAAGGCGCGATGGAGCCGATCGCGGGGCTGCCGTGATATTCGGGCAGCACGGTCTCATGCTTATGGACTTCGGCGGGGCGCTCGTGCCTGACGAGCCTCACTATGAAGCTCATAAGATAGATTATTCCGATAAGGCAGAGCAGGCCGAAAAACACGACCGAGAAGCCGATGCCCAGTACTGTCAAAGAATCCTTAAGCATTGCGGAAACCTCCTGATAAACGACGAAAAACCGGGTCAAATACCCTGCCTCAATCTTTCCCAATTTCCATTATTCGACGCGAAGCCCTATTCTCCTGCACGGATCCGCCGTCAAAATCAAATATATTATTACTTATCGTTTTCGAAGCTCGCGATCTCCTCCGGAGTGAGGAGCCTCTTTTCCCCGGGCTTGAGACCGTCAAGGCGCACGTCGCCTATCGCTATGCGGCAAAGCTTGATCGTCTTATGCCCAAGCGCCTCCAGCATACGCCTGACCTGGCGGTTGCGGCCCTCGTGGATGGAAAGCAGGAGCTCGCTCCTTTCCGAGCCGTGCTTGAGCACGCGCACGTTCGCGGGCGCGGTCCTTCCGTCCTCCAGCTCGACGCCGTTCGAAAGAAGCCTGATATCGCGGTTCGAGATATCGCCTGTGCAGAGCACGCGGTAGAGCTTGGATTTCATGTAGCGCGGATGGGTGAGCTTGTCCGCAAACTCGCCGTCGTTGGTCACGAAAATAAGGCCCTCCGAATCATAATCGAGGCGTCCCACAGTATAGAGCCTGTATGGGACGTCCTTGAAATAATCGACGACCTTGACCCTGTCCTCGGCTTCGGAGGAGGTGCATATAACGTTTTTGGGCTTATAAAAGGCGTAGACGACCTTGGAAAGAGCGGCCTTGATCGGTCTGCCGTCAAGCGTGACCTCGTCGTCCTCCCCTACCGCGGCTCCGATCCCGGCGGTGATACCGTTGACAGTCACCCTGCCTTCTTTGATCAGCTCCTCGCATTTCCTGCGGGATGCGATCCCGGCTTCCGCCATGTATTTCTGAAGTCTCAATTCCGTTTGCTCCGATCGAATACTATGCAGCAAAGCGGCAGATCAGCTTCTCCAGCCAGTAGCGCAGATCCTTTTTTCTGATATCATTCGCGGCGATAAGCTCGGTGCTCCCCACGAGAACGTCCCCGTCCCATACGCAGAGCTCGCCGACGACTTCGCCGCGCATGACCGGCGCCGATAATCCCTCATAAAGCAGGGCCTCCGTACGGAAGCTGTGCTGCTCCGCCTTCTGCATCACTGCTATTATACTCCCTTTTGCGCAAACTTCCAATATGCTTTCGGCGCTGTTTTCAATAAAAACGCGCGTTATCGGGTCTCCGGGCCTCACAACAGTCTGCTTTTCGTAATCCGAGAACGCGCGGTCCAAAAGCTCCGCCGCGGTCTCGAACATGGGGCGGCAGTTCAAAAGCGCGCCGACGACAGTCATGCCGTCGCGTTCCGCGCCGAAAACGAGGCATCTTCCCGCAGCCATGGTGTAGCCGGTCTTTACTCCGAAGGCGCCTTCGTAGTCCCAAAGGAGGCTGTTCTTGTTCTTGAACGTGCGCGTCTTCGCGCCGCTTTGCGCGGTATGATATTTGGTCGATACTATGGTTCGGAACGTCTCGTTCTTAAGCGCTTCCCGCGTGATGAGGCAGAGCTCGCGCGCGGTTGTGAGATGCAGATCGTCATGCAGGCCGTTCGGCGTAACGAAATGCGTACTTGTGAGGCCCATCTTCTCCGCGCGGAGGTTCATACTGTCGACGAACGCCTCCACGCTCCCTGATACGTGTATCGCGAGCGCTATCGCCGCGTCGTTCCCGGAGGCGAGCATGAGGCCGTAGAGCAGATCGATCACGCTCATCTGCTCCCCCTCCTCAAGATAGATCGACGAGCCCTCAGTGCCGACCGCTTCCTTTGCGACTTCGACGGTCTCGTCCGGCTCGCAGCTTTCGAGCACCACGAGCGCGGTCATTATCTTCGTCGTGCTCGCCATGGGAAGCATTATGTCCTCGTTCATGGCCTCGAGCAGACGGCCGCTCTCGCATTCGATGAGCGCCATCGCGGAGGCAGGTAGCGAAAGCAACGGTTCCGCCCTGCCCGTCATTGCCATGAAAAACATGCAGAAGCCCATTATCAGCGCAGCGAGGGCACGCATCCAGCGCCTGTTCATTCCTCTGCCTCCCCGCCGGTTTTTTCGCCGCAGCCCGCGGAAGGCTGCTTTCCCGTGTTGTCGAGCTTTATGTACGCGCTGCCGCAGCCGTTCCTTCTGCCGCTGCGTCTTACGCGCTCCCCGCAGCAATCGTCGTTCCCGCAGAGCTCCTTTATGAGCCTTTCCGCAGCGTCCATTATCTGCGGGAGCATATCCATAAGCCTGTCGGACGGGCAGTCCTGCTTTGCGGGAAGCACCCTTACGCTGCCGCTCTGCACCGAAAGGAACGCAAGCGGCGTAAGGCTCATTCCGACCGCTGACGCTCCGATAAAGGGATAGCCCTCGCAGCCTATATCGATCTGTGCCTTTTTCGATGACGCCGCGCCGAGATATTCCCCGCCGCCGACGAGCATGCCGAGGCTCACCTTCGACACGGGCAGTATCATTGTATCGTTGCCGGCGATGAGAGGCGTTCCGATAACGGTATTGACGTCTGCAAGCCCTTTAATATGCTCCATCGACGAATGCATGATGTTTTCTATGGGATGACTCATTTGCTTTTTTCCTCCGCAGTTTTATTTCTTCGATTATCAGTTTCCCCGCATTGAGATAAAGTATTCCATCAAGATCGATGCTGAAAGCGGGCCGCTCGAAGCTCGGCGTTATCGATATCTCCTGCCTGCTTTCGGTAAGCGCCGCCGCGGCGCACGAAATGACCGCGGTCAGCGCTCCCGATACGAGCGCGCTCTTATCTGGCGCGTCCTTTATGCCGACCTTGCCCGAGGCGCTTATCCGTTTGAGCT
The DNA here is from genome assembly GCA_017616435.1 of Clostridia bacterium. Classification (GTDB taxonomy): domain Bacteria; phylum Bacillota; class Clostridia; order Christensenellales; family CAG-138; genus UBA3857. Next base: position 24,609 of record JAFZYC010000034.1, read on the forward strand.
TCACGGCTTTCAGTAGCGCCGTCCTGCCCTTCGTTCCGTTGCTCTTCGGGAGCTTTCTCCTTTTTCCTCCGAAATACAGTACGAAGCCCTCCTTCAGTGAAAAGCGCATCGACAGCTCGAAGCTTATAGGAAGCGCGCCGAAAAGAAGGTATAAGGTCGCCCTAAGATCCGCTCCGACGCCCCTTATCCCCAAAGAAAAGTCTATCCTTTTCGGCACGGCGGCAAACGCCGCGAGCGAAGCTAAAAGCACAGCAAAAAAAGCGAGCACGGCCTCTCCTTTCGCAAAAAGTGTTTTGATATAGTTTTGCCAATGTGCTTGTAAAATATCGGCTTCCGTGGTATGATATAAAATGAAGTAAAATGTAGGCAGGGAGAAAAGTCTTGGTAATACTCGGCATAGATCCGGGATACGCGATATTGGGCTACGGTCTTTTGAAATACGACCGCGGCGCGTTCACCGTGCTCGATTACGGCGTGATCGAGACCAAGGCCGACCGCACCTTCCCCGAAAGGCTGGAGATACTCCACCGCGGTATGACCATGCTGATAGAAAAGTACAAGCCCGATCATATCGCTTTTGAGGAGCTGTTCTTCTACCACAACGCGAAGACTGCGATACAGGTCGCGGCGGGGCGCGGAGTCGCGCTGCTCGCGGCGCAGCAGGCCGGCCTCCCCCTCTACGAATACACGCCCATGCAGATAAAGCTCTCCGTCACGGGTGATGGGCACGCGGACAAGCTCCAGGTGCAGACTATGGTCAAGCTCCTGTTGAAGCTTTCGACCGTTCCCAAGCCGGACGACGCAGCTGACGCGCTCGGCGCGGCTATATGCCACGCGAGCGCCATCGGACCTTCTTTGGAGGAATACAGGATAAAATAATGTACGCGCATATAAGAGGCAAAGTCGATCAGGTCCTTCCCGACCGCGCAGTTATTGAGGCTGCGGGCGTAGGTTACGAGCTGTTCTGCAGCTCTTCAACGCTTCGGGAGCTGCTTCCCGGGCGGGAGGCGAAGCTTTACACGCATTTCCACCTTGCGCAGGACGCCGTGGCTCTCTACGGGTTCTCAACGGAATCCGAGAGGGCGATGTTCCGCAAGCTCATTGGCGTATCGCGCATCGGGCCGAAGGTGGCTCTGAACGTGCTCTCCGTGCTCACGCCGGAGGACGTCGCGCTTGCCGTCGTCACGGAAAACGTCGCCGCATTCGACAGGGTGACCGGTATGGGCAGGAAGACCGCCGCGAGGGTGATACTAGAGCTCAAGGAGAAGGTAGACGCATCTGACGGCGTTCCCTCCGTAAAGAACGCGGATTCCACCTCACAATCCATGCGTGCGGAAGCGATCGAAGCGCTCGTCGCGCTGGGCTATGACGGAGCGGTCGCCGGGCGCGCTGTCGCGGAAGTGCCGGACTGCGGCGCTGTGGAGGAAATGATAAAGGCCGCCCTAAAGGAGCTTTCAAAGAGATAAGCTATGGAATATGAAGAAAGAATAATCTCCTCTTCCTTTCAGGAGGAGGACGGAAAGATCGAATACAGCCTCCGTCCCCGCTTTCTGAACGAATACATCGGTCAGTCCCGGGCAAAGGAGCATATCAGCGTCTACATGCGCGCGGCAAAGCTGCGCGGCGAGGCGCTTGATCACGTCCTTCTGTACGGCCCCCCCGGCCTCGGCAAGACGACGCTCGCCTCAATCATCTCCAACGAGATGGGCGGCAAGCTCTCTGTGACGAGCGGCCCCGCGATCACGCACAGCCGCG
>JAFZYC010000003.1 GCA_017616435.1 Clostridia bacterium
ACCGCGCTTAGCGCGGCGGTTTATTTCTGTTGCACTTTCCTTAAAGTCGCCTTCACCGGACGTTATCCGGCACCCTTGTCCTGTGGAGCTCGGACTTTCCTCACCGATAATAATCGGCGCAGTCACTTGGCTTACTCAAAATAAATACTGTTTTTTTGCGTTTCTTTCCGGCTTTCTTCAATTCCGAGGCCGTCCGCATTCCTGCCGGGATATGTCTCGCAGGAGCGGTAATTCATGCTTGGCTTGTCGCGGTCCCGCGCCTGTCGCGGCGCGGACGGACCGGCCCGTCCGGCTCCCTTTGGTCGCAACGGAGCTCGGACTTTCCTCACCGCATTTTCATACGGCGCGGTCACTTGGCTTACTCAAAAAAACTTTATCCTTCGGGCTTTTCGCAGCAGAGTATCCTTGCGCAGTTCTCGCACTCTATAATCGCGGTGCCCGTTGAGAACTTCTTTATGGTATTCATCGGCAGGCTCATGCCGCAGCCGCTGCACCGGTTGTCCGTCACTCTCGCGACGGGGTTCGGGTGCTTTTTCTTTATGGTCTTATAGCGTTTCAAAAGATCGGGCGAAAGCTGCGCCGCTATCCTTTCGACGTCCTTCTGGGCCTTATCGATGACGGGCTTGTGCTCCAGTCTCTCGGTCTCGACTACCGCCTTCGCGGCCTCGTAATCACGCTTGGTCTTCGCGCCCTTGGAGTAGGTCTCCTTTATGGCCTCGGTCGTCTTGGTTATCCACGACTGGCAATCGGTCAGCGATTTGCGAAGGGCGTTCACCTTTTCGAGCAGCTTCTCCATGGACTTGCGGCTCTCGGTCAGCTCCTCCGCGGTGCACTCCTCGTCCTCCATCATGATATTGAGGTCGTCCTGTTCAAGGTCGTACTCTTTGAGGAGCGCCTCAAGCTTCTGCAGACCGTTCTCGAGCTCGGCTTCCTTTTCCTTGATGCCGTTTCTGTGGGCCTCGATCTTGTCCGTCTGCTCCTGCAGTATCCTGCGGAGCTTCCTTAGCTTCTGCCTCTCGGGGGTGGCCTCCAGCTCCTTCTGGAGCCTGTCGAGCTCCATCTCGGCCTCCTGATACTTCCAAAGGATCTCAGTCTGTGTCATATTCTCACCGCGCCCCCGTTCTTTTCGGGGACTTCCTTTCTTACGGTTTTGTACTTTTCAATGCCGGAGATCTTCCGGCGTCACACTGTGCGCAGGGGCGTTTCCTGCTTCGAGAGGATGTATTCGACGCCCTCCGTCCTCTCCCGCAGCATCCCGATAAGCGGCCGGAGCACGACGCGCTCCGTCTCAAAATGCCCGGCGACGATGACGTTTACGCCCGCGAAAACGGCCTCTATCGCTTGATTGTGCTTGCACTCGCCGGTCACGAGCACGTCCGCGCCGCAAGCCGCGGCAAGAGGATATTCCGAGCCGCCGGAGCCGCCGCAGACCATGACGCGGCGAACCGGCTTTTCGGGGCCGGCAGCGCGCACAGAGGTCTCAAGCTCCTTTGCGACCTTTGCCGCGAATTCGGAAAAGCTCGTTTCCTCCGCAAGCTCGCCGACGCGGCAGAGGTTTTCGGGAGGTACGGGCCGCTCGTTCATTATGCCGAGGCGCCTGCAGAGCTCCGTATTCACGCCGCCTTCCGCGCTGTCGAGGTTGGTGTGCGCGGCGAACATAGCGATACCGTTCCTTATGAGCTTATAGACCGGGCCGGTCAGGGGATCTTCGGGCCGAATGCTCTTTACCGCATTGAACAGCAGCGGATGATGCGTAAGGACAAGATCGCAGTTCTCGCGAACGGCCTCGTCGACTGCTTCCGAAGTGCAGTCGAGGGCGACGAGCACGCGCTTTATCTCCTTATCCTCGCGCCCGACTATTAGCCCGGGATTGTCGTAATCCAGAGCGAGCTCCTTCGGGGCTATGCTTTCCATCACATCGATCAGGTCTTCGAGCTTCATAACGATCCTCTTTCCGTCACGCCATTGCATCAAGCAGAGTATCCACCCGGGCGATCTCCTCTGTCAGGGGCTCCGGGTCCCTTCCGCGCGCCCTTGCCTTTTCAAGCTCCTTAACATACACTGCGCGATAATGCTCGAGCAGGGGCTTCAGCTCCTCCGGGCGATTTTGGGCGCTCACCCAGCCGAAGCGGAACCAATCCTTGGGGAACCATTCGGGGATGGCGTTCTCCCCGTCAGGCACGGCGGAGATGATCTGATAAAAGCGTCTGCCGTCGCGGATTATCCTTTCGTCGATGATGCCGAAGCCGTTTTTACAGAGGTATCCCCTGAGCTCCGCCTCGCCGCGCATGGGCTGCATCACGATAAGGTCGGCCTTTTTCGCCGTTTCCGCGCCGTTTTCGAGTATCCGGGCGATAAGCTCCCCGCCCATGCCGCAGATCGCGATCGAATAGGGCGGCTCCTCGCTCGCCATCGCGGATAGCCCGTCCGCGCAGACGACATTCATCGTTTCCGCAAGACCGAGCCTTTTCGCGAGCTTTTCGGCCTTCCTCGCGGAGGCGGGACTGATATCCGACGCGAGCGCCCTTCGCGCGGAGCCCGAAAGTATCGCGGCGGCGGAAAGGCAGCCGTGATCGCAGCCGATATCGGCGAGCGTATCGCAATTGCCGATCAGCGAGAGCACCGCCTTGAGCCTTTCATCCTTTAGCTGGGCACAGCGCAAACTTCCACTCATAAATTATATAGTAACATATAGGGATGGCAAAGTCAACAATCCTTTGAAATATAAAGAAAACCCGGACTTTGCCGGGCTTGGATCTATTCCGCGTTTTGCTTCATCCGCTTCCTGCGCCTTCTGTCGCGCTTTTTAAGGTCCTCCGTCCTTATCACTTCGAGCCTCGTAACGGTTACGCCCATGCGTTCGACCCTCGTCTTGAGCTCGTCCAAAGCCTTTGCCCTTCCGGTGTCGGAGGTCAATACTATCTCCACTTCCTTCCCCGCGGGCAGCTCCGCGACTATGCTGTTGAACGCGGGCGCGGGATATCCGCCCCAGATCGGGCAGAGTATGACTATCCTGTCGTATTCCTCCATGCGGACCGCGATCGGCTCCACGAATACGAGCGCGCGCTTCCTTGCCTGGCCCGGGCCGAATATGTTCGCCGAAAGGAGCGAACGCCTGCGCTGCTCGCGCACCTCGTAGAGCTCTCCCGAAAGCGCCTCAGCTTTCCTCTTCGCCTCATAATGCGTCCTGCCGGTCAGGGAATAGTACAAAACCAGCGTATTCAATCAAGACCTCCGAAGTATTACATCAGCGCGAAGCCCAGCGCTATGCCGAGCTGCGCCGCGATATATGTAAGCATGACCCACACCCTGCCCTGCTTTATGCGGAACCTGCGGGTGAGGCCCACGCAGAGCAGGAAATCGGAAGCGGTGAAGAGCAAAGCGCCGGCTGCAATGAGGAACGCGCCGAAGCAGCGCGTGCCGCCGAGCGAATAGACCATCACTCCCGCCATAAGGGAAATCGTCGCGATATAGGCCGCGACGCCGACCCTCATGGAGCCTTCGACTCCGCGCTTCAAAATGAGATACGCGGAGGCTCCGAGCGCGAAAGCCGCGACCGCCATTATCACGAGCCACGGTATCCCGAGGGAAACGTATGCCGCCTGAGGCATGCCGATCCTGAAGGCAGCAGCGATATAGCACACATGCCCTATAAGGAAGAAGAAGCCGCCGAGCCTAAAGCAGAGTTTACCCTTTGGGATGAGCAGTATGTCGCCCACGAGCCCACAGAAAAGCCCAAGCAGCACGAGCGGATGCTTAAAGCCGCATACCGAGATGTGCAGCAGCGCGATAAGCGGTACGAGCAGTACCTTTGTGAACTTCCTTATGCCCTCCCTGCGTTTTGCGCAGGCGAATATGTGTGCGGCCGATACCGGAGTCAGCAGCAGGAGCGGCAAGAATCTCATCGGATCCCTCCTCTTTGCCCGTCTTTTTAGCTATTGTACCATACATTGATCGGTTTGTCTTTACAAAACAAAAATTAGTGCTTGTTATTTTCCGCAAAAAATGATATACTTTTAAGGATTTCAAACACTTTATTGAAAGCTTGTTCTTTCGGAAGGAGTAAAAATGCAATACACAACCGATGTACAGAACATGTGCTGCGTCACAAAGGGCGCGGTGCATGATCCCGCCCCCATACCCGAGGAGGGCAAATGGGTTAAGGTCAAACAGATAGGCCAGATCTCCGGCCTTTCGCACGGCGTCGGCCGCTGCGCGCCCCAGCAGGGCGCGTGCAAGCTCACGCTCAACGTTAAAGAAGGCATTATAGAGGAAGCGCTCGTCGAGACGATCGGCTGCAGCGGCATGACGCATTCCGCCGCTATGGCCGCCGAGATACTTCCCGGCAAGACGCTGCTCGAGGCCATGAACACCGACCTCGTCTGCGACGCTATCAACGTCGCCCTGCGCGAGATATTCCTGCAGTTCGCATACGGCAGGAGCCAGAGCGCGTTCTCCGACGACGGTCTGCCCATCGGCGCAGGCCTTGAGGACCTCGGCAAGGGGCTCCGCAGCCAGATCGGCACTATGTACGGAACGAAGGCGAAGGGCGCGAGGTACCTTGATCTGGTCGAGGGCTACGTCAACAGGCTCGCTCTTGACGAGAACGACGAGATAATCGGTTACGAGTACGTGAGCCTCGGCAAGATGATGGACGCCATAAAGAAGGGCATGGAGCCCAACGAGGCGTACGCCAAGTTCACGAGCACCTACGGACGCTTCGCGGAAGCCGCCCGTTACATCGACCCCAGGAAGGAATGAGGTGCACCATGGTCAATTTCGAAGGTAAAGAAAGAAGAGAAGCCAAGATCAATGCCGAAATGGCAAAGTACGGCATCGGGAGCCTTGAAGAGGCGAAGAAGATCACCGAGGAGAAGGGCCTTGACGTCGCCGCGATAGTCACGGAGACGCAGCCCATCGCCTTTGAGAACGCGAAGTGGGCGTACACTTTGGGCGCGGCCATCGCAATAAAGAACGGCGTCAAGACCGCCGCGGAAGCCGCCGCGAATATCGGCCTCGGCCTGCAGGCGTTCTGCGTGCCCGGCTCCGTCGCGGAGAACCGCAAGGTCGGTCTCGGCCACGGCAATCTCGGCGCGATGCTCCTCTCCGAGGAGACGGAGTGCTTCGCGTTCCTCGCGGGTCACGAGAGCTTTGCGGCTGCCGAGGGCGCGATAAAGATCGCCCTCACCGCGAACAAGGTCCGCACGAAGCCCCTCCGCGTCATCCTTAACGGCCTCGGCAAGGACGCAGCGTACATAATCTCCCGCATCAACGGCTTCACATACGTCGAGACGGATTACGATCAGTACAAGGACGAGCTCAATATCGTTTACGAGCGCGCGTTCTCGAACGGCGACCGCGCGAAGGTGCGCTGCTACGGCGCGGACGATGTTAACGAGGGCGTCGCGATAATGCGCCACGAGGGCGTGGACGTTTCCATCACCGGCAACTCCACCAACCCCACGAGGTTCCAGCATCCCGTCGCCGGCACCTATAAGAAATGGTGCTGGGAGAACGGCCGCAAGTACTTCTCCGTCGCCTCCGGCGGCGGCACGGGCCGTACGCTCCATCCCGACAACATGGCCGCCGGTCCCGCCTCCTACGGCATGACCGACACCATGGGCCGCATGCATTCCGACGCGCAGTTCGCAGGCTCCTCCTCCGTTCCCGCGCACGTCGAGATGATGGGCCTTATCGGCATGGGCAACAACCCCATGGTCGGCGCGACCGTCGCAGTAGCCGTCGCGGTGGCCCAGGCTATGAGCAAATGATAAACCGCCGAAAAGGCACGATCGAAGCGGGGATCTCCGGGCAGGAGATCCCCGCGCTCTGCTGAAAGGAGACAGATCATGGATACCGAAAAGCAGTCATCTCCGCATGGGTTCGTTAAGCTTCTTATCTGGATACTGCCGACGCTGGTCCTGCTGCTGGCGGCTCTTTTCGTTTTCAAGCTGGTGCCGACGCTGTTTTCCGCTCTGACTTTCGCCGCGATAGTTTTGATCGGCCTTATCATCTCCCGACTGTTGATGCTGTTGATCTCCAAAAAAACCGGAGTTCAGAAAGCATGGCGCATCGCTGTATGGGTCGCAGCGCTGCTTTTGCTGTTGTTCATCAGCTTGTTCCTGCCGCGAGCAACTCACGAACGCACCGAGATCAACGCCCAAAGCCGATTTGAAAACGCTGCTGCAAGGTACCTCGACGAATCATTCATTCCTTTGGAGCTTGGGACGACCAGATCCGTTGAATACCATAACGTCAACACCATCGCGGCTATTTTCGAGAGCAGCTCCTACACCCTTCTCTGTACTTATGACGAGGAAGAGTACGCCGCGGAAAAGGCGGCTTTGGAGGCTCGGTACAGCTTCCGAACGAAGGACCTCCCCACCGAATTCGTTATCTCAGGCGAGGAAGTCAAAAGGATACCTCCTTATACGGATATCGGCAATTACAATTTCCGTTTCGTGCTGCCAAGGGACGAGTACCCCGACGATTGCTTTTTTAAATCCTGCTTTATCATCGTGACCAACGATGAATCGCATGAGATAGGGTACATAGTATTTTACGATTACGACCTTGACGAAGCAGACGATCTGACAAGGTTTTTGATCGATTACTGCGGTTGGAACTATATCCGATAAGCCCGGCTATGCATAAAGGGCCTTCCGAACGGAAGGCCCTTTTTATTATTGATATTTAGTCTGAGTTCAACGCTCACAGCAGGACGACCCAATCGTCGCTCTCTTCGCAGTAGCCGACCTTATAGGTATAGCCCGCGAACCTATCGAGCGAAAGCGACCCGAACAGCGCGTTGGGCCAGAATACCCTCTTTGTCGTTACGCTGCACGTTTCGCCGTCCTTTACTACCTCGATATCGAACGCGACGTAGCGCCAGAAGGAGCTGCACGAGGTATGCTCGAGCTTGACCTCCTGCACGTTTGTAAAGCGCGCGTTCCTAAACCTTACATACTGGACGATGTGATAAAGGAGCAGTACGCCGAAAAATACTATCGCTATCAATAGCGCGGGAGGCATGCCCTCCCCCTCGCTGCCGGAAAGCGGGCCGAGGAATGCCAGCCCGATCAGTATCCACACGAGGCCGAGCGCGGCGACGATCAAAAGCTGCTGCAGATAGTACGCTTCCGCTGTGTTCTTATACTTCATTATCATCCTCTCCCTTCATTTGTTTGCGGTATGATACCACAGTCCCTCCTCCGAAACAATATGAGTATTGTAAAATCGGGGTAAAACCGGTGTAACGGAAAGCTTTCCTGACTGCAAAAACAGCAAAATATATTATTTATACCTCTTGACACCCTATACTATGCGTTGTATAGTATAACGCGAAAGGAGGTAATCCTTTTGAAACCGCGGTTTTCAAAAGGGGCACTTTTCCGCCTTTGCCGCGATACCGCGACGCGGCAATATTGAACCACAAAAACGGCAGAGAACTGCCGGGAAAGGATGCCTTTTCAAGAAAAGGCGCAGGATCATCCGCATGGACATTCAACTCAGAAGAGGATTGATCGAGATATGCGTGCTTGCCGCGATGCTTAGGGAGCCGACATACGGCTACAAGCTCGTGCGCGACGTAGAGCCATACATGGAGATCTCGGAATCGACGCTCTACCCGATATTGAAGCGGCTGGAAAGCGCGAACTGCCTTACCGTTTCCAGCGCGGAGCACAACGGCAGGCTCAGAAAGTATTACACCATAACACCGACCGGCAGGGAGAGGATAGACGAATTCCTGCGCGATTGGAAGGATATCATGAAGAGTTATTATTACATCGAGAGGGAGGCCTCAAATGTCTAAGAAAGAATACTTAAGGAAGCTCAAGAGGGAGCTCAAGTCCCTTCCCAAGGGGGAAGCGTCGCGCGCAGTCGATTATTATTCCGAACTCATCGACGACCGTATAGAAGCCGGCGCGACGGAGGAAGCCGCGATCAGCGTCATGGCCGAGCCCAAGGCTGCTGCAATGGACATCATCGCGGACGCCCGTGAACGCGGCGTTGCGATCAAGAAGAACGACGGCAGGGGCGGCTGGGCCGCGCTGGCGGCAATACTCATAATACTGAGCGTGTGCGCGCTCGCGTTTGCCGCGTGGGCTCTGATCACCCAGGTATTCGACAGGGATATTACCCTTGCCAAGATCGAATGGCAGGAGAAAAACGCGGTCTGCACCATCGACAGGGCCGGCGAGATCACTATCGATATGGCGCGGAGCGATCTGTACCTCGGCTGTTCCGAGGACGATCAGGTGCATATCACCTATTACGAGTGCGATCAGATAAAGGTCGATATCGCCCACACCGAGAACAGCATCTCCATAGTCCAGAAGGGCAAGCTCCGCTGGCTGTACGATCTGTTCGGTTCGGATACCCGCAGGCAGACCAAGGTGCTCATACCCGCGGGCTTCGAAGGGCATATCGATTCCTCCCTCACGACGGGCGAGACCCGCGTCGACGGGCTGATCTGCCCCGTTGGCAAGGTCGATCTTCATGCCACCACCGGCGACTTCATAGTCTATGATTCCGCCATGCACGACGTGAGCTTTACTATGACGACGGGCGCCCTCATACTCGGCCGCTGCACCGTATCCGGGGACGTGACCGTCAAGGGCACGACCGGCGACGTAGATATCCAGGACCTCGGCGGCAGCCAGCTGATCGTCAAGACAACCACCGGCGATATCGAGCTCAAGAGCGTTGTCTTCACATACGTCGATGCGAGGCTCACCACCGGCAGGATCACGCTTACGGACGTTACCGCTAAGACCCTGCTGCTGCACTCCACCACTGGCAGCATCGGCGTTGACAACGTCTCCGCATGGGAATCCACCATCACCGCAACGACAGGCAGCATCAGCGGCACGCTCTCCGGCAGCATCACCGATTACACGATCGAGAGCCACGTCTCCACCGGCCACAACAGCCTTCCGGAGACCTTCGGCAACGGCCCGCGCAAGCTCTTCGTCAAGGCGACCACCGGCGACATAAGCGTTTCGTTCACAGAGAACAACTGACGCCCGTTATAATACTTGTTCCTCCTCGGCCCTCCCCCATCGGGAGGGCCGTTTTCATATCCGCAAAGGGTTTTCACAAACGCGCTCCCATGCTAATATATTTGTCTTTTCCGGCGTTTTCGATTGACATATCCCGCGGTTTTTGATAACATTAAAATGTTGGAATAATTGTGCATATCACCACACATTTCACGATTATAGGAGGACAGAATGAACAAAGTTACAACCGTTGAAGAAGCCTTCTCCCACATCAAGGACGGCGATACCATCATGGTTGGCGGCTTCCTTATGTGCGGCAGTCCCGAGTATCTCATCCACACATTCTTGGATCATCCCTCTAAGGGCCTGACCATCGTCAACAACGACATGGGCGAATACGGATCCAGCCTCACTCCCCTGCTTGCCTCCGGCCGCGTTACCGATCTCATCTGCACATGGATCGTTCGCAATCCCGCCGCGCAGGAGATGTACAAGGCCAACCCCAAGTGCCTGCACATCAATCCTCAGGGCACGCTGACCGAGCGCATCCGCGCCGGCGGATTCGGCATAGCCGCGTTCTACACTCCTACCGGAGTCGGCACCATCATCGAGGAGGGCAAGGACACCCGCTGGTTCAACGGCCGCAAGTACATCATGGAGACCGCGCTCCGCGCGAACGTCGCCTTCATCCACGCGGAGATCGCGGATGAGATGGGCAATATCTTCATGAAGGGCTCCTCCAAGAACTACAACGCCGCCATGGCGACCGCCGCGGATTACGTCATCGTCGAGGCGAACCACATCGTTCCCGTCGGCGAGATCGATCCCGAGCTCGTCACCGTATCCGGCATCTACATCAATGCCGTAGTTCCCGTTCCCAAGAAAGACTGAGGGAGGAAATAACAATGGATAACAAGAATATCATCGCAAGGCGTGTTGCTCAGATGCTCCATGACGGCGAAGTCGTTAACCTCGGCGTCGGCATCCCCCAGCTCGTTGCCAACTGGCTCCCCGAGGGCGTTGAACTCATCGTTCATGCCGAGAACGGCATCATCGGCGCGGGCGGCTATTCCGAAGAAGGCAAGGGCGATCCCAACGTCGTCGACGCGGGCGGCATGATGGTAGACGTCAAGCCCGGCGCGCAGTTCATCATCTCCACCGATTCCTTCGGCGCCATCCGCGGCGGTCATATCGATATGACCATCCTGGGCGCCTATCAGGTCGACTCCAAGGGCAATCTTGCCAACTGGTGCCTGCCCAACAAGATGGGCGGCATCGGCGGCGCCATGGACCTTGTTTCCGGCGCAAAGGAGGTCGTTATCGCGATGGAGCACACCCAGAAGGGCAACCCCAAGATCGTCGAAAACTGCACATACCCCCTGACCGGCGCGGGCGTAGTCGATTACATCGTTACCGAAATGGGCTTCATGCGCGTTACCGAGAAGGGCATCGTGCTTGAGGAGATCAACCCCAACTACACCGTCGAGCAGGTGCTTGCCGCGACCGACGCAAGGCTTATCGTTCCCGTCGACCTCAAGGCAATGGACATTATAGACTGATAAACTATCGGGCAGGAGATTTCTCCTGCCCTTAAAAAAACTTTATTCGGAGGAAAACTTATATGTCTAAAGAAGTCGTGATCGCAAGCGCCGTCCGTACCGCCGTCGGTACCTTCGGAGGTTCTTTGAAGGACGTCCCCGCCGTTGAGCTGGGCGCCATCGTCATTAAGGAAGCTGTACGCCGCGCGGGCATCAACCCCGGCGACGTCGATGAAGTTATAATGGGCTGCGTGCTCCAGGGCGGTCTCGGCCAGAGCGTCGCGCGTCAGGCATCCGTCAAGGCGGGCATCCCCGTAGAGGTCCCCGCGGAGACGATCAACAATGTCTGCGGTTCCGGTCTTAAGGCCGTCAACCTTGCCGCCGCCATGATAATGGCCGGCGAAGCGGACTGCATGGTCGTCGGCGGTATGGAGAACATGAGCGCCACCGCTTACGCCATCCCTCAGGCGCGCTACGGCTACCGTATGAGCATGCCGAACGCCAACATAGTCGACATGATGGTAAAGGACGGCCTCTGGGAGGCGTTCAACGATTACCACATGGGCATCACGGCGGAGAACGTCGCCGAGCAGTGGGGCATCACCCGTGAGATGCAGGATGAGTTCGCTCTCCGCAGCCAGACGAACACCGCCAAGGCTCAGGAAGAGGGCAAGTTCGACGAGGAGATCGTTCCCGTAACGGTCAAGGTCAAGAAGGAAATGGTCGAGTTCAAGAAGGACGAGCACAACCGTCCCGGCACCACGATAGAAGCCCTCGCGAAGCTCCGCCCCGCCTTCAAGAAGGACGGCACCGTTACCGCGGGCAACGCCTCCGGCATCAATGACGGCGCAGCCGCGGTCGTTATCATGAGCGCTGAAAAGGCCGCCGAGCTCGGCGTAAAGCCCATGGCGAAGTTCGTAGTCGGCGCTTCCGCCGGCGTTGAGCCCAGCATAATGGGCGTCGGCCCCGTTGCCGCCACCCGCAAGGCGCTTGCCAAGGCCAATATGACCATCGACCAGCTCGACCGCATCGAGGCCAACGAGGCGTTCGCCGCGCAGTCCCTCGCCGTCGGTATGGATCTCGGCTGGGATATCAATAAGGTCAACGTCAACGGCGGCGCGATTTCCATCGGTCACCCCATCGGCGCTTCCGGCTGCCGCATACTCGTCACCCTGCTCTATGAGCTTAAGCACTCCGGCCTCAAGACCGGCCTTGCGACGCTCTGCGTAGGCGGCGGTATGGGCGTTGCGACCATCGTTGAGGCGATGTAAGTTAAACAGAACATTATTATCGGGAGGAAAGACGCGTCTTTCCCCCGTGTTTTTCGGAGGATAGTATGCGAAAAAGCCTTTTTCTTGCATTGTTTTTGTTTGCTGTGGCTTCGGTTCTGTTTTCCGGATGCGGCAGCTCCGGAAAAAAGCCTTCGAATGAAGAAAGCAAAAAGACGGGCTTTGAACTGCTTGACGGAAAGGGGACCGAAATGGGGAAGGTATTTGATAAACTCGGGCTTGAATACGGGCTCGTGGACGGCATGCTTAAGCCCGATAAGATCACCGAGCTGTTCTTAGAGGAGATCGAGAAGGGAAAGCTCGAGGGCTACACTCCCGTGATCGTCGCGCCGGGCTCTCTTGGAGGATCGCTGCTCGAAACGATGCTTGAAGAATACGACCCTGCGGAATTGCTTAAAGCCGAGCTTCCGGACGGAAAGGAATGGATCGATTCGAGGTTGAATGAGTATCAAAATACCTCGGATCCGAGTCTCGAGAGGTTTGATTTTGATAAGATGCGGGATGATTCGGCCGAGGGCGAGGAGCTGACGCACTTCACGTCGCTCGATATCATATCGGAAGGCGGCGACAGCGACGTTTTCCTTGTTAAAGTCCCCACCGATAAGCCGTGGGAAGCAGTGCTTTACATCCCGTTCGGCGGATGGAACGCGTGCCCCGAGCCCCTTGAGATGGCCGCGGTATGCAAATACTGGTATGAAAAATACGGCGCTCAGCCCGCCGTGATAATGGGCGATCAAATGGAATTCTGCCTGCCCCCCCCCGTTCCCGAAAACGAGGTTCGTGAGGCCGCATTGGAGCATTTTGCTTTCTGTGAGGACAGGGTCTTCCAGTGCACGTGGACCGGGACCTTCAGCGAGCTTGAGGATTCCATCGGAAAGTCCGCGATATGGTACTTCTGGTGGGACTGACGCATCAAGCAAAAAAAGCCAAGCGTTGCTTGGCTTTTTTTATTTGCTTCCGAACGAGTTTTTGAACCTGTCGAGCTGTCTTTGATCCTTTATCACGACTGTTTTTTCGCGGTATTTGTTCACGAGGGCCTTGAATCTGTTCCTGACCTCCTTTTTGCGGCCGTCCCTCAACATCCACATGCGGAACTCATGATCGAACTTTTCGTCGCAGCCGACGGTCATTGAAGGTCTGGTCTTTCCCTTGAACCGCCTCGCCCTTTTCCACGCCCGCATTAAGCAGTTTATGCGGTTGAAGTCCATGAATACGATAAGGTCTGCCTCCGCCATCCTTCTGTCATATTCGAGCTTGGTGTAATTGCCGTCGATCACCCAGCCGTTTTCACTGTTTTCGTCAAGGAAGGAGCGAATAACAGAAAGCTCGTCCTCCCTCTTCCTTTCGACCCAGTTGGGAAGAAAATGGATCGTGTCCACGTACAGCACCGGCACGGAAAAGCGTTCGCTCAAAAAAGCGGCGAGAGTCGATTTCCCGCTGCCCGCATAGCCGATTATGGCGATTTTGGGATGTTCTTTCACTTCTTCACCGTAAACTCGAATACGTATTCCGCATAGTTGTATATCAGGGGTTCGAGCTCGTTCCTCACGGCCTCCGGAAGGCGTACGCGGCGCATCTCGGCAACGTCGATGAGCATCATCCTGCGCAGAGCCTCTAGCGAGAGCGTGCTGACAGTCAGATATGCGCTGCCGCAGCGCTCGCATACGGAGCCGCCAAGCGAATTGGAGAAGCGTACCTCCTTCTCTCCCCTGAGGTCGCGGCCGCATTTTAAGCAGTACGTGAGCGCGGGAGCGAAGCCCTCCATCCTCAAAAGCTTTGCCATGAAGCAGAGCTCGGTGTCCTTCGGGTCGTTCTCGCCGTAGGATATGACCGAGAGCGCGTGGTAAACGAGCAGGAACAGCTCGTCGTTGGCATTGCCGCGGTCGGCCACACGCTCCGCGGCATTGGCGATCCTCGTTGCGGAGAAGAGCTGTTCATAGCTCTCCCTGATGGCATAGAAGCTCTCGAGCACCGCTGCGGATGAGAGCTGCAGCTTGCCCATACGCTCGTTGACCTCCATCTCGCCGTATGTGAACTGCGACGAAAAAGCTGCAAGCTTATGGTTGGGCTTGCGGCTGCCCCTTGCGGTCACGGTTATAAGCCCGCGCTCCTTGGACAGGACGTTCAATATCCTGTCGCTTTCGCGGTAATCTGTGACGCGCAGCACTATTCCGTTCAAAACGTCGTTTGGCATTTATTTCAGTGTATCGCCCGTATCGGGGCCGTGGGATAATAGGCTTAAAAGGAGGCTTGAGGCATGGAAAGCTCGCGTTTGCTCTGGGAAAGATTTGAAAAAAGCGGAAAGCTCCGCGATTATCTTGACTTTTGCGAGGACAGGCGAAAGAGCACAGGCGAAGAAGCTGTCAAGGCCTCCGAACATGCGGAGGCGCAGGACGAGGCTCAGTCGTCGTTATAGCCGAGTTCGCGCAGGGCGTTCGCGCTGTTGCGCCAGTCGGGGCGGACCTTCACCCAAAGCTGAAGGTTGACCTTCGTTCCGAAAAGCGTCTCGATCTCCGGCCGCGCGGCGGAGCCGATCCTCTTCAGCATGGCGCCCTTATTCCCGATAATGATGCCCTTGTGCGATTCACGCTCGCAGTAGATCACGGCGTTTATGTCGTTTATGCCGTCCTCGCGGAGGAATATCCGCTCTATCTCGACGCCGATGCCGTGCGGGATCTCCTGGCGGAGGGACTTTAAGGCCTTTTCCCTTATTATCTCGGCGGTGATGACGCGCATGGGCTGATCGGTCACCATGTCGTCGGGGTAATACTGAGGCCCTTCGACAAGGTAGCCCGAAAGTATCTGCTCGAGCTTATCAACATTCCTGCCCGTCTCCGCGGAGATGGGCAGTATCCTTTTTACGAAGCTCTCCCTTTCAAGGCGTTCGCGTATGGTCTCGATTCCGTCGAATGTCGCGATATCGCTCTTGTTTATCGCGGCGACGACAGGCGTATCCCCCGCCCTCTCGCGGATGTTGGCGATCAGCGCCTCGTCCATGTCGCGGACGCCCTTCGACGCGTCCAGCATTAGGAGTATGCACTCCACGTCCTTGAGCGATTCATACGCGACGCGAAGCATGTATTCGCCGAGGCGGTTCTTCGCCCCGGTCACGCCCGGAGTATCGAGGAACACGATCTGATAGCCTTCCCTTGTGACGACGCCCGCGATGCGGTTGCGCGTCGTCTGGGCGCGCTCGGATACTATGCTTATCTTCTGCCCGACCATGAGGTTCATGAGAGTGGATTTGCCCACGTTCGGCGAGCCGATTATCGTGACGAATCCGGATCTGAACTGCTTATCCATCGGCCTCAGTCTTCCATATCCACGGAGGTGAACGCCATGGGCAGGAGCTCGCGAAGCTCGTGCACCTCGTACGTGCCTTCCTTATCCGCGCAGATCACGGGCATATCGGGCATGCAGAACTCCGCCAGCGCCTGACGGCATACGCCGCAGGGAGCGGTGTGATTGAGGCTGTCGGAGATGATCGCGATGGCCTCGAAGCTGCGCTCGCCCTCGTAGACCGCCTTGAACAGGGCGACCCTTTCGGCGCAGATGGTCGGAGTGAACGCGGCGTTCTCGATATTGCAGCCGAGATAGTACGCGCCGGAATCCGTCTTGAGGCAGGCGCCGACGCGGAACTCGGAATAGGGGCTGTAGGATTTCTCCCTCGCCTCCGCGGCAAGCCTCAGCATCTTCTTGATCTCAAACTCATGCAGCTGTTTCATAGTCCTTCCTCGATCCTTTTAAGAATATCCCTTTGTCTTTCAGTCATTATCTCCTCATCGGAGGGATCCATGTGGTCGTAGCCCAGCACGTGCAGCGTGCCATGGATCGCAAGGAACATGACCTCCCTTGCGGTGCTGTGCAGAAGCTCCCTCGCCTGCCTTGCGGCGGTATCGACGGATATCATTATGTCGCCGAGATGCCCGTCCGGCGCGGAGATGAGCTCCTCCCCCTCGAAAGAGGGAAAGCTCAGCACGTCCGTCGGACGGTCGACGCCGCGGTAATCGCGGTTAAGGGCGTGTATGGTCTCGTCGTTCGTGAGCTCTATGCAGATCTCGCCCTCCGCGCCCTCATAGTAAAGCGCCGCGAGCGAGCCGCGCCTTGCGGCTTCCCTCAGCTCCTCGTCGTCGGGGATCCCGTTTACCAATACCTCGACTTCCCTCATCTTACGTCGATCTCCTCAAGATCGGGGTACTCGACGCGCTCGTGGTTGAGGGCGGCGAAGGTCTTTATGAAGCTTGCCTCGATCTTCTTTATGTCGATGAATGTGAGCGGCGAATCCCAAAGCATGCTGCCGCGCTTATCCCATTTGTGGGTTATGACCTCGCGCACCTTGTTCTCGATGTCCTGCATGGTGGGGTTCTGCAGGCTCCTTACCGCCGCCTCGCAGCAGTCTGCGAGCATCAGTATCGCGCTTTCCTTGGAGGAGGGCTTGTGAGAGGGATAGCGGAACTTCTCCTCGTCCACATGCGTCCCCTCGGGAGCGAGGCGCTTCGCCTTATCGTAGAAATAGACCATTACGGAATCGCCGTGATGCTCGCCCACTATGCGGATGACGTCCCTCGGGAGCTTGTTCTTTTCAAGCAGGGTAACGCCGTCCTGCTGATGGGCGATTATGCGCTTTGCGGATTCGTAGGGGTCGAGCTCGTCATGAATGTTCTTATCGTGCTTCTGGTTCTCCTTGAAGCAGAGCGGGCTGCGAAGCTTGCCTACGTCGTGATAGCAGGCGGAAACGCGGGTCAGGAGCGCGTTCGCTCCGACCTCCTCCGCCGCGGCCTCGGCAAGGGAGGCGACGAGCAGCGAATGGTGATATGTGCCCGGGGCCTCCGTCATGAGCCGCTTTATGAGAGGATTGTTGTTGTTCAGAAGCTCGTTGAGCCTCGCGTCGGAGGCGACGTCGAACACCGTCTCGAACAGCGGCATAAGGCCCACCGCGAGCACGCCGCTCGCAAGGCAGGAGCCGAGTATCCAGAGCAGCGTCTGCCAGTATGAATAGAAGAGCTGGCCGCCCGCCATCATCACCGCGCAGTATGTGACCACTCCCGCGATGCCCGCGAGGGCGGCGGCAATGAAAGTTGAGCTCCTCGTTTTTCTGATATTGAGGGCGTATACCGCGGTCAGGCTCGATATGATGACCGTCATAACGACTGCGGTCTGCGCGTACTCATCCGCGGCTGCGACGCCGGAGATGAGCCCCGCGCCGCACGCGACGGGAAGCGAAGCGAGCATCGCGACCTTCTCATTGGCCATGAGCACGAGCAGCAATATCGCGAGCAGATACGGCATGAAGCCGATATCGATCCTCATTGTGACTATCAGGGGCAGTACCCCGGCGAGCAGACAGAAGCAGATGAAGAGCGTCCTTCTCAGCGTCGCCATGCAGTCCTTCTGACGCAGCGCGGCATACACGCCGAACGCGCCGAAGCCCATAAAGAGCACTACGGCTGCGCCGGAAATGACGGTATCGGCTTGTCCGTTCTTAAGGAAGAAGAGCACGTACGCGGCAGCCGTTACAGCAAACGTCAGGCCGAGTATTATCAGCCCCCATGCGAGCGGGAGCTTCTTCGCGGCCTTGAGCTTTTTGACCGGCTTCTGCTTTTTTTCCTTTTTGCGCTTTTCCTTTTTCATGGGAAGCGCCGTTTCCCCCTCTGTGGGTATTGCCGCTGCTGCCGCCCCGGTCTCCACCTCGGCGGTCATGGGCATATCATTATTCCCCAAGCTTTGCCTCCTTGCGATCGTCCCTTGATGCGGACCTTGCGGCCGCCTGTTCATACGCCCTGACTATCCTCTGGACCATCTCATGCCTTACAACGTCCCTTGCGGAAAGATGTATCATGGCGATCCCCTCAACGCCCTCGAGCACGCGCATAGCGTGGACGAGGCCGCTCTTCCTGTCCTGCGGCAGGTCTATCTGTGTGATGTCCCCCGTCACGACAACGCGGGAGCCCTCGCCGAAGCGGGTCAGGAACATCTTCATCTGTTCGATGGTGCAGTTCTGTGCCTCGTCGAGTATTATGTACGCGTCGTTCAGCGTGCGCCCGCGCATGTACGCGAGCGGCGCGACCTCTATCACTCCACGCTCGGAGAGCAGCTTGAAGTTCTCCGTTCCAAGAAACTCATAGAGCGCGTCGTAGAGGGGCCTTAAATACGGATCGACCTTGTTCTGAAGGTCGCCGGGGAGGAAGCCCAGCTTCTCGCCCGCCTCTACCGCAGGCCTCGTGAGGATAATGCGCGAGACCTCCTTGTTCTTATATGCGAGCACGGCCATCGCGACGGCAAGATACGTCTTGCCCGTTCCCGCGGGACCCACGCCGAATACCACGGTGTGCTTCTTGAGCGCCTGAACGTATTTCTTCTGGCCGAGGGTCTTGCACTTGATCTGCTTGCCCTTGTTCGTGAACGCAACGACGTCGTCCGCAAGCTCCAGTATCAGCTCCGAATTGCCCTCTTTCGCGAGATCGATCGCGTAGCGGATGCGGCCGCGGTCGACGTTTTCACCCCTGCGGATGAGCTGCAGCAGCTTTTCGATCACGGCCGTCGCGGCCTGTACGGCCTCCTCCGTGCCGGTTATCCTTATGCTGTCCGCATCGGAGGAGATGTGTGCGAGCGTCTCCGCCTCGATTATTTTAAGGTTCTCGTCGAACACGCCGAAGAGCCTTATCAGCTCGTCCATCTGTTCGACCGGGACCGTGGTTTCCATCATTTCGCTTTCCATTAAAAACTCCTTGAAATACCTATCTTTTCGACGGTCGTTACGGTGACGGTCGCCGTCACGCTCCCGTCGGGGTCGGCTTTGCATTTCGTGCTGACCGCGATTATCTTCGCGTCCTTGGGCAGGATCCTGTCAAGCTTTTCCTGCGCTGAGAGCCTCGCCCTTTCCTCCGTACCCTCCGGGGCGTCGGGCGTCAATTCGGGGACGAGCTCCCATGCGGCGTATTCCCGAACGACGATCGGGATAATCGAGCATGTTAGCCTTGTTTCGCGCAGGAGCTCCAGCTCCTGCGATGGGAAAGGCCTCCCCTTAAAAAGCTCCTGCCCGAATACCGAGAAGGCGATCGTCCTTTGGAACGTGCCGCTTCTTACGAGGCGCTCCTCGAATGGTTCCGCTGTAAAGCTTGCGCGATAGACCGTTTCGCCATAGACGACGCCCTCCGCATAAACCCAATATCCTTCCTTGATGTCGGAGAGATCGCCGGATATCAAGATATCCCCCGCGCGGACCGCCTGGCCCTTTTTGACCATAGCGCGGCCCTCGGTTACGGAGATGTACGTGATAACGCAGTCCTTATCGGCATAGACGTTTGCGGCGCCTTCATTGCTCTTCGCCTCCGGCATCTCATCCGTGCCGTCGATCCTGACCGAGAGCACAACGCCGGTGAGCTTCACCTTTGCGTTGGCTATTCGCGTGTCGGCGTTCAGCACTCGCGTGAGCTCGCTCGTCTTAATGCTCCGTCTCAGGGCGCCTATTCCCGCGCCGAGCTCTGAAAGGGCTTCTGTTATTTCCTCCTCCGGTACGGTGACGGTATCGACCCTGACCGCCCAGATCCTCGTCGAAGCCAGTATCATCGCGAGCGCCGCCACTGAGAGCGCGGTCACGAACGCGGCGTTCCTTTTCAGCGCGCCGGCCGCCCGGATACGGCCCTTTTTCGATACGAGCCTGACTCTGCATTCGGAGCCTCTGATTATTCGGCGGAGCTTTTTGAAATCATCCGCGGATACGCACGCTCTCACGGCTCCTTCCCGTCTTTCGCAGTCGAAGAGGATCATGCCCTCCTCTATGCATCGGTTGACGAGCCTTTCCGGATACTTGCCCATTATATCTATAATAACATATCCTGTGCAACATTTCCATAGCTTCATTGAACATTCACCCTGCGATTTTTTGTTTTTATTCAAAAGAAACGGAGCTCACACGCCCGTCGAGCAGCAGCTCGTCGCCGTCCATGCTCGAAGCGGCGAGGCCTTCGCCCTCTATCCTTATTATCCCAAGTCTCGAATAGAGCCTCACGCAGCCCGGGCTGAACCGGAGCACGCCGCAGTGGTGCTCCACCCTCACATACGAATCGCCCGTGACCGTGATGCACGGCAGGCGGCAGTCGGAATCCGCGGGCAAGCCTATGGACGCGAGCCTGCGGCCTCCCTTTTTCGCGGCTCCAGCTTTCCTTCCGCCGCCCTCGGTTTTGTTATTATTCTTCACATTTCACCCCATCAAGACGGTTGAAATCGCCTTTATCAAAGTGTATAATCCAGTTAACGATATGCTTGAAAAGCGATTTCTATTTGTATGAGGTACCTATGCTGAAGGAATATTCGGTCACCGGAATGAGCTGCGCCGCCTGCTCCGCATCGGTCGAGAGGGCCGTCCGCAGGCTGCCCGGGGTCGAGGCATGCTCCGTCAATCTGGCTTCGGAGCGCTGTTACGTCAGAAGCGACGAGGATATGACCGAAGCGGTCATCGCGGCGATAGTCAAGACCGGCTTCGGCGCGTCTCCCATCGAGAGTCCGCGTCTGCAGTCCAAGCTCGACGAAGAGCGGCGCGACAGGAAGCTCAAAGCGGACAAGAAGCGGCTCATCGTCGCGCTCGTGTTCGCGGCGCTGCTCATGTACGCCTCCATGGCGCACATGGTCGGGCTGCCGTGCCCGGTAAGTCCCATGAAGCCCCTGCCATACGCGCTGACGCTGCTCGCGCTGCTGATACCGATCGTCATAGTCGGCCGCGGTTTTTACGCGCGCGGGATCAAGGCCGCGCTGAGGCTGCATCCCAATATGGATTCATTGATCGCGCTCGGCACGATCGCTTCCTTCGGGTACTCTTTCTATCTCACGATCAGGATAATACTCGGAGCGGAGGTCGACGCGCACGGGCTCTATTACGAGTCCGCGGGCGTTATCATCGCGCTCGTTATGCTCGGGAAATACCTTGAGGCGCGCGCAAAGCGCAAAACGGGCGAGGCAGTTGCCGCGCTGATGCGCCTTACCCCCGATACCGCCTCCGTCGTTTTGAAGGACGGTACGGAAAAGCAGGTCGGCGTTTCGGAGCTCGTCGTCGGGGATATGATAAGGATCCGCCCGGGCGAATCCTACCCGGTCGACGGCGTTATCGCAGAGGGCGTGACCTCCGCCGACGAATCCATGCTTACCGGCGAGAGCATGCCCGTTGAGAAGGAGCCCGGCAGCGAGGTCACGGGCGGCAGCATAAACATAAACGGCAGCGTGCTCATGCGGGCAGAGCGCACGGGCGACGACACGAAGCTCGCGGGGATGATCCGCATGGTGGAGGAGGCGCAGGGCAGCAAGGCCCCGATTGCAGACCTTGCCGACAGGATAAGCGCGATATTCGTGCCCGCGGTCGCCGCGATCGCGGTCCTGGCCTTCATTATATGGCTGCTCGTCGGGGAAAGCTTCCCCACGGCGCTAAAGATAGGCGTTTCGGTGCTCGTCGTAGCCTGTCCCTGCGCATTGGGGCTCGCCACCCCCACGGCGCTCATCGTCGGAATGGGCCGCGGCGCGGGCATGGGCGTGTTCATAAAAAACGGCGAGGCGCTGCAGGGCGCCTGCGGCATAAACCGCATAGTGCTTGACAAGACCGGCACATTGACCGTCGGCCGTCCGACAGTCGAAAAGGTGATCTGCAGCGGCAGCGAGGAGGAGTTCCTCTCGCTCTTCGCCTCATGCGAGGCGCCTTCGGAGCACCCGTTGGGCAGGGCGATAGTCGAATATGCCGCCTCCCGCGGGATCGCCTGTTCCCCCGCCTCCTCGTTCACGGCATACGTCGGAAGGGGGCTTTCGGCCGAGTTTGACGGTGCAAAGTATTTCGCCGGGGATTCCCGCCTTATGGAGGAGAACGGGATCCGGTTCGACACGGCCGCGTACGAGGAGCTTTCGGGCTCCGGGTATACTGCGATAATGCTTGGCCGCGAAGGCGAATGTCTGGGCATGGTGGGCATCACCGATCCCATAAAGGCGGACGCCGCAGCCTTGATTAACAGGCTGCATTCCATGAAGATAAAGACAGCCCTCGTCACAGGCGATAACGAGAGCGCCGCAAAGAAGATCGCCCGCGACGCGGGTATCGACGAGGTCGTCAGCCGCGCTCTGCCCCAGGATAAGCTCGATTACATCGCCGCGTGTCAGGCGCGGGGCGAGAAGGTCGCAATGGTGGGTGACGGAGTAAACGACGCCGCTGCGCTTGCCGCTGCCGATACTGGTATCGCGATAGGAAGCGGCGCGGAGGCCGCGCTTGCGGGCGCGGGCATAGTGCTGACCGGCGACCGTCTGGACGGAATAACCGATTCCATAGCGCTGTCCCGAACCACGCTCAAGGTGATAAAGCAAAATCTGTTCTGGGCGTTCGCGTACAACTGCCTCGGCATACCGATCGCAGCAGGCCTTCTTTACGCCTTCGGAGGACCGCTCATGAGCCCGATGATAGGAGCCCTTGCTATGAGCTTCAGCTCCGTTACGGTGCTCTCCAACGCGCTGAGGCTGCGGGTGATGAAGCTGAAATGAGAAAACAAAAAGCCGGTTAGTTGGGCGCATTCACTTAAAGATACACAGCCTCAAAAGGTATCTTTTTGCGCCGTGCTTCGTTGAAAATGCTCGAAAGACTTTCCAAGTATTCCTGCGCTTTTCGCCTTGCCCGGCACAAAAATCTCCCAGCCTTCCCCCGGGTGGGGAAGGTGTCACGCGCCGACGCAGTCGCTGCGTGACGAATGAGGGGTATATAATTACTATGGGATTCGGCGACGAATCCCATCCCTGTTTGAGACGCTTCGCGGTTTTCGGCGGAAAAAGAATACCGAGAGTGTGGTTATTCACACTCTCGGTTTTTAGTTGTTTGCCAGGTTTTATTCACCGCCGAAAACCTATGTCTCCTTAAGTGAATGCACCCTTACCGGCTTTTTATTATGCGTTCATTTACTTTTTCGGCTTCTCCTCGAGCCATTCGGGGGATACGAGCAGCTTTGCGGTGTGCTCCATACCCTTCATGATATCGGCGCGCTCTATCACGATAACGCCCATATCGCGCGCCCGCAGGTAGTTCGACCATGACTCGCCCGAAAGGTCTATCGCCGTTGCGAGTACGGCGACCGCGTTCCTCCCGCCGAACTTATCCGCAAGATAGCCTATCTCGTACAGATCGCGCGTGTCGGGACGCGCCGTCTTGCAGGAGACGAAGCGGCTCTCGACTCCGCGGGTCATTATGACGTCGATCTCGTTCGTGGTATCTCCGGCTCCGCCCCTGAACGCCCCGTCCCAATCGAGCTCGACGCTCATACGGGCAGAGTCGAACTCCCCGCTGTCGACAGCGGCGACGTATATGAACAGCTCAAGACACATGCCCACGGTCGTCAGTATCTCGCGGATGAATCCGTTCGCGAAGCGGAATACGATGTTCTCCGCGTCCATCGCGAGCTCGTTTATCGCCCCCGCCTCCGAAAGGAGGTTCAGCAGCTTTTTGTTCGCGATGAACAGATTGGAGTTGTTTATGAGCGCGGACGGCGCGCTGAAAAGCTGAGTCGTGCTGTCGTAGTAATGCTTGCAGGCGAATTGCAGATACTCTACGAGCGAGTTCCATTCGCCGAGATACTTGGAGTAGATATCGAGCATACTGCGGACGCAGTCCATGTTCTCATCAAGATGGGATGTGGAATGCTTCGTTCCGATTACCTTTCCGCCGCCCATCAGTATCAGCGTGTCGACGTCGATCGCGGGAAGCTTCAGATCGCGAAGCTCGCCCTCCATGCCGTATATGCTGCGGAACCTGCCCTTGCGGCTGTCGAAGAAGAAGGACTTGACGCGCTTCTCCTCACAGTATCTCTGCGCGGCTATGAGCGCCGCGGTCGATCCGCCCGTCATCTCTATCGCGGCGTCGGGGTATTTGTTGAATATCTCATCCAGCTTTTCAAACAGCTTATCCGCGGATCTGCTGCCGATATTGATAAACTCGACCTCCGCGATCGCCTTTTCTCCGAATCTCGCCACGTTCCGATCCCTGATAAAGCGCGCGGCGCTCTCCCTCGCCGTCTTTTCGGGAACGCAGCCCGTCGTGAGGAACACCGTCCTCTTAGGGTTGAGCGTCATCGCGGCGAGGAGATCGTCGAATTGTTCGTTTACGTAGAGCTCTATCAGAGTTTTCATGTGTTATTCAATGCTGAGGCCCATAACGAGCCTGAGCGTGTTTTCGGCGCCCTTAACATGGGAACGCTCGTATCCGTGCGATGCGTACACGCCCGCGCCGATGAGGCCGTGACGCAGGTCGTAGCCCGCGTCGAGCGCCGCGTCCGCGTCCGAGCCATAATAGGGATACACGTCGAGCGCGTAATCGAGCTTGAGGCGCTTCGCTGTCTCGACGAGTTCGCCAGTCAGATCGTAGTTATACGGGCCGTGGGAATCCTTTACGCAGATGGAGACCTGTTCCTCCGTGCAGGCAAGGCCCTGACCGACGCAGCCCATATCGACGCTTATGATGTCCTTCGCGTCCTCTGGCACGCCGGAGGAGCAGCCGTGGCCGACCTCCTCGAAAACGGTGATGTAGATATAGACCTTGCGGCGGAGCTTCAAGCCCTCCTCCTTTATGCGTCTTGCGAACTCGAGGAGTATCGCGACGCTGAGCTTATCGTCGAGGAAGCGGCTCTTGATATAGCCCTTCTCCGTCACGCGGAAGCGCGGATCGAAGCAGACGTAATCGCCCGTCGCTATGCCGAGAGCCTCGGTATCCTTCGCGCTCTTGACCGGCTCGTCGAGCACGAGCTCCATACTGTCCCAGTTGCGCTTCTGATCGGAATAATCGCCGTTGACGTGCACGCTGGGATCGTTCATCTGGAGACAGCCCTCATATACGCGGCCGTCCCTCGTATAGACCTTCGCGTTCTCGCACTCGGCGTTGTTGGCGTTCATGCCGCCGATGCGCGTCAGGCGGAGCCTGCCGTTGCCCTTCACCTCCGCGACCATGCCGCCGAGGGTATCAAGATGCGCGCTGAACACCACGGGATCGCCCTCGCCGCCGAGGCAGCAGAGCACGCAGCCCTTGTTCGTCTTCTCGGGCGAATAGCCGAGAGCCCTCAGCCGTTCGACCGTATAGTCCGCCGCGGCCTTCGTAAAGCCGGTCGGGCTGTCGATGGAGATTATCTTTTTGAGTTCCGAAAGCATGTTTTCCATATCAAAAACCCTTTCATTAATTGGTTTTTATTGTTTTTACCATTTATTGCGGACCTTCTCGGCAAATCCCAAAAGGTCTTTGATCTCGATGGTCTCGCCGCTGTCCGTGACGACTCTTCCGGAGAACCGGCCGAACACCTGATGCTGATCGCTCATTATCACGCCGAGCGATATCTTGGCTTTGCGGTCGAGTATCGGCTTGAAATCGAGCTCCAGCCGCCCGTCCGAGGACGTGAATGTCCACGGCTCAAGGTAGTTCTCCTTCCCCTCGGCGTCCTTCGGGATATTGAACGTCACGCCTTCGAGCTTGTGAGCGACGCCTTCCACAAAGAGCATGTTTTCCGATGCGGCGGATGTGTCTCCGAAGCCGTAGCCGAGGTTGAAGCCGAACTTCCTTCCACCAGCCATGCCCTGCGCGGCGCTCCAATACCAGGTGTTGTCGTAGGTCCACACTCCCCTGCCCCAATCGAGCAGGCCGAACGAGGTCCCGGGAGTGAACTTGAACTTTTTGCCGTCGTGCCAGACGGTGCCCGCGGCGCGCATGGCGATAATCTTCTGGTTATAATAGAACGCGGTCTTCTTTTCTGCAAACGGGGTGGCGATGACCATGGAATCGCGGGGCTCCTCCGTGAGCAGGAGATCGCATTCGAAGTCCTGCTTATCCTTGAAGCGCTTGAAGAGCACCTTGAGCCTCCGCCCCTCCTCCTCATGGGTGAATGAGAGCTTTACCCTGCGGCTCGAATACTCTATATCGCCGGTATCGGATGAAGCGGGCAGCCTGATCCTGCCGTTCGTCAGCGGGATTATGACGCTCTTCGTTATTTCCGTGCCGTGCTCCAGATCGATGAACGAGACGCTCATCATGCCCATATAGGAGTTGTCGTCGCAGGTCAGGGCGACGGCGTAGCGGTCGTTCTGGATGAGGTAATAATCCCATTCCTTTATGCGCATGCGCCCGGCCTTTATGCGGGAGCGGTCATACACAAGTATCGGGTACTTGGCGTAGCCGGCCTCGTAAAGCGTTCCGTCGTCGTTCAGGAGCGGCGCAGGGCTTTGTATCTCGTGCTGCATGGGTATTTCTCCTTCCTGTCAATGGGTGCCGTAGAGAAGGTTCTGCGCGTCGTGGAGGAGCTTATACGCGCCGTTCGCCGCGATAAGCTCGTCATGGCTGCCGCGCTCGAGTATGCCGGATTCGTCGATGACGATTATCTCATCCGCGTTTCTGACCGTCGAGAGGCGGTGCGCTATTATGAGCGTCGTGCGGCCCTCCGAGAGGCGTTCGAGCGCGCTTGTGATCCTCGCCTCAGTGGCGGAATCGAGTGCGCTGGTGGCCTCGTCGAGTATCAGTATGGGCGGGTTCTTG
>JAFZYC010000035.1 GCA_017616435.1 Clostridia bacterium
AGCATTATGCGGCGCTTGCCCTCCATTATGACCTCAACGTCCTGCCTGGATTCGAGACAGTGGAAGTAGGGATATATGCCCTCCCGCCTGCTTGTCTCTACCAGTTCGTTTGTGCATTTGTCAAATAAGTCCATATCAAACCTTCCTTATATGAATAAATAATCAACAGTTTTGGTTAACAGTATTAACCTAGATTATTATATCACCGCGGTTCTTTCCTGTCAATATTTTATGTGAAAAAACCGCCGTGAGGATGTAAACATCCTACCTTTTATTTTATCAGATACGCGGTATCCCGTCAATGTTTTTATGCGCCGCGCGGACGCAAGGGGGCGCTCCGCAAAAGTTTTTCCGGAGCACTTGAACGCCGGACGGATATTTGGTACAATCATCCCGAACAACGACGTTGCGCTAAGGCGCTGGAGGCATTATGGATATCAACGGATTACAGAAGCTGACGCTTCTCGATTACCCGGGCAAGGTGGCCTGCACGGTGTTTCTTGCCGGCTGCGATCTGAGATGCCCCTTCTGCCACAACAGCGAGCTGTGGAGCGCGACTGCCCCGGCCGTGATGGACGACAAGGAGCTTCTGGCATTCCTCGGCAAGCGCCGCGGCATGCTGGACGGCGTTGCGTTCACCGGCGGCGAGCCGACGCTCCGTCCCGAGCTGCCCTCCCTCATGCAGGCGATAAAGGAGCTGGGCTATTCCGTGAAGCTCGACTCCAACGGCTGCCGTCCCGAAAAGCTGCGCGAGTTCGTATCCCTCGGCCTCGTCGACTATATCGCGATGGACGTGAAGAACGACCTTGCCCGCTACGGCACGACCTGCGGCAGGCCGGATATGGATACCGCGCCGATCCTCGAAAGCATAGAGTTCCTGCTCTCCGGCTCGGTCGGTTACGAGTTCCGCACGACCGTCGTGCGCGAGCTCCACGACAGAGCCTCCTTCGAGAACATCGGCCGCATGATAGAAGGCGCGGAGCGCTATTTCCTCCAGCCGTTCAAGGACCGCGACACAGTGCTGTTCGCGGGCTTCACAACGCCGACTGGCGAGGAGCTTGAAGAATACCTCGAAACGGTCCGCCCGTTCGTGAAGCATGCGGAGATAAGGGGCGCGTGAAATAAACCAGATGAGCATCTCCGATCTGCTAAAAAGAATACCTGACCCAAACGAGCTTCAAGGCAGATTTGGCGAATGGCTTACCGAGGCCTACTCGGAGCTGTTTATCGACGGCCTTGTGCTCCGCGACATCATTATTGATGGTTCTGACGGCCACACGTCGCAGATCGACCTGATCCTGATAGGATCAAAGGGCTTGTACGTTGTCGAAGTCAAGCTGTTTGATGGCGCGAAGGTTTACGGCGACGGAACAAAACGGACTTGGTATTATTACCGCGGCGGCAAAAAGTTCGAGATATACAGTCCCAAGATGCAGAACGCGAAACACATTGAGTACTTGAAGAGAATGCTCAAAGACTTCGGCGACGTCCCCTGCTTCTCAGTCATAACAATGATCTGTGAGGACTACAAGGTCTCCAACATAAATCCCTCGGGCAGGATCGATACGGTTATTTGCAACTCCCTCCCCTCCATGAAAGAGGGTATGCGATTGGTCTCGAAAGGCTGTCCCGACGTACTGGACAAGTCAAAGCAGCGTGAGTTGTTCGATTACATATTCGCGCACCGATACGATTCTGCTCAAGCCCGTTACGAGCACAAAAAGCAGGTCATTGAGTACAAAGCCGCGATCGACGAAAAGCGTGCCGATAATAGATGCCCCCGCTGCGGAGCAAAGCTCGTTCTGCGCAGTGGAAAGTACGGCTCGTTTTTCGGCTGTTCGAATTATCCCAAATGCAAATTCACGCGAAAAGCCGATGAGTGAAATGCGTCCCCGCGCCCTTCTTGCGCCAACGCCGGTTATCTGTAATAACCACAACATCTTGTGTTCATGCAAAATATACTGCACACTATATTGTAAAAGGGTATTGACAGCCCTTTTTTTGTCTGCTATAATTATTCCCGCAAGTTAAAATTGCTTATTTTTCGACATTATTCAGGGGGAGAAAATACATGTACAGAGTTGTCAAGCGCGACGGCAAGCTTGCCGAATTCGACATCAAAAAGATCAGCGCCGCCCTTACGAAGGCCTTTGACGCCTGCAATAAGCAGTATCATCCCAGCATAATCGATATGCTGGCGCTTCGCGTCTGCGCCGATTTCGAGGAAAAGATCAAGGACGATAAGATCGCCGTTGAGGATATCCAGGACAGCGCCGAAAAGGTGCTTTCCGAGGCCGGCTATTCCGACGTCGCGAAGGCCTACATACTCTACCGCAAGCAGCGCGAGAAGATCCGCAACGTCGGCTCCACCTTCCTCGATTACAAGGATCTGGTCGACAACTACCTTCAGATCAACGACTGGCGCGTAAAGGAAAACTCCACCGTCACCTATTCCGTCGGCGGTCTCATACTCTCCAACTCCGGCGCCATCACCGCCAACTACTGGCTCTCCGAGGTCTATGACAAGGAGGTCGCGGAGGCTCACCGCTCCTGCGCCATCCATCTTCACGATCTTTCCATGCTCACCGGCTACTGCGCCGGCTGGAGCCTTAAGCAGCTCATAAAGGAGGGTCTGGGCGGCGTTCCCGGCAAGATCACCTCCTCCCCCGCGAGCCATCTTTCCACCCTCTGCAACCAGATGGTCAACTTCCTCGGCATAATGCAGAACGAGTGGGCGGGCGCACAGGCTTTCTCGTCCTTTGACACATATCTCGCGCCGTTCGTAAAGGTCGATAATCTCTCATACAGAGACGTCAAAAAGTGCATCGAGTCCTTCATCTTCGGCGTGAA
>JAFZYC010000036.1 GCA_017616435.1 Clostridia bacterium
CTTATTATTTCGGGGGAGGACCGAAAAACCGTTATCGTCAAAAGCTCCCGGGAACGGCATTTCCGGTTTTCTTCGACGTCGTCCCCGTGGCTTTCCTCTATATAACGCACGAGGGGCCCCGGAGGTTCCGTGTTTATTTAATATATTTTTCGGGACCGCTCTCACGCATGGCGCGGACGAACGCTTTGACGAAATCGATGAACGCCTTTGCCGCGGGGGAGACGCCCCTTCGCGGGCGGGAGACTATCCCTATCGTGCGGTGAAAAGCCGGTTCCAGCTCCAGAACGCGGTAGTTTCCGGCCCTGCCCTCGAGTATCAGCTCGGGCAGTATGGTGATGCCGAGGCCGCGTTCCACCATGGATAGCGCGGCGTAGTCGTCCGAGAGGGCGTATTTCACGCGCGGGGTTATCCTGCAGCTGCGGAATATCGCGCCGATATCATAGCCCGAGCCCTCGCCGGGCAGTATGAGATCCGCTTTTTCGATCAGCTCCGCTGGCAGACGGTCGAATGCTGCAAAGGGGTGATCCTTCGGCACGACGGCGAGCAGACGGTCCCGGGTAAGCTCCACGAAATTGAGGTCGCGCTTCGTCTGCTTGGTCGAGAATCCGCAGTCGAGCCGCTCGTCGAGCACGCGGTCCTCTATCTCGTCATAAAGCCCGGAAAAGAGCTCCACCTCAATACTGGGATACTGCGCGGTGAATCTTTCGATGAGCTCCGGCGCCCAGTGCACCGCGACGCTCGAAAACATGCCGACGCGCACCTTGCCGGACCTTAAGCCCTTTATCTCGTCGACCGCGCCGGAAAGCTGCTCCTCCGCCCGCATGAGCTGGCGTATGGGGCCGATGAGCTTTTCACCGTCCCTCGTGAGCGAGGAGCCGGACTTTCCGCGCATGATCAGCGGGAAGCCGCATTCTGCCTCGATATCCTGAATTATCCGGCTTATCCCCGACTGCGTGTAGCCGAGCTTTTCCGCCGCGGCCGTCAGGGAACCCGTCTCCGCGACGACCGCTAGAACGGAGTATTTTGCGGGATTCGTAATGGAACGCATCGTTGCCTCCTTACATGACGTTTTCTCATGTCTATTATAATAAACATTCGCTTTTATTTCAATAGCCTCTGTTGTATCATTTAGCGGGACCTGTCAAAGGCTCGTATTTTTTTGTCAAAAAAAGCAGGAAAAAGATATGAAGATACATAAGCTCGATTATGCAAGGCCGAAAAAGCAGCTGCCGAAGTGGGCGTCCGCGCTCATCTGTCTTGTCGTTATAATCGGCATATTCACCCTCTTTGCCGTACCCATGGGGCTGTCCAATATGTTCAGCACGTTCATGAATACGGCGTACAGGATACTCGTCGATACTTGCCTCTACATAATGGCGATAGCGGTGCTCATGGGCGCTCTCTCCGCGATATTCACGGAGTTCGGAGTCGTCGATCTTTTGAACAAGCTCCTTTCCCCGCTCATGAAGCCCATATACGATATGCCCGGCGCGGCCGCGCTCGGCGTCGTCACGACGTACCTTTCGGATAACCCCGCGATACTTTCGCTCGCGGACGATAAGGGCTTCCGCAGCTTCTTCAAAAGGTATCAGCTGCCCGCGCTCACGAACATCGGCACATCCTTCGGCATGGGTCTCATCGTCACCACGTTCATGCTCGGTCAGGAGGGAGTCGCCGGAACGAGCCTCGTTCCCGCGATACTCGTCGGCAACCTCGCCGCGATAATCGGCAGTATAGTCAGCGCAAGGATAATGATGGTCTTCACAAAGAAGCTCTTCGGCAAGGACGCTCCCGCGGTCGACGCGGCGGAGCTCGCCAAGGCCGAAAAGAAGGTCGATAAGGAAGAAAACCTCGGCATGAGGACTATGAACGCCCTTCTTGAGGGCGGCAAGGCGGGCGTTCAGCTGGGCCTTGACATAATCCCCGGCGTCGTCATAATCTGTACCATAGTCATGATGCTCACCAACCCCACCGAGACCTATACCGGCGCGGCGTATGAGGGCATCGGCCTCCTGCCCGTGCTCGCGGATAAGATCAACTTCATTTTGAAGCCCCTGTTCGGGTTCGCCTCCGCTGGCGCCGTATCCGTTCCGATCACGGCTCTTGGCTCCGCCGGCGCGGCGATGGGTCTTGTTCCCAACCTGCTCACGGAGGGCCTCGCGAACGCCCACGACGTCGCGGTGTTCACGGCTATGTGCATGTGCTGGAGCGGTTATCTCTCCACCCATGTTTCGATGATGGATAATCTCGGCTTCAAGTACCTTACCGGCAAGGCGATCTTGAGCCATACGATAGGCGGTCTTGCGGCAGGCGCCGCGGCAAACTGGCTCTACCGCCTCGTCGCGTTGATATTCGCACTCTAAGCTTCGGTCCGGAGGCATTATGTCCTATTCGAGCGCAGCTCAGCACCGGCGCATGATCGAGACGCCCATCCCGAGGCTCGTCTCGACGCTCGCCGTGCCGACTGTCATAAGCCAGCTCATAACGGTTATCTACAATACCGCCGATACGTATTTCGTTTCCCACATCGACACCAGCGCCTCCGCTGCCGTCGGTGTGGCTTTTGCTCTGCAGTCGTTCATACAGGCGTTCGGTTTCGGCCTCAGCATGGGCTGCTCTTCGCTGGTCAGCCGCAAGCTGGGGGAGAAGGACGACGCTTCCGCCGAGACCTACGCCAACAGCGCTGTGTTCGCCGCGATAGTGATGGGCTTCGTGCTGCTCGGCACGGGGCTTTCGCTGCTCGTACCGCTCATGCGCCTGCTCGGCGCGACGGAAACGATACTGCCCTATGCATGCGACTATACAAGGTACATACTCCTCGGCGCGCCGATAATGTGCGTGTCGTTCGTGCTGAACAACATCCTCAGAGCGGAGGGTGAGGCCAACCTTTCCATGATTGGCCTCTGCTCCGGAGGGATCATCAACATCGCGCTCGACCCGCTGTTCATATTCAAGCTCGGCTTGGGCATCTCCGGCGCGGCCATCGCGACCGTGATAAGCCAGACGGTCAGCCTCATAGTGCTGCTCGCGATATTCCGCTCCGGAAGGAGCATAATAAAGCTCCGGCCGAAGGCGGTCTCCCGCAGGATCGGGGATTATTGGCAGCTCATAAAGATAGGCTTCCCGACCATCTGCCGACAGGGCATGGCGAGCGTAGCATCGGCCCTGCTGAACCGCGGAGCCGCGCTCTGCGGGGGCGAATATGCCGACGCCTCCGTCGCGGCGGTCACGATAGCCAACAAGGTCTATATGCTCGTCCGCAGCATAATAATAGGCATCGGCCAGGGCTTCCAGCCCGTCGCGGGGTATAACTACGGCGCGAGGATAATGAGCCGCGTCAAAAAGGCGTTCTGGTTCTCGACGGCTGTCGGCACAGCGGTCGCAGTTACCGCGGCGCTCACGATCGGCCTCAATACGGAGGCGGTTATGCTCTGGTTCCGCGACGACCCGAAGGTCATAGAGATAGGCTCGCTCGCGCTCAGGTTCGCCTGCGCGGTCATGCCGCTCATGGCGTATTCGACTTTTGTCAATCAGCTCTACCAGTGCCTCGGTTTCAGCGTATGCGCCTCCATACTCGCCTCCTGCCGCCAGGGGATATTCTTCATACCGATAGTGCTGCTCCTGCCGAAGGCGATCGGCCTTACAGGTATCCAGATGGCACAGCCCGCCGCAGACCTCATGACTTTCATCATATCCGTACCGTTCCAGATATTCTTCTTCCGCCGCGTGCTGAACAAGCCGGACGGGATGAGGGAGAAAGGATGAGTTTATATGGTAAGACGCCGCCCCGACGGGCGGCTTTTTTCGTCAAATAATTATTGCCATCGACCGAGTTTTGTTGTACAATCAAAACAAATATATTCGACGGGAAGTGACGCAATTGAGAAACATCAACGACACGCAGGTAAACGACCGCTACCGTGTCCCGAAGCCGGAAAGCCTTAAGGATGTGCCGAGATATCTGAAGGAGCTCCTCGGCAGCTTCTTCTCCAGGCTCATCTACATTTTCCGCCTCGTATGGGAGACTAAGCCCTCGCTCCTCTTCCTTATGATATTCATGGCGCTGTTCAACGGCGTTATGCCCGTCATAGGCTCCATAATCGGCGCAAGGATCATCAACCGTCTGGCGGAGGTCTACTCGGGCGTCAAGCTAGCGTTCGGCGTGATATCCATACTGCTCGTACTGCAGTTCGTGTACATGTTCGTCAATCAGGCGGTGACGAGGCTCTACGCCACCGTCACCTCGATAAGCGGCGAGCAGGTAACGAACCACGTCAAGATGAAGATAATGCGCAAGGCGCGCGAGGTCGATATGGTCAGCTTCGACTCGCCCGATTTCTACGCACGAATGGAGAACGCCAACCGCGAGGCCGGCATGAGGCCGATACAGATAATGAGCTCGACGTTCTCCGTGCTGAGCACACTCATAAGCATCATCAGCTATATCATCGTGCTCTTTGCCGTCAGTTGGTGGTCTCCGTGGCTCATAATACTCGTATCCATACCCACGACCATAGTCAACTTCGTCTATAAAAGGAAGAACGTCAACTACATGTTCTTCCGCTCCAAGAACCGCCGCCAGATGGACTACTACGCCTCCACGGTCATAGACAAGGACCTCGTGAAGGAGATAAGGATGTTCAACCTCTCCGACACATTCGCGGAAAAGTACATGGGCGCGTTCGACGAATACTACCGCGGGCTCAAGAAGCTTCGCGTGGAGGAATGCCTCTACGGCCTCGGCGCCGCCGTCGTGACGAGCATAGTCTACTGCCTGCTGTACATATTCCTCGCCAAGGGCGTCTACCGCGGCGAGTTCGCGGTCGGCGATTTCTCCCTCTATACAGGCGCGATAACGGCGATCGGCGCCGGCGTCACGAGCCTTATTTCAAGCACGGCCAATATCTACGAAGGCACGCTCTTTATCGATAACCTCATATCCTTCCTCGCTGAAAAGCCCACCATCGTCCCCAGCCTTCCGGAGCCCCGCCACGTGGAAAGGAACGTCGGCCACACGATAGAGTTCCGCAACGTGTATTTCCGCTATCAGGGCCTCGACCGCGACGTATTGAAGGATATCAACATCACCATCCATGAGGGCGAGACCGTAGTCATCGTCGGCCTCAACGGCGCGGGCAAGACCACGCTCGTCAAGCTCCTCACAAGGCTCTACGATCCCTCCTCCGGCACGGTGTTGCTGGACGGGCATGATATCAAGGAATACGACGTCGACGAGCTCTACGATATGTTCGGCATGATATTCCAGGACTTCGGCAAGTATGCTGTCACCGCGGGCGAGAACATAGTGTTCGGCGATATAGAGCGCGAAGCGGGCAAGGCGGAGATGAAGGAAGCGGCCGCCCACAGCGGAGCGAACGTGTTCATCGAAAAGCTCGCGAACGGATATGACACGCCGCTCATGCGCTATTTCGAGGCGAACGGAGCGGAGCTCTCCATTGGCCAGTGGCAGAAGCTCGCGATAGCGAGGGCGTTCTATTCCGATTCGGATATCCTCATACTCGACGAGCCCACAGCGTCCCTCGATCCCATGGCGGAGCAGGAGATATTCAATCAGTTCAACGAGCTTCGCAAGAACAAGACGAGCATATTCATTTCCCACCGCCTTTCCAGCGCGACGATAGCGGACACCATACTCGTAATGGAGGACGGACAGATCGTCGAGAGCGGCAGCCACGCCGAACTCATGCAGAAGAAGGGCAAGTACTATACTCTCTTCTCCACACAGGCCGCAAGGTACGTGGGGGAGGAGCTCTGATCCCAACGCAGAACGGTCCCGGCGGGGTCTCGGAAGCATCCGAGGCCCCGCTTTTCTGCGCCGGTGTGTTTTTTGAAACGGCAAATATATTTTTGAATCACGCGCGTTTCCCTACTGACTTTATTTTTGCATATAATAGGGACTCAAAGGGACGAAATAAAAAGAATCATACCGGAAACAAGACAGTTTTCGACATCTTAGCGTATAACGTGCGAAGGTGAATACCCGCTTTGCCGTAACTAATGAAAGACACTCCGGAATAATGCCGTTATTTTTTCGTCAACAGCGCGTTTTCAGTCGAAAAATGCGCCTCAAAAAGGGGCGCAAACACTGCGAAAAACAATATAATATCGGCAAAAAACACCATCAGAGGTTGCAATTGAAAAGGATATGTGCTATCATATAATTTGGTATTGTTCGCGGGTAAGGGCGGTACCGCCCGACGACCCATGCAATTTCGAACTGCCACGGAGGAGATCTATTGAACTATACAGCGGTTTACATACTGTTTGCCGTTTGTGCGGCGATACTCATAGTATGCGGCATCCTTGAAAAAAGGAAGCACAACAGGCAGGTGGAAAAGATCCCCATGCGCATCAATGTCAACGGTATCCGCGGCAAGTCGACGATCACCCGTATGATCACCGCCATGCTGAAGTACCACGGCGTGAAGGTAGTCGGCAAGACCACCGGCAGCGCCGCAAGGATGCTCTATTGGGACGCGGAGGAGGAGCCCATCGACCGCAAGCCGGAGGGCGCCAATATCAAGGAGCAGATCGGCGTCATAAGCCGCGCCGCGGACATGGGGGCGGAGGCCCTCGTGTGCGAGTGCATGGCGGTCAAGCCCGAGCTGCAGAAGATCTATCAGGAGCAGATGATTAAGGCGCAGATCGGCGTCATCGTCAACGTGCTGCCCGATCATATCGACGAGATGGGCCCGACGCTCGATGAGATAGCGCTCGCCTTCACCGTCACGATACCGTACAACGGCATACTCGTTCTCGGCTCCAGCGATTACACCGAGTATTTCTCCAAGATAGCCGAGGAGAGGGGCACGAAGGTATTCGTAGCGGATGAATCCAAGATCCCCGAAGGCTACCTTGACAAGTTCAACTACGCGGTGTTCCCCAACAACGTCGCGGTTCCTCTCGCGCTGGCGGAAGCGCTCGGCATAGACAGGGAGGAGGCCTTGGCCGGCATCCTTACCGCGCCGCCCGATCCCGGTATAGCGACGGTCAATCCCGTCGGCGACGAGGCGAACGGAGACTTCTTCGTAAACGGCTTTGCCGCGAACGACCCCGTCTCCACGCTTCAGATCTGGGATTACGTAAAGAACAGGGGCTGCTCCGATGAGAACCTCATAGTCCTCGCAAACTGCCGAGGCGACCGAGGCGACCGTACCCGCCAGATGGCGAACGACGTCATCCCCTTCCTTCCCTGCAGGACCGTCGTTGCCGTAGGCAAGAACACCAAGCCCATCACGGACGCGTATCATAAGGGCAAGTTCAAGGCCGAGTACCTTAACATGGACTCCGCAAAGCCCGCCAAGATCGTAGAAGAGATCGAAAAGCGCCTTGGGCACGCCGTTATATTCGGCATCGGCAACATCCACGGCATAGGCGAAGAGCTTATCGAAGGGATAATGAGCATCGGCAAAACTGAAAAGGAGGATGGCGGCAACGCCTGATCAATATGGAACTGTCATACGTCTACACATCTATTATATTGGGTA
The DNA here is from genome assembly GCA_017616435.1 of Clostridia bacterium. GTDB lineage: Bacteria > Bacillota > Clostridia > Christensenellales > CAG-138 > UBA3857. The sequence goes on from JAFZYC010000036.1 coordinate 7,509, forward strand.
TAGCCGTCAGCCTTATATTCACGGAGCTGACCGGCATCTCCGCGGGCGGTATAGTCGTCCCCGCGTACCTTGCTCTCACCGTCAACGAGCCCAGCATCCTCATAAGCACCCTTGCGATCGGCCTTATCTCCTATGTGGCCGTTGAGTTCGGGCTTTCCCGCTTCATGATGCTCTACGGCAAGCGCAAGTTCGCCGCGTTCGTATTCATCGCTCTCATACTTCGCATAATCCTCAACCTTGCTCTGGGCGGGATATTCGATCATCTCGACGCCCTGACGAGCGTCGGCGTCATCACCGCCGCGCTCATCGCGAGCACCGTCTCCAAGCAGGGCCTCAAGTACACCCTTATCGGCACTGTTGTTGTAACCGCGATAGTGTATGTCGGCGCAGAGCTCATCGCAATGGTCTGATCTGCGGAGGTAAAGCATGGATCCTAACGAAAAGCTCAGTTTAAGATACCGCGTGCAGCGCAGTATCAGAAGGCGCAAACCCGTTTCACCGTTCTGGTATCTGGGTTTGGCCGTTCTGCTGCTCTTGGCCTGCGTGCTGCTCAAGGTACTGCCCAAGGCAAAGCCCGCCCCCGAATATGAGGGCATCGCGGGCACAGGCGCCTTCACCGCGACCTTCACCGGCAACATCAACTGCGTCGGCGACGGCAAAACGATCGACGCGGACGGCTATGCCGAGTATTTCAAAGGCGTGACCGGCATATTCGATAAGGCCGATTACGTCAGCGTGCCCGTGAACGATCCCATCCTCGACGACTATGTTGAGACCTATACGAGCACGATGTCCATCAAGTTCGCGGACAAGTACTTCAATATCGAGCTTGCCGACGCATTAAGAGACATCGGCGTGACCGATGCGACGATCTGCAACAAATCGATATTCCTCTACGGCTCGAAGGGCGCTCTGGAGACCGCGCGCACGCTCGAGATGGCGGGGATCAACATCTCCGGGCTCGACACCACTACCACATCGGACGGTGCAGTCGCCTCCTCCTACAGGTGGGAGTCCGGCACCATACTCCATGTCGGCATAGAGGCCTCGGATGACAGGACGCGCGACTATTCCACCTACGATATCCGCACGTACAGCGATAAGTTCAACAACATCGCGCACGATATCACCCTTTTGAGGGAGCAGAACCCCAACGCGTTCATCGCGGTCACGGTCAGCTGGGCGGAGCGTTATCTGCTCAAGCCCTCCACCTACATGAAGGACCTCTGCCACAGCATCATCGACTGCGGCGCGGACGTCGTCATCGGCTCCGGTATAGAGATGGTCCTTTCCGTCGAGCAATACGACGGTCACTACATCTTCTACGGTCTCGGGAACCTCGTTTCCTATGAGGCTTACACAATGACGCAGCGCGGCGCCGTGCTCAACTGCGTCTTCGACGAATCGGGCAATGTCACCTACGAGGTCGTTCCTCTCACCGTGAAGAACGGCGTCCCGGTAATAAGCAGTTCGTCGATCATACTTCGCACGCTCGTTTCCGATATCGGCAAGGACGTCGACTACACCATCGAAAACGGCAGGCTAATCCTCAAATAATAAGGTTGGTACAGTAAATGGAAAAGAGAAAACCTCAGAAGCAGAACAACAAGGGACTCGTGATATTCACCTGCATAGCGCTGGCGCTCGCCATAGGCTTAGGCTCGGTGGTATATCTGCCCAAACTTCTGAACAAGGGGAACGATCCCTACGCGGTAACCACTCCGGTACCCGTTGCGACCGATGCGATCGTGACTACCGATCCCAGCGGCAACCCCATCGTCATCACACCGGAACCCACGGACAAGCCCCAGAGCACCGAGTCCGTGGTCGTCAAGAACAAGTACGCAGTCAGCTGCTCGAACCCCGATGTATCCAATATCGGTATGCAGGTGCTTGAAAACGGCGGCAACGCCGTTGATGCGGCGGTCGCCATGGCGTTTGCCCTCGGCGTGCTTGAGCCCTACGCTTCCGGTATCGGCGGCGGCGGCGGCATGCTCGTAAGGGATCCCTCCACGGGCGAGTGCATGTTCTACGATTACCGCGACGCCGCGGGCGAGAACATCAACTCCACCCTCGGCAAGACCGGCGTTCCCGGCTTCGTCGCGGGCATGGAGCTCGTTCATCAGAAATACGGCAGGACGGCTTGGGGCAATCTGCTTCAGCCCTCTATCGAGTACGCGGAAAACGGCTTTGCGATCTCCGCGAGCTTCGCGAGGCATCTCCAGTCCTCCAGGTCCAAGCTCAGCAGCAGGAAGAACCCGCAGTTCTACAACGGTTCAAGGCTCCTCGTCGAAGGCGAGACCATCTACCAGAGGGATCTTGCGGAGACCTACCGCATGATCCAGAGGTACGGCAGCTCCGTGTTCTATCACGGCGCCATCACCGAGCACATGATCGAAGCGACCAAGCTCACGCAGGAGGATTTCGATAATTACGCCGTCTGCGAGCGCAAGCCCGTTACCGGCACCTACAAGGGATACATGATCGTATCCGCTCCCGCTCCCTTCTCCGGCACCACCCTTATCCAGATGCTCGAGATCGCGGAAAAGATCGGCTTCGGCACCTATGACGACGATATCGTGCGCTACGGCAAGATAATGGCTTCACTGTCCTCCGTAACGCTCAAGGACCGCCGCAAGAACATCTGCGATCCAGCCTACCACACCGTTCCCGCAAACCTTCTGACCGAGGATCATATCGAAAACCTCACCCAGCAGGTCAGGGACGGCAGCTCCGAATACATCGAGCCCGACGACGAGCATGAGAGCACCACCCATATCTCCGTCATTGACGCGGACGGCATGATGGTCTCCGTGACCAACACCCTCTCCGACTTCTTCGGCCTGGGCGTTTACGTCGACGGCTTCTTCCTCAATGATACCATGGTCACCTCCAGCAGCGACACCAGCGCCAGGAACTACTGCGTCCGCGGTCAGCGCCCCCGCTCCTTCGCAATGCCGACGTTCATTCTCGGCGAGGACGGCCTCAAGGTCGCGCTCGGCTCCTCCGGCGGCGACAGGATCCCGCAGGTGGTGATGCAGATCATCGTCCGCTTCTTCAACGGCGAGACCCTGCAGGAGGCTTGCGACCGCCCGCGTATCGTCATGGACGGTTACTACTATTACATAGAGGATGCGAGCGTCATCGACCCGAACAACAGGCTGCAGCAGAACGGCTTCTATAAGCTGGCGTTCTCCTCGCGTGAGTATTTCGGCGCGTTCAACGCGGTCGGAGCAAACGGCGACGGCACCACGTTCGGCGCATCCGACGTCCGCAGGAACGGCAGCTATGAGGTCGCGGAAGGCGACGACGGACACGATTCCTGATCGATAAAGCAAACTCGGGGCCGGGCATTACGCCCGGCCCTTTATCATGCCTTATTTCCTTTGACAGGGAGGAGGCTATATGGTAAAATCATTTAGCAGGCCGGCGGCAGGACGATCCTCCGCCGCGGCCGCAATACAATTAGAAAGGATCGAAACATGAAACTCGTTTCAAGGCTTTGCGCCGCGCTCCTCGCCGTATTGACTTTGCTGTGCCTCGCCTCCTGCAAGGCCCGGAAACCGTCGCCCGCCGAACCTGAAAAAACGGAGGCGTCCGGTCTCACCGCTTCTCAGGAAGCGCGCGTCAGGGAGCTTGCCGCCGCGTTCCGGCTTTTCGGCGACTGCGACGCCGCAAAGGGCATCGCTATCGCCGCGTGCGAGCGCATGGTCTACTGCTTCTATACGTCCGCGCTCGAGGCTTCGGACGTAGAGGGCTACGGCAGGGTCTCCGTCGACGATGCGAACGCCATGCTTTCCTCGATATTCAGGGGCCTTGACTTCAAGGGCATTATGCGCACCAAATACGATCCGAACGCCGATCAGGAGCTGTTCGCCCTTAACGACTATTACTATGTAAAACGCACGGACGGAACGGCGTTCGCTTATGAGATCGCCTCCGTCAGCGACCTTAAGGATGAGGACGGCAATACGTACGGCGTAAGGGTCGGCGTGGACATTACCGAAAACGGCGAAACGTACGGCAGCATGGAGCTGGATCTCGTACCCGATGAGAACGCGGTCTACTCCGTCGTCAAGTGCGCGACGCAGTTCGCTTATTGATCATTTACTCGAAAGGAAGCCCCGGGGAGCCGGGGCGGGGGCTGCAATATGGGAAGGATGAATCTGCTTTCTAACTGCATAAACAATACCACGGGCGCTGTGGAGGGCTTCTGCCTCGTCAAGTCCGTTCAGGTCAAAAACAACGTCAAGGGCACGGATTATCTCGATTTCGTGCTCGCGGACGCGGGCGGCGATATCAACGCGAAGCTCTGGGATTACAGCGCCGCGGCTCACGGCTCGTATGCGACGGGCGATATCATAAAGGTCCGCGGCACGATCAACCTTTGGAAGGATATCGAACAGCTCAAGATCGATCGCATCCGCCACAAGAGGGAGGATGACGCGGTGGATATGAGCGCAATTGTCGCGAGCTCACCCGTCGACGGCGACGAGATGTTCAAAAGGATCTACGAATTCGCCGGGACGTTCGCGGACGCGGATCTAACAAGGCTCACCCAATACCTGCTCCGCGGCCGCAGGGAGGCGATCTCCCGCTATCCCGCCGCGCTGAAGCTCCATCATGCCGAAAGGTGCGGCCTCATGTTCCACACGGGGACGATGCTTGAGGTCGCAAAGAAGATCGTGGAGGTCTATAAGCCCCTCTATCCGGAGCTTTCGAGCGATCTTGTCTACTGCGGCATAATCCTCCACGATATCGCAAAGACGGAGGAGCTGGAGGTCAGCGATCTCGGCATCGCGACCGCTTACAGCACCCGCGGCCAGCTCATGGGGCATATCAACATGGGCGTCTCCATGGTGGAACAGGCCGCGGCAGAGCTGCAGCTGCCGGAGGAGCTGACCACGCTCATATCCCACATACTGCTCTCGCATCACGGCGTGCCGGATTTCGGCTCGCCCAAGTTCCCGATGTTCCCGGAGGCGGAGATCGTATCCGATATCGATATGCTCGACGCCCGCATGTTCGAAATGTACGACGCGCTCGGCGGAGTCAGGGTCGGCGAATTCACGGAGCGGCAGTGGTCGATGGACAACCGACAGCTTTACAGGCACGGGCACGGAACTGTCCGCAGCGGGGAATAACGGTATTCACGGGCGGCGGAAAAGCCGCCCTCCTTTAAATACAGCAGGAGGTATCCCATGAAAAAGCTCTTGGCCGTGCTGATGGCGGCGCTCATCATGACGTCGCTGTTTTCGGCATGCGTCATTGAGAGCGGCCGCAAAGAGCCCGCCGCGCCGACGGATACCCCTAAGCTCACGGCAACGGAGAAGCCGGAGATAAGGGACGACGCCACAGCCTATACATTCACCGTCGGGTGCGCGGCGCTGCCCGCATCATGGGATCCGCTTTCCGCGCTTTTGGAGGACGGAGCTTTCATAAGCGGGCTTCTTTCAAGCCCGCTCGTTAGGCGCATGCCGGAGGATACCGCCGCCGGCACGTATGCGTGGGCGTATGAGATGGCGGAATCAATAAGTGACGTCACGGCGGAGCACATCGAAGATCTGACCAAGTATCCCGTCGATATCGGCGCGCGCGAACTCGCTTCCGCGTCCGCGGGCTATGTTTTCGAGATCAGGCTCCGCGAGGACGCGGTGTGGGAAAACGGCGAGAGCATCACAGCGGACGATTATCTCTACTCGATGCGAAAGCTTCTCGATCCCTCGCTTTCAAACGGCGGCGCGCGCCGCTTCATATCCGGCCCCTGCGCGGCGGCCGGGGCTGCCGCGTGCTACGATTCGGGCAGGACGGTCTGGCGGGAAAACGCGCGGTACGGCGGCTATTCGCGGGATGAGCTTAAGCTTTCGGGCGGCGTGTACAAAACCCCCGAGGGCTGGCCTGTGTACATAGCGGTCGACGTCGGGCTTTCGTCGCTCGGCGGAGCCACGCTCGGCGAAAAGGCTGCTGCGCTCGGCGCGGATGAGGCGGCATGGGCGAACCTTGCCGCCCTCGCGGATGAAAACGGCAGGGTAATGCTCACGGATGTGAGCATGGCGCTGTTTGATAAACTCTTCTTAACCGAGCCGGAACCCACCGAAGAGCCGGAACCCACCGAAGAGCCGGAACCCACAGAGGAACCCGAACCCACCGAGGAGCCCGAGCCCGCGATAGACATAAGCGACTGCCTCGTCTACTGCGAGACTGCGCCGGTGTACGGCTTCAACGGCGTCGGCTTCTACAAGACGGACGAACGCACGCTCATTTACGTCTGCGGATCGCCCGTTGATATCGATACTTTCATGGCTTTCTGCACGGAGAGCTGGCTCGTCTATTCCCCCTATTACGAGGCGGGCATGAACGATGAGCACACGCATACCGATTACGCCTCGTCCCGGGAGAATACCATGAGCTGCGGCCCGTACAGGATAGAGGAGATCGCGCCGGGGAGGAGCATGACGCTCGTCCGCAACCCCAACTGGTTCGGCTGGAGCATTGCGGAGGACGGCTCGCTCTACGCATACTCGGCGGGGCTCGTTAACGGCGAGCATATCCCGATGTACGAGACCACCCGAATCGAGCTTCGCGTGATGGATATGAGCTCCGCGGCTGCGGCCTTCCGCAGGGGAGAGCTCACCGCGTGGCGTCCCGCGCCGGAGGAAGCGGAGCAGTATGTAAGATCCGAACTCATGTATGCCTCCGATGAGGAGAACGCGATACATCTCGCTTTCAACACCGATCCCGCGGTGCTGACGGCGCTTGACCGCAAGGGCGGCAATATCAACACCTCCGTACTCGTGAGCGAAAGCTTCAGGCAGGCGATCAGCCTTGCGATATCAAGGGCGGAGCTCGCCGAAAACGGCGCGTATTCGCCGCTTATCGGGCTCGTGCCGCCCGCCTGCCTCTGCGGCCTTTTCGAAGAAACGCAGTATTACAGGCAGAGCGAGAGCGCTATGCGCGCCCTGTGCTCCGTGTACGGCGTATCTTACGGGCAGGATGAGGCCTATCCCGGACTTGCCTCGGCTTACGCTTCACTGACAGGGTACGACATGGAGACCGCGAGCGGTCTGTTCGCGGAGGCCTATACCGAGCTTGCCGAAAGCGGCGTTTATACGGGCGGCGAGATCATAATAAGGGTCGCCTGCGGTGCGTCGCAGTTTGACGGGGAGATAATTGAACTTATCAATTCCCAACTCGCGGAGGCTTCCGCGGGGACTGGCTTCGGCGGGATCACGCTCGTCGGCATAGCGACAGACGATCCCGAAGCCGCGCTCGAAACCGGCAGATCCGCTGCGGCGCTCCTGCACGTAAGCTCAAAGGGGACTGACCTTGCCGGTATGCTGCGCCTTCTCACGGAGCCCGAAAGCTGCGGCTTCTCGCGGGAGGAGCTTTCCCTTATCGTCAAGGGCAGGGCGATAACCATGACGTTCCGCGAATGGGCCCTCTCGCTGACAGGCAGGGGCAGATTCGCGGGGGATACCGCCGAAACGAGGATGGAGGCCGCGTCCCTTCTGGAGGAGGCATATCTCAAAAAGGCGGAAAGGATACCGCTCCTGTCGGCTCCGAGCTTCATGATGCTCTCGCCCAAGGCGCAGCACATGACCCGCGCGTATGATACGCTCTCGGGCTGGGGCGGTATAGGGCTCTTGACGTATAACTTTGACGACGTCGGCTGGGAGGAATATGTAGAGGAGCAGGGCGGACGAATGAAATACTGAAAACAAGCATAATGGTCAAAGGCGCATTGCGCGCCTTTTTTCCATATACGGCGAATCATGCCGAAAGCTCCGTTTTCCGTTGACGAAATACAAAAATGTGTTATAATAAACTGATTTGATATTGCTTTATCCGCCCGTAAGCGGCGGGAGAAGGAGCCCCCATGAACAAGAAGTATTACATCACAACGCCCATCTATTACCCCAGCGCCAATCCGCATATCGGGCATACCTACTGCACGGTCAATACGGACGCCCTCGCGCGGTTCAAGCGAATGACGGGGCATGACGTCTTTTTCCTCACGGGAACGGATGAGCACGGTCAGAAGATAGAGGGCTATGCCGCAAAGGCCGGCTGCACTCCGCAGGAATATGCCGACAGGATCACCTCCGGCTTTAAAAAGCTGTGGGAGCTCATGGATATTTCCAACGACGGCTTTATAAGGACTACCGACAAGCACCACATGGAGTGCGTTCAGAAGATATTCAAGAAGCTCTACGATCAGGGCGATATCTACCGCTCCGAGTACGAGGGGCATTACTGCACCCAGTGCGAGGCGTTCTGGACGGAGACCCAGCTGAAGGAAGCCGGCGGCGTCTGCCCCGACTGCGGAAGGAAGACAGAGCTCGCGAAGGAGGAGGCGTATTTCCTCCGCGTTTCGAAGTACGCTCCGCGCCTTATTGAGCATATAAGGGAGAACCCCGATTTCATACAGCCCGTATCCAGGGCGAATGAGATGCTGAACAACTTCCTCCTGCCCGGCTGCGAGGATCTCTGCGTCACCCGTTCCACGTTCAAGTGGGGCGTGCCCGTTCCCTTTGACGACCGCCATGTCATATACGTATGGGTGGACGCGCTCGTCAACTACCTCTCCGCGATAGGGTACCTCACCGATAACGACGAGCTCTACCGCAGGTACTGGCCCGCGGACGTGCATATCGTCGGCAAGGAGATAATCAGGTTCCATACCATTATCTGGCCCATCATGCTCATGGCGCTCGATATCCCGCTTCCCAAGAAGATCTACGGCCACGGCTGGCTGCTCTTCGACGGCGACAAGATGTCCAAGTCCAAGGGCAACGTCGTCGATCCGTTCGTGCTCGTGGAGCGCTACGGCGTCGACGCGATCCGCTATTTCCTGCTCTCGGAGTTCCCATTTGGCAACGACGGCAATTTCGATAACGCCACGCTCATTACCCGCATCAATTCCGATCTCGCGAACGATTTGGGCAACCTGCTCTCCCGCACGGTCGCCATGGTCGGCAAGTATTTCGAAGGCGTCCTGCCCGAGCCGAACGTCCCCGTTCCCGAGGAGGACGAACCCGTCATATCCTGCGCCGCCTCCCTGTGGGAGCGCATGGAAAAGGCCATGGACGAGATACATCCCCATATCGCTCTTCAGGAAATATGGAAGCTCATCGGCCTCTGCAACAAGTACATCGACGTGACCGCGCCCTGGGTGCTCGCAAAGGACGAGGCTAAGCGCGGCCGCCTCGGCACTGTGCTCTACAACCTCGCGGAGGCGCTTCGCATGATCGCGATCGCGATCGGGCCGTTCATGCCGAACACCAGCCCCAGGATGTTCGCTCAGCTTGGCGTAGAGGAGGGCGAGCTCCGCGGATATGACAGCATGAAGACATTCGGCGGCATAAAGCCCGGCACCGTCCTCACGAAGGGAGAGGCGATATTCCCCCGCATCGACGCGAAAGCGGAGATGGAGTTCCTCGATAACATGATAGAGGAACAGAGAAAGAAAGCCGCCGCGATGAAGGCAGCCGAGGAAGGCGCCTCCGAGCCCAAGCCGGAGGAACCCGAAGAGGAGAAAGCGGAGGGCAAGCCCCTCATCACATCCGACGATTTCGCGAAGCTCGACCTGAGGGTCGCGAAGGTCATAGACTGCGTTGAGGTGAAGAAGTCCAAGCACCTCTACAACATCACACTCGAACTCGGAGAGGAGAAGCGTACAGTGCTCTCCGGCATAAAGGATTGGGTGAGCCCCACGGATATCATCGGCAAAAACGTCGTCGTGGTCTACAACCTCGCCCCGCGCAAGATGTGCGGAATCGAGAGCCAGGGCATGATACTCGCAGCTTCCACCCCCGGCGACGCCGACGTCGTTCCGCTCACCACGCTGAAGGACATCCCCTCCGGAAGCCTTATAAGGTAATAAAGGAGAAATAATATGAAACTAATAGTAGTCGACATGCAAAAAGCGCTCATGGATGATGAGCTTTACAACTTCGAGGGGCTTGTGGAAAACGTCCGTAAGCTCATAGAGACCGCGAGGGAAAGCGGCGTGGAGGTCATCTACGTCCAGCATGACGCGGGCGAGGGCACCGGCTTCTCCGTCGGCGACGAGGCGTTCGAGATCGCGGACGAGGTCGCCCCGCGCGAAGGCGAGAAGGTATTCGTAAAGAAGATCAACAGCTGCTTCGGCAATAAGGAATTCGCCGCGTATCTTGAGGATGCGAAGGACGAGGCCCTTATGATAATCGGTCTGCAGACGAATTTCTGCATCGACGCCACGGTCAAATCCGCCTTCGAACGCGGGTATGACGTGATAATCCCAGAGGGCTCCAATTCCACGTTCGATAATCCCTACATGAACGGCGAGACCACCTGCGCCTATTATTTCAACGAGGTGTGGCCGGACCTGTTCGCGGACTGCGTCACAATGGACGAGGCGGTCACCGCGCTGAAAACCGGCGAATTGCCGGAATAAACCGGATCGGTTGGATATCACTGACCACGGGGACAGTCCCCGTGGTCAGTAAACTATTGGGATCCCGAAAGGGATCCTTTTTTGAAAAACCACTTGACAAATAGAACCAACTGTATTAACATGCATAATACAGAGGACCCGATGAAAGGAGTTCGATAATGAACACAGCAAAAAGGACGATGGTATTTGTGCTTGCGCTGATGTTTGTATTGGCTTGCGGATGCAGACAGGCGAATGATGGCATAAAAGTATCTTCAAACAGCTATTTCGACAGAATGATAATAAAAGACGATCATATCTGTTTAATCTGCTGCGTGGAGTTTGAAAACGACAGTGACCGTGAAAAGACGTTCTCCGTCAAAGGTGAATCTTCGGAAGACGTAAAGAACGGTCTGTTGACGTCAAAAGAGCTGGAGTTCTTCATACTTGATACGAACGATCTGAGCTCTGTCAGCGAGGAAAATATCGAGCAGCTGCTCATGTCTGCGGAAAGCTTGACCGTCGGGGCTCACAGAACAGCGAAGTATTACGTTTGCTTTGTCGGCGACCAAGGCAGCGGAGACAGTAAACATGACAGAAACTTGCCGAAGATAGTTTTTGATTATTGATCGGCCGATAAAAACGGAATAAAGCAATAATAATTGGTTCGAAATCTGATTTGGGACCGGAAAGTCCGAGTCATAAAAGGTAATTGGAAGGAGAAAACATGAAGAAGATAGCTTTTCCCGTAATGGTTATGATACTTATCTTTGTGATGACCGCCGCGTTTGCTGCTTGTGATCCTCGTGGCTCGCTCTCCGACGAAGAGACAAGGGCGCTCTATACGGAGATAAAGGCCGATTTGGAAAATGAAAGCATTTGGACCAGAAGGATAGAGGTGCCAAATGCTCAGGAAAGTAACGATGAGACGGTAGCCTTTGTCAAGGCTTCGCTTGAGCTTCTGAGAGGTTCGGCGCCTGAGAGCCTTTATGGTTGGTGGTTTAACAGCAAGTCCTATGCTAGGTTTTTCAGCGCCGAATACAACACAGAGATCGCCTTTGAAGGACACGACTATGAAGTAAAAGCAATTACTGTTGCAAAGTATAAAAGCGGGGATGTTGATGTAAGCGTAAGATACAGTTCAGAGGATTCCGAAGAGAAAACAGCACGGATAGTGATAAAGTAATAACAAAGAAAAGGGCGCTATCTTATTACAGATTTTCCGAAAGCCTCCCCTGCGCAAGGGGAGCTGCCGCGTATGCGGCTGAGGGAACGGAACCAACGGGGAAGGATACCGTTGGTTTGTTTTATTTCCGTCGCGCGGGAACACTAAGGCCTCCCCTTGGTGGGGAGGCTCCGCAGAATGCGGTGGTGGGGGGATTGATTGAGTCAGGATCCGTGAAGGAATGACTTATGCAAATAACTTGCGTTCATCTCCGGCCACCCCACAGGGCGGACTGTGTTCCTTAACGGAACACAAGGCCGCCCGTTGATTTCCTTCCAAACCATTCACCGGATGGTTTGGATCGCGATGCGACCGGAAATCAACCTCTACCCCGCGTTGCGCAGTTTGTGACTTCTAAAGCTGCTTGCGTGCGCGCAACCCGGGGTCTCACCCGTTTCACGCGAATAAAAATCGGAACTGCTTTGCAGTTCCGATTTTTATTGGAGCGGGAAACGGGGCTCGAACCCGCCACCTCCGCCTTGGCAAGGCGGCGCTCTACCAAATGAGCTATTCCCGCATATTCTTTTCGCCCCAAATGGAACAGACATTATTATACATAGGGGGATCGGCCTTGTCAAGGGCAAAACTCAAAAACCGTTAAAATATACAAACGATGCGCCCAAGCCGAAGTATTTGTTCCAAAACTCCCCGCGTTCGGGGAAAAACACTTGAAATGGCGTCCCTTTGGGTGCATAATATAGATGTTGAAGTTTGCGCGTTCATATATGCGCCCAATACGATCAGAAAGGCACAGTCAGCAACATGAAGAACGAAGGCTTTTTTAAGAGCGACAAGGTCCGCCTTATTGCGTTGATCCTCAGCGTACTGCTGTTTTTGGGATTCATCGCTTTTATCGTAACGCAGCTCCGCTCTCAGCAGAAAAAGCTTGCGGAGCTCATGCAGGAAAAACAGCGCCTTAACGACGAGATCGACTATCTCTCCCGCGAGCAGGAGCGTCTCCAGAGCGATCTGGAGTACGTCAAGAGCCTCGAGGGGCTCCTTCAGTACGCAAGGGATAATCTGGGTTACATCGGCCCCGACGACATAAGGGAAGGCTCCGGTGAGTAAATACGCGATAATAGATATCGGCAGCAACTCCATCCGCTACGGCGAGGAGCGCGAGGGAAGGATACCCGATAAAGAGGTGTTCACGACACGCCTCGGCGCGGGTCTCGCGCAGACGGGAAGGCTTGCCGAAGAATCTGTTGAAAAGAGCATGGAAGTATTAAAAGAGCTCGGCAGCAGGGCAAAGGCCGCCGGGCTTGTTCCGCGCGCATACGCCACGAGCGCCGTTCGCGACGCCGAGAACGGGCGGGAGTTCGCCGCGCGGGTCGAAAGGGAGTGCGGATATCCCGTCGAGATACTGTCGGGTGAGGACGAGGCTCGCTTTGCCTACCGCGGCGCTGTCCGCGGAGGCGGAGCTATGCTCGATATAGGCGGCGCTTCCATGCAGGTCGTGACAGAGGATATGGGCGTAAGCTTCCGCGCGGGCTGCGTCCGCTGCGGCGATATCGCGCGAGAAGCGGTCGGCGTATCCGACTGCGATACCGAATGGCGCCTCCAGCAGGAGGCGGTCGTCCGCTACATGGATGAGGAGATCAAGCTCCCGCCCATCGTGATAGGCTCCCTCGTCGGCGTTGGCGGAACGATAACGACCCTCGCGGCGCTCAAGGCGGGGCTCACCGAGTTCTCGCGTGAGACCGTGGACAGCACAAGGCTCTCCCGCGGGGACGTTAGGGATCTCATCGAGCGCCTTGCCGAGATGGGCGACAACAGGAGGCTTCATCCGCTCCTTAAGGAACGCCACGACGTCATACTCTACGGCGCGTACATACTGCTCCACGCTATGGAGCTTTTGAACGTCGAGGATATGGGCGTCAGCTGCTCGGACGGGCTGGAGGGTTATCTCTCCGAGCTGAAAAAGCGGGAGGGGGAGTCCCCGGAAAAGCCGAGCCTTTTTAAGCTCTTCACCGCCTTCAACCGCATCGGCGCGTTCACTTTCGGCGGCGGCTACGCCATGCTGCCCATGCTGGAGCGCGAATGCGTGGAAAAGACCGGCTGGGTCACGCACGACGAACTGCTCGATTACTTTGCGATAGGTCAATGCACTCCCGGCGTCATCGCCGTAAACACTGCGACCTTCGTCGGCAAAAAACAGCGCGGCATTATGGGCGCGTTCGCCGCTACCGCGGGCGTGGTGCTGCCCTCTTTCATAATAATATGCGTACTGACTGCGCTGCTCGCGAACTTCGCGGATATCCCCGTCGTTAAGTACGCCCTGCACGGCATCAGGGTCGCCGTCGGCGTACTGATACTCAATACCGTCATCAAGCTCGTAAAGGAAAAGATAAAGGAGCCGCTGGGCTACATACTCGCGATACTCGCGTTCCTTCTCGTGGCGCTGCCCTCGACGCTTGGACTGCCGTTCCGCGTCTCGCCCGTATTCGTCGTGATCGGCGCGGCGCTCATAGGCGTCATCCGCGGCCGTTTGAGGAAGGAGGGAGACGCATGATCTACCTTATCCTCGTTTACGAGTTCTTCAAGATCGGCCTCTTCGCCGCGGGCGGCGGGCTTGCGACGCTCCCGTTTTTGAGCGCGCTCGCCGATAAGTACGAATGGCTCACCTCCGACATGATAAGTCAGATGGTCGCCCTTTCGGAATCCACTCCCGGCCCTCTTGGGATCAATATGGCGACATACGCGGGCTATATGGCGGGTTACAACACATTCGGCGGAAGCCCTGTTATGGGCGTTACCACCGCGCTCACTGCGACGGCGTCGCTCGTTGCCCCTTCGTTCATAGTGATACTCATCGTCAGCCGCGTGCTGGACAGGTATAAGAACAGCAGCCTCGTGAACTCCGCGTTCTCCTGCCTGCGTCCCGCGGTGGCGGGCCTCATCGCCGCGGCCGCGTGGTCGGTAATAGGCACGACGCTGTTCAATTTCTCAGCCGCGACGCTGGGCGGCAAGTTCATGATCCCGGAGATACTGCTGTTCGCCGCGATGATGGTCATCACGAACGTCAAGCCTTTGAAGAAGCTCCACCCGCTCGTGTTCATAGCAATAGCCGCGGCAGCCGGCATCGCGATAGGATATACCGTCGGCTGGTGACGCTTGAAAGTTGCCTTTTAGCGCTAAATGCGTTATAATAATAAAGTTAATAACATAAGGAGAATGCTTTCCCGATGTCAAAGATAAAGCTTTACGGCGGCGGAGTCATCCCCGTCGAGATGCACAGGGTCTCAACAGTCCACACGATCCGCCTCATCCCCATAGAGGATCGCCTTAAGGCAATGGACGAGGCAGGAAACTGTTCCTACAATCTGAAGGCGGAGGACGTATTTATAGACATGCTGACGGATTCCGGCTTCAACGCCATGAGCGACGAGCAGGCCGGCGCGTTCCACGTTGCCGATTTCTCGTACGCGGGCGGCGCGGGCTATTACCGCATGGCGGATAAGATCCGCGAGATACTGGGCAAGGAGTACTTCGTACCCGTGCATCAGGGCAGGGCGTGCGAGAACATGCTCGCGAGGGCCTTCGTGAAGCCCGGCGACCTCATCCCCACCAACTTCCATTTCTGCACGTTCGCCACGCAGGTACAGCTTGCGGGCGGCGCCGTTGTTGAGATGCTGCAGGACAAGGGCCTCGTCACCGGCGGCGACGACGGCTTCAAGGGCGATTACGATCTCGACCAGCTCGAAAGGTTCCTTTCCGAGACCCCAAAGGAGCGTGTGCCCTTCGTAAGGATCGAGGCGGGCACTAACCTCATCGGCGGCCAGCCCATTTCCATGGACAACATCAACGCGGTAGCCGAGATAGCTCACCGTCACGGCGTAAGGACGCTGCTCGACATGAGCCTTGCGATGGACAATATCCATTTCATAAAGGTCCGCGACGAAAAGCGAAAGGATATGACCGTGCGCGAGATCACGCGTGAGCTCGCGGACGCGGCTGACATAATCTATTTCAGCGGCCGCAAGCTTGGCTTTGCGCGCGGCGGCGGTATCTGCATGAACGACCGCGCCGATTTCCTCAATGTGCGCGGCTACGTATCCACGTTCGAGGGCTTCCCCTCCTTCGGCGGTATGAGCTCCGCGGAGCTCGAGGTCATGCGCGTCGGCTTCGACGACACCATGAACGAGGACGTAATATCCCAGGGCCCCGATTATATCGAGTACATGGTCGAGGAGTTCAAAAAGCGCGGCGTGCCCGTAGTCACCCCCGCGGGCGGCCTCGGCTGCCATCTCGACGCGGACAGGTTCTGCGCGCACCTCGGCAAGAAGGAGTTCAGGGCTGCGGCGCTCGCCGCTGCGATATACCTCATAAGCGGCGTAAGGGGCATGGAGCGCGGCCTTTCCAGCGAAAAGCCGGAGGATTCGATCTGCCCGTTCGAGCTCGTGCGTCTCGCGGTCCCGCGCAGGGTATACACGCTCTCGCACATCATGTACGTCATCGACCGCGTGACATGGCTCTATGAGCACCGCGAAATGATCGGCGCAATGAAGTGGGAGGACGAGTCGAAGGAGGAGCATTCCTTCATCGATTTCATAAGGCCCGTCGGCGACTGGCGCGAAAAGCTCGCGGCGGAATACAAAAAGGCGGGACTCGAATAAAGAACGAAAGAGCGGCTGCGCCGCTCTTTTTCGGAAAGGAACGAAAATGAAGCTCATAATCGCATCCAACAACAGGCATAAGATATCGGAGATAAAATCGATGCTCGGCGTAAGGTTCGAAACCGTTTGGGGCATGGCGGAGGCCGGCCTCGAGCTGGAGGTCGACGAGGACCGCGATACTCTTGAGGGCAACGCCCAAAAGAAGGCGGAGGAGGTATTCGCCCTCGCTGATTCCATGGGACTGCTCGAAAGCGGTGACGCGGTGCTCGCGGACGACACCGGTCTGCTCGTGGACGCGCTGAACGGCGCGCCCGGCGTGAGATCCGCAAGATACGCCACCGACGGGCATGACGACGCCGCGAACCGCAGGAAGCTCCTTGAGGCGCTGGACGGCGTCCCCATGGAGGAACGCGGCGCGCATTTCGCCACGGCGATGGCTCTCGTCAGGAAGGACGCTCCCATGATCCGCGCCACAGGCCGCGTCTACGGCCGCATAATAAACGAGGAGCGCGGTGAAATGGGTTTCGGCTACGATTCGCTCTTCCTCTATGAGCCCGCAGGCTTGACCTTCGCCGAGATGACCGCGGATGAGAAGAACGGCGTCAGCCACAGGAGGAACGCGCTCGCGCTGGTTCTCGCGGCGCTGGAGAGCGAATGATCAGGATCGGCGTCATTTCCGATACGCACGGCAGTATAAGCGCGCTTGGGGCGTGCGTTTCCGCCGCGGGCGAGGTCGACGGCTGGTTCCACCTCGGCGACTATGCTTCGGACGCGAAAAAGCTCAGGGAGCTAACGAAAAAGCCCGTCTATTCCGTGCTCGGCAACTGCGACGGATGCTATCTTTCCCACGCGGAGGAGGATGTGTTCCCGAAGCCGCAGAAGGATACCGCATCCGAAAGGGTCGTCACCGTCGGCGGGGCGAGGATATTCCTTTGCCACGGGCACAGATACGACGTCGATTTCGGCCCGTATTCTTTGAGCTATCGCGCGGAGGAGCTGAATTGCTCGGCCGCGCTTTACGGGCACACCCACCGCGGCGAGCTTTCCGCATACGGAAAACTGCTCCTGCTCAACCCCGGAAGCCCCTCAAGGCCGAGGGGCGGTGCAGGCCCGACGTTCGCCGTTCTCGAGATCGAAAACGGCGACGTCAACGCAAGGATAAAGCTGCTGAAATAGGATGGGGCATTCATTTCGATGGGAACCGAAAGTTCTCACCCTCCGCTTTACACAAGGAAGACAAGGATAGCGGACGTCCCAAAGGCTCCCTTTGGTAAAGGGAGCTGTCAGCCGAGCAGAGCGAGGATGACTGAGGGATTGGAAATCGGCGCTGAAGCATTACGTTTCATTAGATCACAGAGGTCAACATATCATGCACATTTTCTTGGGGTTGGAAGGTTATTTAGGGGTAGGTTCAAAATGGAGGAAGATCACTTCCGAGCTGGAGCCGATGATTAATGCCCGCGTATGTGAAATAACGCATCCGGCGTTTGACTCCATTGCGGTGATTTCGATTATTATGCCCGAAGAGTATTTGGCCGACTACAAGGAAAGGGATTATCTGTCAAGGAAAGACAGGTATGCAGATATCCGCCTGCATGTAAACTGGAAGGAGTTTACATGCAGCTCAGAGCAAAAGCGAAGCCGTTTATATGTTGAGCATCTCATTGATTCGATACAGAGGATGGAGAGAAAAATGAAAACAAAGGAAGAAAGAGCGGCTTTTGACGAGCTGAAAACAGCGATCTGTTCCGTTTCCGATGAGTATTTGAGCAAAACAGAAAGAGGAGAGGACCATGGAAAATGACAGAAAACGTATCCACAATAAGGAACTTGTTCCTCTGGCAAAAACTCTTCGCAAAGGAATGACAAAGGAGGAAAAGCACCTCTGGTACGATTTCTTGAGAAACTACCCGATAAACTTCATCAGACAGAAGATCATAGGAAATTACATCGCCGATTTCTATTGCCCTAGGGCAAGCCTTATTGTTGAACTTGACGGCTCGCAGCATTATTCTGAAAAGGGGAAGCAGGATGATGCCGAAAGGGATGCTTTTCTCTTCGGGTACGGTATGAGCGTTTTACACATCTCAAACTATGATATAAACACGAACTTTGATGGCGCATGTATTATGATCAATAAGCGCGTCAGAGAACATGTCGGGTACGACCCTCTTGAAATTAAAAACAGTAATTGATGAGGAATGAACATTAAAAAAGCAATCCCTCCGTATCGCCTGACGGCGATCCACCTCCCTTTTCACAAGGGAGGCAGTGATGGCGGACGGCAGAATGGCTTCCTTTGATAAACGGAGCGCGCCGACGCAGTCGCTGACGGATGGACTGATCAGCAACAGGATCTGCTGTCAAGGAGAATAATATGGACGTTAATGAACTGCTTTCAATACTCCATCTTGCAGAAAAACTCAAGGACGTGCCGCGCCATTGTTATACCTCCGGCGGCCGCCGCGAAAGCGTGGCGGAGCACAGCTGGCGGATATCGCTTATGGCTTACTTCGTCTCCGACGAGTTCCCGGAGGCGGACATGTCAAAGGTCGTCCGCATGTGCCTCATACACGACCTCGGCGAGGCGTTCACAGGCGACATCCCTGTATTCAAAAAGACCGAAGCCGACGAGGAGAGGGAGGAGGAGCTGCTCTTTTCGTGGGCGGGATCTTTGCCTGAGCCTTACGGAACGGAGATGACGGCGCTATACAACGAGATGAAGGAGCGCAAGACGCTCGAAGCCAGGATCTACAAAGCGATGGACAGCCTTGAGGCGGTAATACAGCATAACGAATCCGATATCGCGACATGGGAGCCGCACGAATACGATCTCAATCGCGACTACGCGTGGGACAGGGTCGCTTTCTCGCCGTATCTTACGGAGCTGAGGAAGGCGATACGCCGCGAGACCGACGAAAAGATCGCGCGCGCGGCTTTGGACAGGGCGGAAACGGAATAAAGGCATAAAAGAAAGCTCCGCATGAGGAAACTCATGCGGAGCGTTTTATTATTCGGTTCAGCTCTTGATGCCCTTGATCTTGAAGCTCACGACGCCGCCGGGGGTCATGATGTCAACGGTCTCGCCGACCTTGTGGCCGATAAGGCCGTTGCCGACGGGGGAGTTGTTGGAAATGCGCTTCTTGAAGGGATCCGCCTCCGCGGCGCCGACGATCTGATACTCGACGTCCTTCTTTGCGGTCAGGTTGCGGAGCATGACGGTCACGCCGACGACTACCGTGTTGGAGTTCGAAGCGGCGCTGTCGATCACTATGGCGTTCTTGAGCATGGCCTCGACCTCGGCGATCTCATACTCGTTCTTCGCCTGAAGCTCCTTCGCGGCGTCATACTCGGCGTTTTCCGAGAGGTCGCCCTGCGCGCGGGCCTCGGAGATGAGCTCCGCGATCTCGGTCCTGCGGATGTTTTTGAGATAAGCCAGCTTGTCGTCCAGTTCCTTCTTGCCTTCCGGAGTTAAATATACCTCTGCCATTTTATGTGATTCCTTTCAATTATTTCAAATCAATACGGTTGCCCGCTTATGAATTATATGCAGACCTGCCCGCTATGTCAAGCAAAAAAACCATATATCCTTGGGGAAACGCAATTATTCTCAAAGCGTGTCGCGGAACGCGTACAGCAGATCGAGCATATCGCAAGGGCTTCTCGCGGTGTTGACCTCGCGTCGGAACTCCAACGCCCCGCGCATGCCCTTCGTGTACCAAGAAAGATGCTTCCTCAGCTCCGGGAATAGCTTGGGATCCTTTTCTTTTAAGAACTCCTCCGCGTGGCGTATCGCCTCCGTCATGCGCTCCCTTTCGGAGGGCGGATCGTAGGGGCGGCCTTCCAATGCGGCGCGGATCTCCTCGAATATGAAGGGATTGCCCTCGGCTCCGCGGGCGACCATGACACCGGCGCAGCCGGTCTTATCAATGAGCTGCTTTGCGGCCTCCCCTGAGAAAACGTCCCCGTTGCCCAAAACGGGCACGCGCACGGCGGATACCACCTCGCCGATTATGTCCCAATCGGCCGGGCCGTGATAGAGCTGCTCGCGGGTCCTCCCGTGGACCGTAAGGAGCGATGCGCCGCTTTGCTCCATCGCCCTTGCGAATTCGACTGCGTTCACATGCTCGCCGTCCCAGCCCTTGCGGAACTTGCAGCTGACAGGCAGGGGAGAGGCCTTGACCGCGGCTTCCACGACGGCGGCCGCCCGCGGGATATCCCGCATCAGCGCCGAGCCTTCGCCGTTGCCGGTTATCTTGGGCATGGGACAGCCCATGTTGATATCGATCATCGCGATCTCGCCGCAGTAGTCTTCGGCGATCCCCTTTATCATTTCCGAGATGATGTCGGGCTCGCTGCCGAAAAGCTGCACCGCGCAGGGCTTCTCCGCGGGGGAAACGCGTATGAGCTCGCGCGTTTTCCTGCCGCCGTAGAAAAGGCCCTTCGCGCTGACCATTTCCGTGTAAGTGAAATCGCAGCCGTGTTCCACGCAGATGCGGCGGAATACGGCGTCCGAGATCCCCGCCATCGGCGCGAGCACCACGGGCGGGATATGCTTTTTGAATACGGGAAGTATCACGGATTATTGGTTTCGAGCTGGCTGTAATCCGGGGTGGGCTTTGCATCCTCCTCGGGATTCTCCTCCAATACGATCAGCTTGTCGATCAGCCAACTGCCCTCGACCTTGACGAACTGTATCTTATAGAGCACGGGAGTCCATGCCCTGACATGCCCTGTGACCTCGTCGGAGACGGGGGTGGCGTTTATGGAAGGGATACGCTCGATATATGTGACGCTGCCGGTGTTGGCCCAGGGCAGCACGCTCACGCTCTTTATGGAGTAGCGGTAGTCGTAGGATTCCACCGTGTAATCCGAATATAGATTGCCCAAAAGCATGGGATCGGTATCGAGCAGATCCTCCGTAAAGTACAGGCGCAGATCGGCTATCGGGCCGTTGTTCAGTATCGTGTCAGCGCGGAGCTTCATGCCCTCCGTGACGATGAGCGACATGTTGCTTATGTACATGCCCTCCGTGAACACGGCGAACGCCAAGCCGATGAGCAGGCTCACGATGAGCACTGCGCGAAGCACGAACCATATCGAGCGCCGGACTGTGCCGAGCGGATTTGAATTGCTTTCTTTATTTGCCATTTAACGCCTGCTTAATTGCCCTGGCGAGCTGATCCCCGCAGGAGGTGGGGCCCCCGCTGCAGGTGATGCCGTCAAGGCGGTCGATCGCGAACTGAGGATCCGCGCCCTCAAGAAGACTGCCGATGGACTTGAGATTGCCGTTGCAGCCGTTCGTGAAAACGATGTTGTGAAGCTTGCCGTCCACTATATCGAAATCGATCATTGTGGAGCAGGTCCCGAATGTCTTGTAGGTGTAATGCATTTTTAGCTCCTGTCAGATGATGACCTTGCCCTCGAAAACCTTTTCGGCGGGGCCGGACATATAGATATTGTTCTCGCCATCCCACTCTATGCGCAGAGCGCCGAGGGGGACCATTACGGATACGATCCTTTCGGTAAGGCCGGACTTTATGCAGGCTGCCGCGACGGCAGTCGCGCCGGTGCCGCAGCAGAGCGTCGCGCCGCAGCCGCGCTCCCATGCGCGCATCACGACGGAACGGCGGTTCTCGATCTCCACAAAGGATACGTTTGTCTTCTCGGGGAAGAACTCGTGATGCTCGAGAGCGGGGCCGTATTTTTCAATATCGAGCGTGCGCACGTTGTCGACGAACACGACGAGCTGCGGTATGCCGGTATTGACGGCGGTCGCGATGAACTCCCTTCCTGCGGCGGTGATGGGCTGCCTTATGAACTCCTCGCAGTCGACGTCCATGGGGATATCCCCCGTCAGGAAATCGGGCACGCCCATATCGACGCGGACCGCCTTTACCTCGCCGTCCATCAAAAGGAGCTGGGGCTTCTTAACTCCGGAGAGGGTGTCGACGGTGAACCCGTCATAGGGGATAAGGCCGCTCTCGTAAACGACCCTCGAAAAACAGCGGATACCGTTGCCGCACATCTCGGCCTGAGTGCCGTCGGAATTGTAGACGAGCATAGCGATATCTGCGATATCGCTGTCCTTCGCAACGAGCAGGCAGTCGCCGCCTATGCCCGTCCTGCGGTTGCAGAGCTTCCTCGCAACGCGGGGCATATCGTACGGGGCGATCGCGCCCTCGCGGTCGTCGATCACGATCATGTCGTTACCGAGGCCGTGAAGCTTATAGAAATACTTTTCCATGGCTCCTCCGTAAGGTCCAATAAAATCTCAATCTATTATAACTCAAATATGTGCCCGAAAGCAAGCCCTTTTAGTCAAGTGCCAGCACGGCGAACCCGTATTCGGGAAGGGCTATCGAAAGGCTCCCGTCCGCCTCGCAAACAGCGCCGGTCATAAGGTCGCGGAACCTGCCGCAAAGTATGGGCGTTGCCTCGCCTTCCGAAAAATCGGAAGGCGTGAGCCGCACTGTTTTCGCGCTGCCGCGGTTGATAAGCGTCACCGCTTCCGTCCCGCCGACGCGTGCGACGGCGAATACGTCGCAGCCGAAGGAGGCGAATCCCGTCTTGCCATCGGCAAAAACGGGGCAAGACGCGCGCGCCGCGGTCAAAGCGCGGTAATGCGCCATGAGCTCGTTATCCTCATGTCCCCATGGGTAGGGGCGGCGGCAGAACGGATCCGCGAGGCCGGTGAGCCCCGCCTCGTCGCCGTAGAATATGCATGGCGAGAACGGCATCGCAAACTGCAGGCAGGACGCCAGGAGGAGGCGCTTTTTTCCCTTGTCGGCATCCTCCGCGGAGGGACGCCAATGCGCCTGCGCCGGGCGGGGGAGGGCGGCCTTCACGGGGCAGCCGCAGAGAACGGAGAGTATCCTTTCGGTATCGTGGGAGCCGAGCATGCCGAGCTGCGCGCGCATGAACCCGCGCGGGTAGCCCTCAAGCTGCGCCGAGAGCTCCGCCTTCAATCCGGCGGCGTCGATGCGCCCGAGAAGGAAATCCACCGCCGCATCGCGGAAGGGGTAATCCATCACCCCGTCAAGCTCCGCGCCGTTCGCGTATTCGCGCCGGCGGCCGTGACCGTCGCGCTTCAATACCGCGTCCTCCCAGACTTCGCCTATGAGCACCGCATCGGGGGATATCGCTTTGAGGCGCGTCCTCAGGAACTTTATGAACTCGTCCGGAAGCTCGTCCGCGACGTCCAGCCTCCAGCCGTCCGCGCCGAGGCGGATCCATTTTTCAAGCACGCCCGCAACGAAATCCATGTAGGAGGGCGTAAGCTCCTCCACTTCGGGCAGCGTCTCGAAATCCCACCAGCAGCGGAAGCCGTGTCTATAACGCCTGTCGAACTCGTACCATTCGCGGTAGGGGGATCCGGGGTCGTTGTAGGCGCCGTTCCCATAATTCCCGCGGCGGTCGAAATAGATGCTGTCGTCCCCCGTGTGGGAGAAAACGCCGTCGAGCATGAGCTTTATCCCCGCATCGTGCAGGGCGCCTGTAAGTCGGATAAAGTCCTCCTCCGTCCCGAGGAGGGGGTCGACGCTCATGTAATCGGATATGCTGTACCGGTGATTGTACGCGGATTCGAATATGGGATTGAGGTAAAGTACCTCGACGCCGAGCGACTTGAGATACGGTATCTTATCGATGATGCCCTGAAAATTGCCGAAATAATAATCCTGCGGGGAGTAGAAGCGCTCGCCGCCGCGGGGGCAGTAGTCGACCTCCTCGTCCCATTCCTTTTCGGTCACGCGGCGCCCGAGCGCGCGGTGATGCGCGATCCCCGCTTCAAGGCCGGGGTATTCGCCGCGAGCGAACCTGTCGGGGAATATCTGATAGGCGATCCTTCCGCAGAAAGCCTCCGGCGTCGTAAAATCACGGTCGTAAACGGTAATGCGGTAATCGTGGGGGAGCTCCCGCGTGAGCTCCGATCCGCCCGAGCGCAGCATGGCGTCCTTCGCCCCGACATAGAAGAAATCGTCGTTCAGATGCAGGCGGAAATGATACCACGAAACGCAGGGCTTATCCGCCATTTTTACGCGGAAAACGAACACCCGCGCGCCGTTCTCCTCATATTCGCTCTGCGCGGGCAGGAAGCTCTCCGCGCCGTTCCAAATGCGAAGTACGGCGTTGACTCTTTCCGCGTCGGGACCTGAAACTGTGAGGCGGAGCAGTACTTCGTCGCCGCAGCGCAGTGCGCCGAACGGCTCGCGAAAGCGAAGAGAAGTCGAATCGTGATATGCGTTTATCCCGCGCATAAGGCACCTTCCTTTATTTGATAAGGGGATTATAGCATATTCGCGCGATAAAGAAAAGCAGCTTTCGTGCTTGACAGATCCGGGATTTGTGGTAAAATAATTATTCGTACAGGCT
The DNA here is from genome assembly GCA_017616435.1 of Clostridia bacterium. Classification (GTDB taxonomy): domain Bacteria; phylum Bacillota; class Clostridia; order Christensenellales; family CAG-138; genus UBA3857. The sequence goes on from JAFZYC010000036.1 coordinate 32,137, forward strand.
TTGAAGGGGAAAAGCAAAGCGAGCTATGAAAGAGAGGCGCGCCGCCGGCTGAAAACGCGCCATAGCAGACAGAGCATCAAGTTCGCCCCGGAGCTTTCGCGGTGAAGTGTTTATGTGTAGCCGCGTTCGGGCGCGCCCGTTACAGCGCGTAATGAGGCATGGGGATCCCCATGCGAATCAGGGTGGTACCACGGCTCTGCGCCGTCCCTATGGGATGCGCAGGGCTTTTATTATCGAAACAACGAAAGGAGTTCAATATAGTGTTTGAAGATCTTCTGGCAATTAGAGAGGCGGCTTTGGCTGAGCTTTCGCGGATCGAAACCTCCGATGAGCTTACCGAGCTTTCGACCTCCGTGCTGGGCCGCGGCGGCAAGCTGACCGCGATACTCCGCACGATGGGCAAGCTCTCCGCGGAGGAGAGGGCGGAGCTCGGCAAGAGGGCCAACGCCGTTAAGCAGGAGCTCACCGAAATGTTCGAGGAGCGCAAGGCGAAGCTTTCCGAGATCGCGGAGCAGAAAAGGATAGAGCGCGAAGCTGTGGACGTGACGCTCCCCGGCGTTCGCCGCGCCGTTTCGGCCGGCGCGCTCAACCCCCTTACGCTCGTCTACCGCGAGATAAGGGACGCGCTCATAGGTCTCGGCTTCACCACGTTCGAGGGACCGGAGGTCGAGTATGACGAATACAACTTCACCCTGCTCAATCTGCCCCCGAACCATCCCGCCCGCGACATGCAGGATACGTTCTACGTCAACGACAAGGTGCTTTTGAGGACGCACACCTCCCCCTGCGAGGCAAGGGCTTTAAAGACGCTCGATCTGCCCTTCCGCCTCGTCATTCCCGGCAGGTGCTTCCGCGTCGACGAGCCGGACGCCTCCCACAGTCCCGTATTCATGCAGATGGAGGGCCTCGTGGTCGACCGCAACGTCTCGCTTGCCGATCTTAAGGGCACCATCGATTCGTTTGTAAAGGCCGTGTTCGGCGAGAACGTCGAATCGCGCTTAAGACCCAGCTACTTCCCGTTCACGGAACCCTCGGCGGAGGTCGATATCTCCTGCACCATCTGCGGAGGCAAGGGCTGCTCAAGCTGCAAGGGCACCGGCTGGATGGAGATAATGGGCTGCGGCATCACGAACCCCCACGAGATAGAGAACTGTGGGCACTCCTCCGATGAGTGGCGCGCCTTCGCATGGGGCGTCGGCGTCGACCGTGTCGCCTGCCTCAAGTACGGCATAAGCGACATCCGCCTCATCTATGAGGGAGACGGCCGGTTCCTTTCCCAGTTCAAGTGATCGGAGGCAAATTATGAAACTACCGCTTAAATGGCTTAAAGAATACGTCGATTTCAACGTCACTCCCGCCGAGTTTTCCGAAAGGATGCTCCTCAGAGGCTTTGAGGTCGCGGAGATAATACCCGAGATGGGCCCCGTCGACGGCGTTTACGTCTGCGAGATAACCGCGATAGAGCCGCATCCCAACGCCGATAAGCTCCGCGTCTGCACCGTGGACGTGGGTAAGGAAGAGCCGCTTCAGATCGTCACCAACGCGACGAACGTGAAAGTAGGCGATCAGGTCCCCGTCGCGCTCGATAACGCAAAGCTCACCGGCGGCCTCGAGATACACCCGACCAAGATGCGCGGCGTGGCGAGCGCCGGCATGTTCTGCGGCAGCGAGGAGCTTGGCATAACCAACGTGGAATATCCCGGCTGCGAGAACGGCGGCGTAATGGTCTTCTTCGAGAAGCACCCGAACGGCCAGCGCATACAGGAAGCCCTCGATATGGACGACTGCATATTCGATATCGAGCTCACGCCCAACCGCCCCGACTGTCAGTCGATAATCGGCATCTGCCGCGAGGCAGCGGCGGCGCTGGGTCAGTCCTTCCGCGAGCCCGATCCCCGCATAGTCGAGGGCGAGGGCGACTGCCGCGATATCGCGCGAGTCACCGTGGAGAATCCCTACCTCTGCCCGCGCTACACCGCGCGCGTGGTCACCGACCTTAAGATCGAGCCTTCGCCCCTCTGGCTGCAGAGGAAGCTGAAGCTCGTCGGTCTGAGGCCCATAAACAACATAGTCGATATCACGAACCTCGTGCTCGTCGAATACGGCCACCCCATGCACGCGTTCGACCTCGCCTGCGTCGCGGACAGCCACATCGTGGTCAGGAACGCGAAGCAGGATGAGATCGTCTACACCCTTGACGGCAAGGAGCGCGTAATGAGCGACGACATGCTCCTCATCGCCGATCCCACGAAGGGCGTCGGCGTAGCGGGCGTCATGGGCGGCCTCAACAGCGAGATCACCGAGAACACCAAGGCGACCCTCTTCGAAAGCGCCGTGTTCCGTCCCGAGAACATCCGCTCCACCGCAAGGCGTCTGCATCACGTCACGGATTCCGCTGCCCGCTTCATTAAGGGCGTCGAGCCCGTCAACGCGGAAAAGGCGCTTGCCCGCGCGATAGAGCTCGTCGACGAGCTCAAAGCAGGCAAGGTGATGGGCGGCATGATAGACGTCTGCGCGGCGGATCTTGCGGAAAAGCAGGTCACGGCGTCCGTATCCCATATCAACGAGATACTCAATACCGATCTTTCCGCCGAAAAAATGGCGGAGCTGCTCGGCTCCATCAATATCCCCACGGAGGCGATCGGCGACGCGCTCTCGATCCGCGTGCCGCATTTCCGCACTGATATCGAGGACGGTATCGAGACCGACTGGGATATCGCGGAGGAGGTCGGCCGCCTTTACGGCTATACCAACATCGCTCCCACGCTCATGCGCGGCGATACCTTCCGCGGCCGCGTAGGCCGGTCCTTCAAGGATGAGGATATCGTTAAGGACACTATGGCGGCGCTCGGCTGTCTTGAGCTTTACAATTACAATTTCATCTCCCCCAAGGAGATAGAGAATCTCATGATCCCGGAGAACGATGAGCGAAGGAAGACCGTAAAGCTCCTCAACCCCTTCGGCGAGGATCAGTCCCTCATGCGCACGGAGCTCGCGGGCGGTCTCTTAAGGGCGGCGGCGCTCAACCTCAACCGCAAGACCGGCTTCGGCCGCTTCTTCGAGGTCGGCAACATTCATTTCGATAACGGCGACCTTCCCGAGGAGAGGAAAATGCTGGGCGTTATACACACCGGCGCGGGCGAGGATTTCTTCACGATAAAGGGCACTGTCGAAGCCCTGTTCGAGAAGCTCGGGATAGAGCGCGTCCGCTTTGAAAAGGGCGGCTCAGACTATCTGCATCCCACGCAGAAAGCGATAATGACCGTGAACGGCGAAAAGCTCGGCGAGATCGGCGCCGTACATCCCAAGGTACAGCGCGCGTTCGAGCTCTCCGCTCCCGCATACATTGCCGAGATCGACTTTGCCATGCTCCGCGGCAATATCGCGAGGGTAAGGAAGTATAAGCCCCTGCCCAAATACCCCGCCGTGCAGCGCGACCTCGCGCTCATAGTCGAGGATTCGATGGAGGCACAGCAGGTAATAGACGTGATCGAAGCCGCAAAGGCGCGCGTGCTCGTGGAAAACGTCCGCGTGTTCGACGTCTACCGTCCCAAGCTCCCCGGCGACAAGGGTATCCCCATGGGCAAGAAGAGCATGGCGTTCACGTTCCAGCTCCGCTCGGACGATCACACCCTCACCGACGAGGAGATCGGTCAGGCGGTCAACACGATACTGAAGAGCCTGAAGTTCCGCCTCGGCGCAGAGCTTCGCGCATAAGACATTAGGCTGCCGAGAAAGCCGGAAAGGCTTTCTCGGCGCTTTTAGATTATGAAATGATAAGCGTCTCGGAATACAAAAAGGATCCCTGCGGCACGCTCTCGATACCGTATTACAAGGCGCGCCGCATCGGCATTCCCGAGGGCGTGCGCGTAGTCCACGCGAGGGACTTTAATGGAGTTCCCGATGGCTGTGCGGATGAGCTGTATTTCCGCCTGCTTCACGACCTCAAGGAACTGCCGGAGGTACACAGCGCGCGCTTTGCCGTGAGAACGGCGGGGGTGGAGGATATCCCGCTCATCGCGGATATCATCGACCGCTCGTATGAGGATATGAGCGTTTCGGCCGAGCGGCTACTCCTGATGCGCGAATGCGCGGAGTTCTCACCCGATCTGTGGATCGTCGCCTTTGATAAGGAGAGCATGCTTGCCGCGGCCTGCGGAATCGCGGAGCTCGACCGTAAAACGGGCGAGGGCTCGCTCGAATGGATACAGGTCTTGCCCGGGTATCGCCGCCGCGGCGCCGGTTCGCTCATCGTTGCGGAGCTGCTTGATCGGCTGCGTGGGAAAGCGGCTTTCGTGACCGTTTCGGGAAAACAGAGGGATCCTCTCCGCCCGGAAGCGCTCTATCGCAAATGCGGTTTTAAGGGCAGCGATATCTGGCACGTGATAAGGGAAATTAAAAGCGTCTGACGCCTCTGTCAGGCCTGACATACCGCAAAGGAGGAAGAACATGAGGATGCTCAAGCGCTACCTAGCGCTCGTGATGGCCGCGGCCGTGCTGCTTGCGCAGGCTCCGTCGATAGGGCACGCGGAGAAGGAAGATTCCATCTCCGAAACGTACGTGCTCGCGCCATTGACTTCGGAGGGCGTGACCGCTGCGGAGCTCTATTCCGGCTCCATGGAGATCGAAGCGCATGAGGTGGGCAGTAGGCTGGTCTTCGATGAGACGAAGGGCCTTTCGTTCGAGGTCGTCTACGGCGAGGGATGGTCCTCCTGCGGTACGTATTCGAACTTTTTCCCGGACGACGCCCGCGCCTCCGTCACGGAGACGGAACCGGGCCGCTTCGAATACTGCTTCAGCGCGGTCGAGGGCGAGAGCGTGCAGCTCTCCGAGTGGAACTCCGTCTCGATCTATGCCTCCTGCGCGGAGCTGCCGAAGCTGTACATCGACGCGGCTCTGCCATTCGACGAGATAGGCAAGGAGGATTGGGTCGACGCCGACTTCACATTGACGCTCGGCACAAAGCAGTTCTCGACCGGCGATTTTGAGGGCTCCGGCGCGGTGAAGGGCAGGGGAAACACCTCCTGGACATACCCCAAGAAGCCTTATTCCATCAAGCTCGACAGCAAGACTTCGCTGCTCGACATTCCCAAGACAAAGAAATACGCCATAATACCGAGCTATTACGACGGCTCGCTCATGCGCAATTTCATAACGTATAAGATCTGGCAGGGACTAACGGGCATCGATTACGTCCCGAAATGCGAATTCGTGGACGTGTATCTTAACGGCGAATACAACGGCATCTACATTCTCGTTGAAAGGATCGACATAGAAAAGAACAAAATAGATATAGATGAGGCGGACGCCGATAATCTTTCGGGCGGCTACCTGATCGAAAAGGATATCGCGATCAAGGTCGATTTCGATAACGATATCTGGTTCAACTGCCCCTACTGGGCAAATCAGTCGCAGGATTATTTCGTGCTAAAAGCCCCGGAACCCGACGACGATGAGCTCCGTCAGGCCATGACCGACTACCTCGAAAGCTATATGCAGAGCGTCCACGACGCAATAATGGGCGAGAGCGGGGAGGATTACGCCCGCTACGTCGACGTGAGCTCGTGGATCGACTTCATAATACTACAGGAGATAGCGAAGAACATCGACGGCAATATGAAGACGAGCTGTTATATGTATAAGGACAGGGACGACGATCATCTCTATATGACCGCGCCGTGGGATTTCGACCTCGCTTACGGGCGTGTGTCGTGGGACAACGCCAGCCAGCAGCATAACGATGTCGATGACTGTCCTCCCGCGAACACCGCGGACGGATTCATGATAGTGAACAGCTCAAATCCGTGGATGGATAAGCTCTATGATACCTCTCTCGATTTCAGGGCGGCGCTCATGATCCGCTATACCGAGTACCGTTCGACCCTCATAGAGGATATGTTCCGCCTTATTAACGAGCAGGCGGCGTATCTTGCCATAGTGCAGGAGCCGAATCATGAACTGTGGGGCATGAGCTTCACCTCCGGCGTGGGGAACCTCCGAAATTGGCTCACGCAGCGCGTGGAATGGCTCGACAGCCAGTGGCTAACGACTCAGTTCGCGCCTGGCGACGTCAATATGGACGGCGCCGTGAACTCTGCCGACGCGCTCCTCGTGCTACGCCGCGCTATCGGCGCGATTCCCTCCGCGGGCAATGAAGCACTTGCCGACGTCAACGGCGACGGCGAGATCACCTCTGCCGACGCGCTGATGATATTGAGGATGTCAATGGGCATAATTCCCTCCGTCGGAGCGGAATGATAAAGAGAACATAAAAAGGGATCCTGCGTATGCAGGATCTCTTTTGCGTTCGCGTCATCACATCTTTATCAAATACTGATGTATGAACTCGTCGATATCGCCGTCCATTACCGCCTGGATATTGCCGGTCTCGCAGCCGGTGCGGTGATCCTTGACCATGGTATAGGGCTGGAAGACGTAGGAGCGGATCTGGCTGCCCCATTCGATCTTCTTGAGCTCGCCCTTGATATCGGCCATCTTCTCCATGCGCTCGCGCTCCTTGATCTCGAGGAGCTTACCTTTGAGGATGCGCATGGCGACTTCCTTGTTCTGGAGCTGGCTTCTCTCGTTCTGGCACTGCACGACGATGCCCGTCGCGTAATGCGTTATGCGGATGGCGGAGGAGACCTTGTTTACGTTCTGTCCGCCCGCGCCGCCGGAGCGGTACGTGTCGATGCGGATATCCTCGGGCTTGATCTCGATAGAGTTGTCGTCCTCGGTCAGGATCGGCGTGACGTCGAGCGATGCGAAAGAGGTGTGCCTCCTGCCGGAGGAATCGAAGGGGCTTATGCGGACGAGCCTGTGCACGCCCTTTTCGGCCTTCAGGTAGCCGTATGCGTTCTCACCCTGCACCTCGAAGGTGACGGACTTGATGCCCGCTTCCTCGCCGTCCAGAAGGTCGAGCTCCTTCACGGTATAGCCCTGGCGCTCGCAGTAGCGGACGTACATGCGGTAGAGCATGCTCACCCAGTCCTGCGCCTCGGTTCCGCCCGCGCCGGCGTGCAGCGAGAGAACGGCGTTGTAGGCGTCGTACGGGCCGGTGAGGAGCGCGGCGAGATGGAACTCTTCGACCGCCTTATTCAGCGCCTCGAAAGCCTCGGGGACTTCCTCGGCCATGTCCTCGTCCTCTTCGCCCATGTCCATGAGGACCTCGAAATCCTCGCACATGGCGTTGAGCTTGTCATATTTGTCGAGTTTAGCGGAAATGGACTTCATGCGGATGTTGACCTTGTTAGCGTTGTCAACGTCGTCCCAGAAGCCTTCCTTGCCCATTTCGGCCTCGAGCTGTTTCTTTTCCTCAGCGAGCTCGGCGACCTTAAAGGGATTCACCCGCCTGCTTGAGGGCAGCAATCACCGCCGCGAGCTGCTGGCGGTACTCATCCATGATGATCATTGTATTGCTTCCTTTCGGTTATAGTTATATTGATCCAAGTTTTGCGTTTTGAGTTTTGAACACATTCCTTCCCATAGAAGGGAAGCTGAGAAGCCGACTACATCCTCTCAGGCGCTTCGATACCCACAAAATACAGCCCCAGCTTTATCGCCGTCCTGGCGGCGTCGGTCACGGCGAGGCGGGCGGATCTTACGCCCTCGTCGTCGTCCATGATACGGTTCTCGAAATAGAACTTGTTGAAGCAGGAGCAGATATCGATCACGTTCCTCGAAATAAGGTACGGCTCGTACTTCTCGGAGGCAGAGGCGATGGAATCGGGCAGAGCCTTCATTGCCTTTACTAGCGCGGAGCAGCTTTCGTTATCGAGGCAGCTCCAATCCGCCTTTTCCAAATCGTATTCGCCGGCCTTGCGGAGGACGGAGCAGCAGCGCGCGTGGGTGTACTGCGCGTATGGCGCGGTCTCGCCCTCAAAGTTCAGCGCCTTATCCCAGCTGAAAGTGAAATCCTTGATCCTCGAAGAATACAGCGGCCCCCATACGACGGCGCCGACGCCGATCTGGCGCGCGACCTCGTCCATGTTGGGAAGATCGGGGCTCTTCTCCTGCATTATGGCCTTGGTCTTTTCAATGGCCTTCAGAAGCACGTCCTCAAGGTATATCGCGTTGCCCTTCCTGGTGGAGAAGGTCCCCTCCGGCATGGAGATCATGCCGAAGTTGACGTGCACGCAGTCCTTCGCCCAATCGTAGCCCATGAGCTCAAGCGTCTTGAACACCTGCCTGAAATGCAGATTCTGCTGATAGGCGACGACGTACAGATTTTTATAGAAATCGTATGTGTTCTTGCGGTAGATGGCGGCGGTTATGTCGCGCGTCGGGTATATCGTGCCGCCGTTCGATTTCAAGATCAGGCAGGGCGGCATATCGTAGGCGGAAAGATCGACTATGGTCATGCCGTTGTCGACGGTCGTAACGCCCTTATCCTGCAGTTCCTTTATGACCGCGGGCATCTCGTCCTCATAGAAGGCCTCGCCGTTGTAGCTGTCGAACTCAACGCCCAGGAGGTCGTAGGTGCGCTGAGCCTCCTTCAATGTCA
>JAFZYC010000004.1 GCA_017616435.1 Clostridia bacterium
GCTTCGGCGGTTCGGGGACCGCATAATCCTCGTCGCGGCTGAGCTTGTACTTCAGCCCTTCGAGCTTCTCCTCGGCGGTGTCCGCGCTTTCGAGCCTTCGCTGTACCTCGGAGAGCTCGCCCTGCTTTTCGGCAAGTTCGGCTTCCAAAGCGTTCAGCTCCTTTTCGCGCTCCTGCTTTTTGAAGTCGAGCACGGATAGGTGCTTTTCGTGAGTGCCCTTCTGTTCCCACTCGATGCCGTAACGCTCCATCACGGCGGCGAGTTCGAGCTTCTCGTTCGCAACCCACTGAGCCCACTCGGTATCGCCGCGCGTGCCTCCCGTGAAGCCCTGTGCGGCGAGCGCCTGCTTGAGGGAAACGCGGGTATCGAGGCCGCGCTTGCTCCCGGTCGTGAACGGGACAAAATCGATGTGGATATGCGGCGTCGCCTCGTCCATGTGGATGTGAGCGGAGAACACGCGGAGGTTCGGGTTGCGGGCGGCAAAGCCCTTAAAGTACTCGTCAAGCAGCTCCCTTGCCAGATCGCCGTTTTCCGTTCTGGAGGCCATATTGTCCTTATCGCCTATCTGCAGTATGATCTCGTGGAACAGCTTCTCCTGCTTACTTGAGCGGATCTTCTCATAATAATCGGGGATCCGCCTGTCGGATCGCGTCTGCCTCGAATTGTACCTTTCGAGTGCTTCGTCGAAGAGCTCGTGATAAACCCGCTTTATGGGTTCATCGATGTAACTGATGTTGTATCGGGTGCGGGAGCTATCCACGTTCTCCGCTATGAATCTGCGGCTGTTGTGGTTGGCCGAGCCCTTCCCGACCATTGCGCTGATTGTTCTTCTCATATAATTCACCTCGGGTTAATGCCTTTGTTACTTTCCGCGAAAGTAACGCAAAAGCACTTTCGTCAGTCTTCGCCCGCCAAAAGTGCTGTTGCGCCCTGCGGGGCCGTCGGTCCATCGAAGGGAGCGGAGTGAGAATAACCTTGCTCCGCTCCTTCTTGAAAAACGGGTGCGGGTTGACAAATCAAACACAGTGATGTAACATATCACCGAAGCCGATTCTGTGAGCAGTTCAGTTCCCCGGTTCCCGGAAGAACGCCTGCGAAGTCCTCTATCGGCTTTTTGAAAACGGTGCCGTGCGCCTATAGTAATCGTCCTTTAGTGATTGAGCTATATGCCGGCATCGTTTTTTTGTCTGAGCGTCACGCGCGTCGCTCAGGAAAAATTGAGCGACGCGCGATTTTTTCCTTAAGACACCTGCATTTTTTGGACTTCAAGCCCCGCGTGCGTCGCTCCGCGTCGCTAATTTTGATAGTGTCTAAATGAGCGACACGAGCGACGCGGAGCGACACGGAGCGTCACCGGCCTTCCGTTCCTCCTCTGTAAAAGAGTCGGATCATGCGCGAGTCATGAGTCCGGAAGGGCGCGTAGAGCACGCCGTGCTCGGCAAGAAGCCTCGCAACATTCACGTTCAGCTTTCTGGAAAGGTGATGGGGCTTGAGCCCGCCGCCTATCCGCAGAGCGAGTTCGGTCGGACTGCCTTCCCACAGCGGCGTCTCGGCATTCACCAGAGCCGCCACAGCGTCGAGCGTGGGATCGGGCGGGTCCTTCCAAAGCTCGGTCTCCGTTTCGGTCAGGTCGAAGGTACAGGTCTCGTAGCTGAAGAGCAGTTTGAAACGAAGATCCTGCTGATCGCGTCCTACCACGTCGAGCGTTGCCTCGGGGCTTGTCCGCTTCTCCTTGCGGAGAAGGAACGCGCCGTCCGCGGAACCCAGGAGACCGGTCGTGCCCGATATGGTATCGAACTTGTCGTCGGCGTCCTGCTTGCGGGTGTGGTGGACGATCAGTATCGCGATCGGGTTCGCATCCGTCAGCGCCTTGAGGCTCGAGATGATCTGATAGTCGTTCGCGTAGCTGTACTTCTCGCCCTCGTCACCGCGCACCTTCTGCAGCGTGTCGATGATTATGAGCTTCGTATCGCTGTGTTCGCGGATGAAGCCCTCGAGCTGCTGCATGAGGCCGTTTTCGACCGACCTTGCCTGCGTGGCGAAATGGAGGGCGGCGGTGCCTTCGACGCCGAACATACGCGAAACGCGCCTCTGGAGCCTCTGGCGATCGTCCTCCAAAGCGAGGTAGAGCACCGAGCCCTTCTGGACCGGCATTCCCCAGAGAGGAGTTCCCGTCGCGATCGAGTAGCCGATCTGCGTCACGAGGAAGGACTTTCCTATCTTCGGCGAGCCCGCCATGAGGTACGTTCCGGGGTAGAGGAAGCCCTCGATTATTGGCAGTCTGGGAGTAAACGCCGTGTCGAGCAGACCCTGCATCGTGACCGTTTCGATATAGCGCGGATCGAGCTTTCGCGGATCGATGAAAAATTCTTCTTCATCGGTGTTGCAAAAATCATCGTAATCTGCTATAATATCCGAAGTTGAGATTGGTGACTGCCTTGTATCTGCGCCAACAGATACTTCTTCGGCGGTCATCTTTTCTTTTCCATCGCTCACGAGCATCCCTCCTTCATACCGAGCAGTGTTTTCGTGATAAGCTCGATGTTCTCATAAAGCTCATCACGGATATCGCCGGCGGTTTCGATGCGCCTGAGCTCATCGAGCACAGCGGCGAGCTGATCCCGCAGGGCCTTGTAAACCCTCGGGTTCCCCTGAACCACGATATCGCGGTTCAGGCATTTTCTGTAGCAGTATTCCTGCTTGGGCAGACCCGACAGCGCGACGGCTGTATTGAGCTGCTCGTTCTCTTCGGGCGAGACACGGAATCCGACGGTGATATTCCGGAAACGTCCGTGTTCGTCTCTGTTCTTGGCTGACATAATTCATTCCATCCTTTCTTGTTCCAGTTTTTCGATCATTTCCGTCTGTTTTGACGGGAACAGGTGTGCGTAGCGCAGGGTGATCTCGATGCTTTCGTGACCGAGCCTGTCCGCAATGGCGACGGGAGTGAATCCCATGTCGATCAGCAGCGAAACGTGGCTGTGACGGAGATCGTGAACGCGGATGCGCTTTACCCCGGCGGCCTTTGAGCCGCGGTCCATCTCATGGTGCAGATAGCTCTTGGTGATGGGGAAGACACGATCCGAACTGCCGAGCCCGTACTGCATTTTCAGATAATCCTGCATTTCCTCGCAGAGGAACGGCGGCATTCTGACTGTGCGGTTACTCTTCTTTGTCTTCGGGCTCGTGATCACATCCCTGCCGTGAAGCCGCTGATACGATTTGCTGATCTTGACCGTACCGGCTTTGAAGTCGAAGTCCGCAGGAGTCAGCGCCAGAAGCTCACCCTCGCGGATCCCGCACCAGTAAAGGATCTCGAAAGCGTAGTAAGATATGGGCTTGTCCATCATCTCATCGGCAAAGCGTTTGTACTCATCCTTAGTCCAGAAGCTGATGTTGCCGCCGTCCTTATCGCCCATGCTCCCCGCTTTCGCGGCGGGGTTGGCGCGGAGCTCATAGTGCCGTACGGCGTGATTGAATATCGCGCTGAGCTGATTGTGGACCGTTTTCAGATACGTTTGCGAATACGGCCGCTTCTTTTCATCCCGATATGTCAGCAGCTCGTTCTGCCACGCGATCACGTCTTTCGCGGTGATTTCACTGATGTTCCGCTTTCCGAAATACGGCAGGAGCTTCGTTTTGATGATGTGCTCCTTCGTGAGCCAAGTGTTTTCCTTGAGCCTCGGGCGGATATCCTTTTCATAAAGCTCCGTAAAGGCTTCGAAGGTCATGTCCATATCCCCGGCGCTCTGCATTTTGAAGATGCGTTCCCATTCCTGGGCTTCCCGCTTGGTCGAAAAGCCGCGCTTGCATTTCTGCTTGCGTTCGCCCTTCCAGTTCGTGTACCAGGCCATTACGTACCATGTTCCGTTATCGTTGTTCTTAAATACCGGCATTCTCTTTTTCCTCCTTTCC
>JAFZYC010000037.1 GCA_017616435.1 Clostridia bacterium
ATCCACTGCATCGAGCTGCTCCCCGGCAAGGGCGCTCAGCTCGTCAGGTCCGCAGGCAACGCCGCTCAGCTCATGGCTAAGGAAGGCAAGTACGCTCAGGTACGTCTTCCCAGCGGCGAGGTCAGGCTCATCCCCCTGGGCTGCAAGGCCACGATCGGTCAGGTCGGCAACATCGACTTTGCCAACATCATGCTCGGCAAGGCCGGCCGCAAGCGTCACATGGGCATCCGTCCCACGGTCCGCGGCTCTGTCATGAACCCGAACGACCATCCCCACGGCGGTGGTGAGGGCAAGAGCCCGATCGGCCGTCCCGGCCCCGTTACTCCTTGGGGTAAGCCCGCGCTCGGTCACAAGACCCGCAAGACCAAGAATGTCAACGATAAGTTCATCGTACGCCGCAGGAACGGCAAGTAATTAGAGGGAGGAGAAAATAATGAGCAGATCTGTTAAGAAGGGACCGTTCGTGTCCGACAGGCTTCTTGCCCGCATCCAGGAGATGAATCAGACCGGTAAGAAGACCGTCATCAAGACATGGTCCAGAGCATCCACCATCTTCCCCGATATGGTCGGTCACACCATCGCCGTTCACGACGGAAAGAAGCACGTTCCCGTCTATATCACCGAGGATATGGTCGGTCATAAGCTGGGCGAGTTCGCCCCCACCCGCACCTTCCGCGGCCATCGCGGCTCCGAGAAGACGACTCGCGGCAAATAAGATAGGAGGAAAAGAGATTTATGGCAACAAGGTCTAAGGAAAAAGCAGCCGCAAGGCGCGAGAACGCCGAAAAGCGTCCCCATGCCACGGCCAGGTACATCCGTATTTCCTCCCGTAAGGTAAAGGTCGTCATCGACCTTATCCGCGGCAAGTCCGTCGATGATGCAGAGGCTATCCTCCTCTACACCCCCAAGGCTGCTGCTGAGCCCGTCCTGAAGCTGCTGCGCAGCGCTATCGCGAATGCGGAGAACAACCTCGAGCTTTCGAGGGACAATCTCTACGTTGCGGAGATCTACGCCAATCAGGGTCCGACGCTCAAGCGTTATCGCCCCAGGGCAAGGGGTTCCGCCTTCCACATCAGGAAGCGCACCAGCCACATCACCGTTATCTTGGACGAGAAGGAGTAAGTTATGGGTCAGAAAGTAAATCCTAATGGCTTCCGCGTAGGCGTTATCAGGGGTTGGAACACCCGTTGGTATGCCAACAAGAAGAATTTCTCTGATTATCTGATTGAGGACAACAAGATCCGTACGTTCCTCAAGAAGAAGTATTACGAAGCGAGCGTCTCCAAGGTAGAGATCGAGCGTGCCGCCAACAAGGCGACCGTGAGCATCTTCACCGCCCGTCCCGGCATGCTGATCGGCAAGGGCGGCGTAGGCGTCGAGGCCATCAAGTCCGAGCTCAACGCGCTCGTCGGCCGTCCCGTCAACGTCAACATCATGGAGATCCGCAATCCCGACGCATGCGCTCAGCTCGTCGCTGAGAACATCGCCGGCGCGCTCGAGAAGCGCACCTCTTACCGCCGCGCCATGAAGCAGGCCATGGGCCGTGCCATGAAGGCCGGCGCGAAGGGCATCAAGATCACCTGCGCGGGCCGTCTGGGCGGCGCGGAGATCGCGAGGAGCGAGGATGTTCATGACGGTTCCATTCCCCGTCAGACCATCCGTGCGGACATCGAGTACGGCTTCGCCGAGGCTGCGACCACCTACGGCCGCATCGGCGTTAAGGTTTGGATCTATAAGGGCGAGGTCCTCGGCAAGAGGAACGCCAAGAAAGCGTAAGGAGGCGAGTTACCTATGTTGATGCCTAAGAGAGTTAAGCGCAGGAGGGTCCATCGTGGCCGCATGAAGGGCAAGGCTCTGCGCGGAAATACCATCACTTACGGTGAATTCGGTCTCGTAGCACTGGAGCCCGCGTGGGTCACCAGCAATCAGATCGAGGCAGCCCGTGTCGCCATGACACGTTTCATCAAACGTAACGGCCAGGTCTGGGTCAAGATCTTCCCCGATAAGCCCGTTACCGAGAAGCCCGCTGAGACCCGAATGGGTTCCGGTAAGGGCTCGCCAGAATACTGGGTAGCAGTCGTCAAGCCCGGCCGCGTAATGTTCGAGATCGCCGGCACCGACGAGGCGACCAGCCGTGAGGCTCTCCGTCTTGCTATCCACAAGCTGCCCCTCAAGTGTAAGATCGTTAAGAGAGAAGTGGAGGAAAAGGCCAATGAAGACTAAGGAATTCCAGAAGCTTAAGGAGCTGTCCGTCGAGGAGCTTCAGGCTCGCGAGAAGGAGCTCAAGGAAGAGCTTTTCAATCTCCGCTTCCAGCAGGCGATCGGCCAGCTTGCAAATCCCATGCGTCTTAAGGAATGCAAGCGCGACATCGCAAGGGTCAAGACGGTCCTCAACGAGCGTCTGGCCGCCAACTAATGAGGGAGGTAAATATTATGGAAAACAATGAGACCCTCGTAAGGGGTTACCGTAAGACCCGTACCGGTATCGTCGTCAGCGATAAGATGGATAAGACCGTCGTCGTCGCCGTCCGTACCAAGGTTCGTCACCCCCTCTACGGCAAGATGGTCAACAAGACCACAAAGTTCAAGGCTCACGATGAGAACAATGACTGCGGCATCGGCGATACCGTCCGCATCATGGAGACCCGTCCGCTGTCCAGGGATAAGCGCTGGCGCGTGGTCGAGATCATCGAGAAGGCTAAGTAATCTTGGAGGTAAATTATGATTCAGCCACAGACTAGGTTAAAGGTCGCCGATAATTCCGGCGCTAAAGAGATCATGTGCATCCGTGTGCTGGGCGGCTCCAAGAGGAAGTTCGCAAGCATCGGCGACGTGATCGTTGCTTCCGTCAAGACGGCCACCCCCGGCGGCGCCGTCAAGAAGAAGGACGTCGTCAAGGCGGTCGTAGTCCGCACCGTTACCGGCGTACAGCGCCATGACGGTTCCCACATCCGCTTCGACGATAACGCAGCTGTCATCATCAACGATCAGAAGCAGCCCCGCGGCACCCGTATCTTCGGGCCGGTCGCCAGGGAGCTTCGTGAAAAAGACTATATGAAGATAGTCTCCCTCGCACCCGAGGTTCTGTAAGGAGGATATGCTATGAACATCAAGAAAGGCGACACCGTTATGGTTATTGCCGGCAACAACCTCAAGGACGTCGGCAAGACCGGTAAGGTCCTCAAGGCCGATCCCGCCAGCGAGCGCGTTGTCGTTCAGGGTCGTGCAATGGTCATCCGCCATACGAAGCCCCGTCAGCAGGGTCAGGAGGGCGGCAGGATCGAAAAGGAAGGCACCATCCACGTAAGTAACGTGATGCTGGTATGCCCCAACTGCAAGAAGCCCACCCGCGTCGGTCACACCTTCGTAGAGGGTAAGGACGGCGCACAGAAGAAGGTCCGCGTTTGCAAGAACTGCGGCAAGAACATTGACTGAGGAGGTTAGGCTAAATGGCTAAGAAGGAACAGGCTCAGGCCCCCGCCAAGAAGAAGAAGGGCCAGCAGGAAGCTGCCGCTTTCACAGAACCCGCCCGCCTCAGGGTCAAGTATAAGGAAGAGATCGTTCCTGCGATGCAGGAGAAGTTCAACTACGAGAACCCCATGATGATCCCCAAGCTCGAGAAGATCGTTCTCAACATGGGTCTGGGCTCCGATAAGGATAACCCCAAGGCTATCGACGCCGCTCTTGAGCAGCTCGGTCAGATCGCGGGTCAGAAGCCCATCATCACCAAGGCCAAGAAGTCCGTTGCGAACTTCAAAGTCCGTCAGGGCATGAACATCGGCGCAAAGGTCACGCTCCGCGGCGACCGCATGTACTACTTCATGGATAAGCTCATGAACATCGTACTGCCCCGCGTCCGCGACTTCCGCGGCGTTTCCGATACCAGCTTCGACGGCCGCGGCAACTATGCCATGGGCGTCAAGGAACAGCTGATATTCCCCGAGATCAACTATGATGACGTCGATAAGGTACGCGGTATGGACATCGTTTTCGTAACGAGCGCCAAGACCGACGAAGAGGCGAAGGAACTCCTTAAGCTCTTCGGCATGCCTTTCACCAACATCAACGCCTGAGAGGAGGAACTAATTCATGGCTAAGACATCAATGAAGATCAAGCAGCAGCGTGAACCCAAGTATTCCACCAGGGCGTACACCCGTTGCCGCATCTGCGGCCGCCCGCACTCCGTGCTCCGCAAGTACGGCCTCTGCCGTGTATGCTTCCGCGAGCTCGCGTACAAGGGCGAGATCCCCGGCGTCCGCAAGGCAAGCTGGTAATCTTTGAAGGAGGAAAATTATGCTTATTACAGATCCTATTGCTGATATGCTCACCCGCATTCGTAATGCGCTGGTCGCAAAGCACGAAACGGTCGACGTGCCCGCTTCCAATATGAAGCTCGCCATCGCCGAGATTCTCCTTAACGAAGGTTACATCAAGTCCTACACCGTTAACGAGGAAGGCGTCGAGAAGATGATGACCATCGTACTCAAGTACGGCCCCAACAAGCAGCGCGTCATCACCGGCCTCAAGCGCGTTTCCAAGCCCGGCCTCCGCGTCTATGCCCGCAAGGATAAGCTCCCCAAGGTATTGAACGGACTCGGCATCGCCATCATTTCCACCTCCCGCGGCATCATGACCGACCGCGAGGCCAGGAAGCAGGGCGTGGGCGGCGAAGTTCTCGCTTACATCTGGTAAGGACACTCAATCTCAACAAATACTTACGGAGGTAAAACAATGTCTCGAATCGGAAAACATCCGATAACCGTACCCAGCGGAGTGACAATCACGGTCGAGAACAACGTCGTGACCGTCAAGGGCCCCAAGGGTCAGCTTTCGGAGAAGGTATCCCCTCGCATGAGCATCACCGAGGAGGATGGTACTCTCAAGGTAGCACGTCCTACCGATGAGAAGCAGGACCGCGCCCTGCACGGACTCACCCGTACGCTTATAAATAACATGGTCGTCGGCGTTACCAGCGGCTATGAGAAGAAGCTCGAGATCGAGGGTACCGGTTACAAGGCTGCCAAGAGCGGCAACAAGCTCGTTCTGACAGTCGGTTATTCCCACAACGTTGAGTTCGAGGAGAAGGACGGCATCACTTTCGACGTTCCCGCTCCCAACAGGATCACCGTTAAGGGTATCAGCAAGCAGAAGGTCGGCCAGATCGCTGCGAACATCCGCGAGGTTCGTCCTCCCGAGCCCTATAAGGGCAAGGGCATCCGCTATGCCGGTGAGTTCGTACGCCGCAAGGTCGGTAAGACGGGTAAGTAATTGGAGGTAAACTATGATCAGTAAGATTGACAAGAATGCGGTCAGGGTAGCGCGTCATGCACGTCTCCGCCACTATTTCGGCGGCACCTCTGAGCGTCCCCGTCTCAACGTATATCGCTCCCTCAAGCACATCTATGCTCAGGTCATCGACGATGTAGCCGGCGTCACGATCGCCGCCGCTTCCACGATGGATCCCGAGATCAGGACCCAGCTTGAAGGCAAGGACAAGAAGCAGGCTGCCGAGCTCGTCGGTGAGACCGTTGCCAAGCGCGCCAAGGACAAGGGCGTTGAAAAGGTCGTTTTCGACCGCGGCGGTTATCTCTACACCGGTCGTGTCGAGGCACTGGCAAACGGCGCCCGCAAGGGTGGTCTGGATTTCTAAGGAGGTAACAAAATGCAGCAGAAGCGTAATTTCACTCCGGAAGTCCCGGAATTTCAGGAGCGCCTCGTGGCGGTCAACCGTGTTGCCAAGGTCGTAAAGGGCGGCCGTACCTTCCGTTTCTCCGCTCTCATCGTCATCGGCGATGAAAAGGGCAGGGTAGGCGTAGGCACCGGCAAAGCCGCCGAGATCCCCGAAGCTGTCCGCAAGGGCGTCGAGGATGCAAAGCGTCACCTCATCAATGTTCCCATCGTCGGCACCACCATCCCTCACGCTGTTGAGGGCAAGTTCTCCAAGGGTCATGTCCGCATGCTCCCCGCTGAAGAAGGTACCGGCGTTATCGCGGGCGGCCCCGTCCGTGCGGTCCTCGAGATGGCCGGCGTAAAGGATATCCGTACCAAGAGCTACGGTTCCAACAACCCCGCCAACTGCGTAAAGGCTACCATCAACGGCCTCCAGCAGCTCAGGACGGCTGAGGAGATCGCAAAACTCCGCGGCAAGTCCGTTGCAGAGATCACCGAATAAGGGGGAAAAAGCAATGGCACAGCTCAAAATAGAATTGGTAAAGAGCACCATCGGCGCTCTCAAGGATCAGCAGGCCACGATCAAGGCCCTCGGCCTTCACAAGATGCACTCCGTCGTCGTCAAAGAGGACGATCCCTGCATCCGCGGCATGATCTTCAAAGTAAAGCACCTTGTCAAGGTGGAAGAAGTCTAATTGGAGGTGCGAATATGAAACTTCACGAGTTACAGCCCACTGCGGGTTCCACCACAGCAAAGAGGCGTGTCGGTCGTGGTTCCGGTTCCGGTCTCGGTAAGACCTCCGGTTACGGTCACAAGGGTCAGAAGGCCCGTTCCGGCAGCAAGAAGAACGGTTTCGAAGGCGGTCAGATGCCCCTTCCCCGCAGGCTTCCGAAGCGCGGATTCCACAACAACTTTGCTAAGGAATACACCGTTATCAATATCGAGGTCCTCGAGCAGTTCGATAACGGCACCGAGATCACTGCCGAATACCTCTATGAGGCCGGCGTGATCCGCAAGATCGAAAAGGACGGACTCAAAGTTCTGGGTCGTGGCAAGCTTACAAAGAGCCTGACCGTTAAGGCGGCCAAGGTTTCGGAATCAGCCCGTAACGCTATCGTTGCTGCCGGCGGAACTGTTGAGGTGGAGTAATGTTTAAGACGTTCATCAATGCATGGAAGGTCAAGGACATCCGTACAAAGATGCTCTACACCCTCCTGCTCATCGTCATCTACCGTCTGGGTTCGTTCATCCCCATCCCCGGCGTCAACGCAACGGCGCTGGCCGCGAACATCCAGAACTATGACCTGCTGGGGTTCCTGAACCTCTTCAGCGGCGGCTCTCTGAGCCAGTTCTCCCTGTTTGCAATGGGTATTTCTCCCTACATCACGGGCTCGATTATCATCCAGCTCCTTACGATCGCCATTCCCGCCCTCGAGCGCCTTTCCAAGGAGGAGGACGGCAGGCAGAAGATCGAAAAGATCACCCGCTATGTCGGTGTTGGCCTTGCAGCCATTCAGTCGATCACCATCATCGTGACGCTGCAGAACGCGACGTCCAGCTCGATCCTGAACACGCTCAAGCTCTTCAAGAGCGATTCGGCCAACCTCATCGTCACCTACATCACGATCGCCATCTGCTGTACCGCAGGTACCGCGTTCCTTATGTGGATGGGTGAGCGCATCACCGAGAAGGGTATCGGCAACGGTATCTCGATGCTGATCTTCGCATCCATCGTTTCCTCCGTTCCCGATGTGTTCGTAAGGATATTCCGTTATTGGGAGATCCTCCCCTGGAGCACGACCTATGTCTCCAACACCGAGTACGGTCTGCTCAAGTGGTGGGCGCCCCTCGTGGCGCTGCTGGTGACCCTCATACTGGTCGCCGGTATCTGCCTTGTCGACAGGGCGGTCCGCCGCATACCCGTTCAGTATGCAAAGCGCGTCGTCGGCCGCAAGCTTTACGGCGGTCAGTCCACGCATATCCCGATGAAGGCGAATGCCAACGGCGTTATGCCGCTGATCTTCGCTATGACGCTCCTTCAGGTCCCCGCCATGATCGCCCAGTTCTGGTCCAACGAGAATGCGGCTTTCCCGAAGTTCGTCAAGAACTATCTGAGCTCCTCCAGCACCAACCCCGCGGGCATCGCGATCTACTACGTGCTGTACGGCCTGCTCATCATCGCCTTTGCGTACTTCTATTCGTCCATAAGCTTCAACCCTGTGGACATATCCAAGAATCTGCAGCAGAACGGCGGCTTCATCCCCGGCATTCGCCCCGGTAAGCCCACCAGCGATTATCTGCAGAGAAAGTCCAGCCGTCTGACCATGTTCGGCGCGCTGTTCCTCTGCCTGATCGCCATCATCCCCTCCATTCTGCTCAAGGTCCTCGGTATCGACCTCCTCAGCCACTTCGGCGCGACGTCCATCCTCATTATGGTCTCTGTCGCTCTGGAGACCGCGGAGCAGCTCGACTCGCTCCTGCTGATGCGTCATTACAAGGGCTTCCTCGGTTAATGGAGAAAAGCTCAATATGAAGCTGATCCTTTTAGGCCCGCCGGGTGCCGGTAAAGGCACCCAGGCGGCTAAGATAGCTGAACGATATTCGCTCGCACATATCTCCACCGGAGATATGCTGCGGGCTGAAATCGCTTCTGAGACCCCCCTCGGAATAAGGGCAAAAGCCCTTATCGAAGCGGGTGAACTCGTTCCCGACGATATCATTATCGGCATGGTCGAGAACCGCATACAGCAGCCCGACTGCGAAAACGGCTTCCTCCTTGACGGCTTCCCCCGCACGATCGCGCAGGCGGAGAGCCTCATGGAGTTCTCCGATATCGACAGGGCCGTCTGCATAGAGGTCCCCGACGAGAGCATAGTCGACCGTATGGCAAGGCGAAGGGTTTGCCCCGATTGCAAGCGCACATACAGCGTCGATATCGACGAGGGCGACGAGTTCTATTGCTCAGAGTGCGGCGCGCGCCTTGTCGCAAGGGATGACGACAAGCCCGAAACGGTCCGGCACCGCCTTGAGGTCTATGCCGAGCAGACATTCCCCCTTATCGAGTTCTTCGACGGGAAGGCGCTGCTCTCCAGGATCGACGGCAGCGGCACCGTGGAGGAGGTCGCGCAGAACATTTTCGACCTGTTCGAGGAGAAGGATCCCTATTGGGAAGACGACGTCGACTGCTGATCTCGGCATTCGGCTATGTGAGCGGAGGAACCGCCTGTTTCCTGCGCCTTTGCGCGTCTTTTGGCGTTTTTCGCTCCGAACTTTCGATATCAAGCCATGGCAGAAAGAATCACGATAAAATCGCATACTCAGCTCGATAAGATGCGCGTCGCCGGCAGGCTCGTCGGCGAGACGCTTAACCACCTCGAAAAGCTCGTCGAGATAGGCGTCTCGACATACGAGCTCGACCGCGAGGCGGAGGCTTTCATACGCAGGAACGGCGGCATCCCCTCGTTCCTGCACTATAACGGGTATCCCGCTTCGATATGCACCTCCGTCAACGAGCAGGTCGTCCACGGCATCCCCTCGAAAAAGGTGAAGCTCAAGGACGGCGATATAATCAGCATCGACTGCGGCGCGATCGTGGACGGCTGGCACGGCGACGCGGCGAGGACATTCCTCGTCGGCAATGTCGCGCCGGAGGTGAAAAAGCTCGTCGAGGTCACGAAGGAGTGCTTCTTCCTCGGCGCCGCTCAGGCGAAGGAGGGGAACCACCTCATCGACATAGCGAGAGCGGTGGAGACCCACGCTAAGGAGTACGGCTACGGCGTCGTGCGCGATATGGTCGGGCACGGCATCGGCACGAGCATGCACGAGCCTCCAGAGGTCCCGAACTATGTGGATATCCGCATGGGCCGCGGCGCGAAGCTCTTTGAGGGCATGACTTTGGCCATCGAGCCGATGATTAATCTCGGCACCTGGCGCATAGTCATAGCCGCCGACGGGTGGACCGCGTCCGCCGCGGACGGCAAGCCCAGCGCCCATTATGAGAATACCGTTATCGTGGGAAAAGATTCCGCCGAGGTATTGACATTAGTGTAATAATGTGATATCATTAATCAGTTGCGTCACGTATTCCGAACGGAGGTTCCTAAATGTGCAATATTTCTTGCAATTATGGCCTTTTATCGGGTCCTGACAGCAGCAAAAACGTCCTTGGGCACTATGCCGCATCGCTTTCGGGGCACGATTCCGGTAAAATATATTTGGTGATCGGTACCGGGAAAGCGAAGGACGGGGCAGCGATGCTGCTCCTGTCGGACGGCAAAAAGCGACCCTACGACAAGCCCAAGGCCAAGAAGCTCAAGCATGCCGCCGTCCTTCGGGAGAAGGACGATGGCATTGCCTCGCTGCTTCTTGAGGGGCGGCGTGTGGATGATTCGCTGATCGTCCATTCACTCAAAAAGGTCGTGAAAGACCGAAACTGTGATTTTTAAAGAAGGAGGCTTGTGGATGTCCAAACAGGATGTTATCGAAGTTGAAGGCACCGTAACAA
>JAFZYC010000038.1 GCA_017616435.1 Clostridia bacterium
AGGTCGCGCCGACGGCGGGCACACTGACCGATAACTACAACCCGCAAACGGGCTGCGTATCATTGAGCCAGTCGGTCTATTCATCGACGAGCGTCGCCGCGATAGCCGTAGCCGCGCACGAGTGCGGGCACGTCATGCAGTACGAGAGCGAATACGGCGCGATACGCTTCCGCAATTCGTTGCTTCCCATCGCGAACATCGGCGCGAGGTTCTCCTACCTGCTGGTGCTGCTCGGCCTGTTCATGGGCGCGTTGGGCTATTACGTGAGCCTCATCGGCGTCGCGCTCTTCGCGTTCGCGCTCATATTCCAGCTTTTGACGCTCCCCATCGAGCTCAACGCCTCGAACCGCGCGCTCGATATGCTCACCTCCGGCGGGTACATCGCCCGCGGGGAGGAGGAGGACGCCGCGAGGAAGGTGCTGCGCGCCGCCGCTTTCACATACGTCGTCGCGGTGCTGTCCTCCGCGATATCGTTCTTAAGGCTCCTCGCGATAGCCAATTCCGGCAGGCGCAACGGCTGATAAAGAGCAATAAAAAACCACCGTAAAAACGGTGGTTTTTTGATTTGCCTTATCGCATCAATCGCTGAATATCCTGTACGCGCAGTAGAACACGCTCCGCCAGTAGCTCGTCTGATACGTGCGGAAGACGATCTGACCGGCCTGCGAGGAGGCGTCGACCATCATGCCGTCGCCCGCCGCTATCGCTACGTGCCCGCTGTACGCGCCCATCTTGTAGACGATAACGTCGCCCTTCTGGATATTGTTCATGGAGGTTATCCTCCTGTACCTCGTGGTGAATCGCCACTGGTAGGAGGTCATGTAGCTTTGCTGTACGCCCGCCTGATTGAGGCACCAGTACACGAAGCCGGAGCAGTCGAAGGCGTTGGGGCCCTTCGCTCCGCGCACGTACGGGCAGCCGAGCTTGCTCTTCGCGATCCTGACGAGCCTGTCGATCCTGTCCTGCGTGCTCGTGCCGGGGGAAGTCGTGGGCTTTGCGGTGGGCTTCGCAGTGGGCTTGGGCGTCGCGGTGGGCTCGGGCGTGCTGCTCGTCGGCCTGTCCGCGGGCTTCGCGTCGTCGGAGAAGAGCATCTGTATCGTCTCCTCCGCAACGGTGCCGTCCACCGCCAGCTTGTTCCTCTTCTGGAAGTCCTTGACCGCGTTTTCGGTCTTGGCCCCGAAATAGCCCGTGACCTCGCTGCGGGTCATGTAATTGAGCTTGTAAAGACGGTACTGTATCCTGTTGACGTCAACGCCGCTCATGGTGAGCTCGATCTTGTTGTACTTGGCGTTGGGGCTCATAAGAGCTTCCTTCGTCGCGGGGCCGACGTGACCGTCGACGATTATCGCGTTGCGCTCCTGGAAGCGCTTGACGGCGCGAACGGTCTCATTGCCGTAAATGCCGTTGGGCTTGTTGGCGAGATATCCGAGGTCGTAGAGCTTCTGCTGATACATGAGCACGTCCTCGCCCTCAGACCCTATATAGAGGGAGAAGGGGACCGCGTCCTCGCTGTAGAGGCATTCCTTGGTCTGTGTGCCGACCATGCCGTCGACCTCCAGCTCGTTCTTCTCCTGGAAGAGCATGACCGCTGCCTCGGTCTCCTCATCGAACACGCCGGTCACGTTCTCGAGATAATCGAGCTCGTGCAGGCGCTTCTGCATCTCGGTAATGTCCGTGCCCTCGTCGCCGAGGCTCGCCATATAGAGCTTCGCGCGGCTGGACATAAGCACGGAATAATCATCTTCGACGATCTCGCCCGTGACCTCCAGGCCGTTTCTCCTCTGGAACTGCCTTACTGCCTCCTGCGTGATCTTGCCGAAGTAATTGGTCGGCTCATCGGGATCCATGTAGTTGAGCTCCATAAGGCGGAGCTGAATGTCGATGATGATGTCGTTCCTGTCGCCCTTTGCAAGGTGGAGGGGGACGGGAGTCGGCGTGGGCTCGGGAGTGGGAGAGGGAGTCGGAGTTGCGGTGGGAGTCGGCGTGGGTATCGCCGTCGGGATGAGAACGATCTCGTTCGTCGGATCCGCGCTTGCCCTCTTATCTTTAATTGCCCGGGACAGCTTGGGCACGAATATGCACGTCAGCACGATCACAGCGATAAGGGCTGCCGCGGCGGAAAGCACTGCGGGAAGATGCTTCTTCGCGTACTTGAAAGCCGTGGCGATCCTGCAGGAGATCCCGTCGAGGAGATCGCCCATAAAGGACTTGGCCTTATCTGAAAACTTCAACTGATTCACCTCCGTTTCTCAAAAAATGTTAACCTATTATATCACATTTCCGGCCGGATGGGAATTAAAAAAACTTGACAAATTGGTTAAATCCGGTCATTTTTTACACTTTATTAATAATTGGAGCCCCTTTTTAGGGCTTTTTCCACATGCCCCGCGGGCGAAAAAAGCCTCCCGTGGGCTGTGTCCCGGCCCGCGGGAGACCATAGAAGACCTTTCGTCACTCCGCCCTTTCGGGTTTGGGATTGTTCTTGCCCTTGTGATTGAACCTCGCCTGAGCTTCCGAAATGCCGCCCTTGACGATCAGCTCCGCGGCGGTCGCGGCGTCGGAAAGCGCCTTTTTGACCTCCGGCTTTTCCTCATCCGTGAAGCAGCCGAGAACGTGTCCTACCATGCCGTGTGCCGCGCTGCCGATGCCGATCCTTATGCGGGGGAAATCGTCGAAGCCCAGCTGATACACTATGCTCTTCATGCCGTTGTGCGAGCCGGAGCTGCCCTTTTCGCGTATCCGGAGCGTGCCCACGGGGATATCAACGTCGTCGTAGATAACGAGCAGGTGATCGTGGGGGACCTTGTACCAGTTGACGAGATCGCGCACCGCCCAGCCGGAATTGTTCATGAAGGTTTCGGGCTTGGCAAGCACGACCTTTTCGCCCGATATGCGCCCCTCGCCGTAAACGGAGCGGAAATTGCGGCGCGCTATATCTATATCGAACCTGTCGGCCAATATGTCGAGCGTCATATAACCCGCGTTGTGGCGGGTATCTGCGTAATCACGGCCCGGATTGCCGAGTCCGACTATCACGTACATACCTTCATACTCCTCCGGGGAGAACCTGAACCCCTTATCGGGCCTTTTGAAAAGGGCTTTTATGCTTTCAAACAGCTTCATACAGTTTTATTCGGCCGGCCGTACGATATACGTCGGCCGACCGTACGAGCAGAAAATACGCTATGGTCAGACGGTGTACTCCTTCGGCTGCTCCTCGCCGGAGAGCACGCGGACGGCGCCAGCCGCAAGCGCGGAGAGCTCGCCCTCGCCGGGATAGACGGAGACGGGAGCGATGAACTTGACGTGCTTCGTGATGTAATCGGAGAGCATCTTCGAATACGCCATACCGCCGGTGATGAGCACCGCGTCGACTTCGCCCGCGAGCACGGCGGCCATAGCGCCGCAGCTCTTGGCGATATTATATGCCATCGCCTCGTAGACGAGCTTCGCGCGCTCGTCGCCGGCCTCGATCATCTTTTCGATCTCGATGGCGGAATTGGTGTTGAAATAGGCCATAAAGCCGCCGCGGCCTGCGATCAGCTTGTTGATCTCTTCACGGGAATAACCGCCGTCATAGATAAGATCGGCAAGCTGCTTTGCGGGCAGAGCGCCGCAGCGCTCGGGTGTGAAGGGGCCTTCGCCTTCCATGGCGTCGGTAACGTCCACAATTACGCCCTTCCGGTGCGCCGCAACGGAGATGCCGCCGCCCAGGTGCGCAACGACGAAGTTGTGCTCCTCGTACTTCATGCCGTTCAGCCTGCAGTGGTAGCGGCAGACGGATTTCTGGTTGAGGCAGTGGAATATGCAGCCGCGCTTGATCTGGGGCAGGCCGGTGACCGTGGCTATCTCGTCGCGCTCGTCAACTGTGACGGGGTCGACGATGAAGCTGGGCTTGCCGTACTTGTCGCCGTAAGCCCTCGCGATGACGCCGCCCAGCATCGACGCGTGGCGCTGCGCGCTGGGGAGGTTCTTAAGGTCGTCGAGCAGGGTCTCGTTGATGGTGTAAACGCCGCTCTTCAAAGGCCTGATGATGCCGCCGCGGCCGACGAAAGCGTCCATCTCGGAGAGCTTGTAGCCGTTATCCTCGACGAGCTCCTCAACGAGATCCATACGCATATCCTTCTGATCGTGGATAGCGGCGAACTTCGAAAGCTCCTCCTGAGAATGGCGGACGGTGCCCTCATAGAGCATGTCGTAGCCCTCGTAAACGCCGACCTTTGTGGAGGTCGAGCCGGGGTTGATGGCAAGAACGCGATACTTCTTTTCCATATTCTTTTCTCCCTTCAGATTGATTGAACTCACAACTAATTATTATACAGCAGAAAACCGCAGGTGGCAAGTATATTTCAGCAGAACGCCGGCGCGATCGAACGCGGCGCGGCCGACTGCAGCGAAGCAAATAATATGTTTCCGCATCCGAGAGCTTTTTGTCCCCTTTTGACAACTCTGAAACGTCTTAACTTATAGAGAGGCGCAAAGAACATAGGTAAATGTATGCTCTTAAAATATAAAGGGGGTGTGCGGGCAAAAATGCGGCGGAGAAATATAAAGGCAAACAAGCCTGTCTATCGGATCGGCTAATGGGTTGCAATAATGCGACCAAATATATTATAATAAAAAGGAGATATTCAAATTATGAAAACGAAACGTATCATCTGCGCGCTGATTTGTGCTGTGCTCATTGCATCCGCGGCCATGCCCGCAGTAGCGCTTAACGGGAACCATACCGATACCCATATCGAATATGGGCTCGGGGTCAAAGTCAAAAGCACTTCGAGTATAAATGCCGTCTGTGCGATCGGCTCGATCCAATGCTCTTTTGTAACAGGAGTTGCTCATTTACCGGCAAGCGATTACAGCTGCTGAATAACTATTAAGTTAGAGTTTTCAGACAGACCGGATATTGTTGTAGCTGTTGGCCCTGATCAGGTAATGAATCTGACGGTAAATGCGGAGCTAAACGGATTGCTGCCAGAAGCTGCGTCGTTTAACAATTATGTGAATGGCAGCAATGTCTATCACCATGAGTTCAGCTGATCTGCTCCGCGAAATGACAGCGAATGATCCGCCCAAACGATTACGAAAGGTATAAAATGAAAAAGACGTTTATTGCACTTTACCTGTGCCTGATCTTTTGCCTTGCCGCCTGCACCAAAGCGGGCGGCAAGGATGATCCCACTCCTATGCAGACGGCGGAGCCGGATTATGACAATCGGTTTGTCGGACAGGTCGCCAACGTGATAGAGACGGAAAACGAATACTACTACTGCTGTCAGAAGTATCTGTACTATTACGATAAGACAAGCGGCATAAGCGGAGTGGTATGCGGAAAACCGGAATGCGTCCACGATGCGATCATGCAGAACGAGGACTGCAGCGGATATTTGGATCCGGCTCTTCATTCCATCAACATGATCGATGGAAGACTCTGCTACCTCGCCTATGACTATGCCAACCACTGTCAGGCGCTATTCAGCATCGAAACCGACGGAACGGACAGAAGGCTCGTCTGCGATCTTGAAGGTTTCACTTATCAGAACCGAGGGACGCCTCAAAGGCTCGACTGCCACAGGGGCAAGCTTTACGGCTACGGTATGTATCGGCATGTGACCGACGCGGAGCCGGAACTGGGGCTTTCGGTATTGTGCATCGATCCCAAGACGGGGGAGGGGCAGGTGCTGTATGACTTCCGCGGAGGTTACAACTACATATCGTTTTATTATTACCGGCAATACGTTTACTTCTGCACCTCCCTTTATACCTGCGCGGCCGGATCTGATGTTGTTATCATGCGATGGAACATCGATACGTCGGAGATGGAGACGGTGTTCACAGGTCAAGGCATGGGAGGAAGCATGTTTGCATTGAATGTGTTGTCGGAAGACCGCGTATTGCTGATCACTTCCGGCGCCTATGAGGGTAAAGCTGTCACGTTATACTCCGTTTCAGATGGAGAAGCGTCAAAGGTCTTTGATTTTGAAATGAGGGGCGCCGCTTTTATAATTCAGGACGTCGCCATATGCTGCAACGTACGTGATGATAAAATGGAGGTGCGCAGCTTTGACGGAGAATTGATATACAGAGGAGATGCGCTGTCGGGATTCTCAAATGATCTTGAAGAAGGCTTGAAAGTCGTGGGCATGTATGCGGCTTATGGGGACGGCAACGAGTTCTTTATGGCTTACACTTTGAAAGATCCGGACGACTCGGATCGCGGCAAAGGCACCTGCCTTGTCAGATACGACCTTACACAGGAAAACCCCAAAGGCGAGCTGCTGATATACAGCCCATGGGGGTAAATGAGAGCAGTTTAAAGCACGGCCGCGATCGTTTTCTTGAAAAAAGAATGCTTAAGAATTATCGGCGTTTTTAAGACGTGCGATCGCGCTCCATGATCCGCCCAAACGCTTTGAAAGGAATTAGAATGAAAAAGACATTTATTGTACTTTCACTGTGCCTGATCCTTTGCCTTGCCGCCTGCACCAAAGCGGGCGGCGGGGCAGAGCCTACCGCTGTGCAGCAGGATGACTCGAGTTTTGTCAACAAGTTCGGCGATGGTTATGCCAAATTGATCGAAACGGATGATGCTTTTTACTACAGCTTTATGAGCGGGTACCTGTACTATTATGACAAGGCAAACGGCGTTAGCGGTGTGCTTTGCAGTAAACCCGAGTGCATACATGATGCGAAAAAGCAGAACAACGGC
>JAFZYC010000039.1 GCA_017616435.1 Clostridia bacterium
GGGCTCTTCCGTTGCCGGGGGCTCCGTCGGCGCCTCGGTCGGCGCTTCAGTCGGCGCCTCGGTCGGAACTTCGGTGGGCGCTTCGGTCGGCGCTTCGGTGGGCGCGGGCGTCACGGTCTCCGCGGGCTCCGGAGTATCAGTGGGAACAGGCGTCTCCGTCGGCTTCGGAGTGGCCGTGGGCTTCGGAGTAGGCGCGGCCGTGGGCTTGGGCGTCGCGGTTGGTTTGGGCGTTGCGGTGGGCTTTGGCGTTGCGGTTGGCTTGGGCGTGGTCCCGACTGCGGTGACGTCGCTCATGTCATAGAGATCGCATTTGCCGGTTTTGTACCTGTGATAGGCGCAGAGCGCATACGCCGCCTGCTCGGAGGCCATGGCGTTCGTGCTGCCGCCCTGCGAGTGCGCAAAGCCGCCGCCCGTGTAGTAGGAGCAGAGCGCGGCAAGCGCTGAGACGCCGTTCTTTACGAAGCGGGAGTCCGTATCCGCGTTGACACCGATGGTCGAGAGAGCCGTCACGACCTGCGAGCAGCTCTCGCTGTTGGGCGTGCCCATAGAGGCGAATCCGCCGTCATCGCGCTGCATGGCGGAGAGCGCGGCCACGCCGCGTTCTATCGCGGAGGAAGCCTTGGAATAAGGCGCGAGCGCTGTCATGACTATCGCGGTGACGTCGGGATCGGCGTTCGTGCCCAAAGACCAGCCGCCGCCGGAGAGCTCCCTTGAGAGGAGAAAATCCGCGTACGCTCCGCGCGTGGAGGGCTCCGCATGGCCCGCGCAGTCCAACGCTATGAGGGCGAACGCGACGCCCGTCGGCCCCTGCCTTTTGACGAAGCTCTGATCGGTGAGCGGCGCAACGATATCGTAATCCGCGACCGAGCGCGGATCGCGGCCGATCGAGCAGAGCGCGATGACGAGGCGGGAGTTTTCCGTCGCCTTGTTGGGATCGAGCACTCCGCTGCCGACGGAGCTTACGTGTTCGACTATGCCGCTGTAATAGGCGTCGCAGTAGCCGCTCTGCGGGGAGACCTTTCCGCTCCTAGCGAGCGCAAAAACACGCCACTCGCCGTTTACCGATCCGAATGACGGTGTGCTGCCGGAAAGGTAGCCGAGCACGCCGTTATAGGACGTTTGGTAATCGGTCGCGGCGAATGAAGAAACAGGCGCTGCCGCCAGGAAAAGAAGGGCCAGCAGCGCCGATAACAGCTTTAAATATTTATTGTATTTCACTGGAGCGCCAGACGGAGCACGAGGAGCGCATCCTCGCTGGTGACGCTGCCGTCGCCGTTGTAGTCGGCGAGGGCTTCGTCCTCAAGCTCTACAAGGCCCATGACGCTGCGAAGTATCATGAGCGCGTCGGCGGAGTTGATCTCGCCGTCCATGTTGACGTCGCCGAGCTCATACTCGCCCGTGCCGTAAACGGCGGCAATGAACGCGGCAAGCGCGTCGTCCAGCTCCTGCTGAGTGGCGGTGGGGTAATAGAAGGCCATAAGGAGAGCCTCGAACTCGTCCATCGCGTTCTCGATCATTTCGTCCGTGATGCTCTCGTCCGCTTCCATCTGAGCGAGCGCGATGGCGGCGGCGTCACGGCTTACGCCCGCCATGGGGTTATCGAACTCGGGGAACATGCCCCAGCCGTCGCTGATGCCGTAATCCATGCCCCAGCCGTAGATGCTGAAGAACCACATGTAGCTTGCGCCGATCGTGACGACGCAGGAATCCGCGCCGACGCCGGGATCGACGTTGTTTTCTGTATACATCCAGCCGGAGAATGTGCTGTACTCGCCGGCGGAGAGCATGTCGTCATCCACATAGTTGCCGGTCCACTCGCCGTAGGCAAAGCCGAGGTTCTCCTCCGCCCAGTCGGGATAGACGTCGACCATCTCGTGCATCAGATAATCGGGAACGTCGGGAGTCTTGTCATAGCATTCGATCGCGGAGAGATAGAAGCCCTCCTCGATGGTGCCGGAGTAAGAGAATCCGACGCAGGCCATGGTCAGCGCGCGGTCGGTAACGACGGCGACCGTATCCCCCTCGTTAACGGGAACGAGAATGGGATCCACGAGATAGTGCCAGCCGAGCATGATGGTGGACACGCTGAATGTGACATAGCCGTCGTATCCCTCGGGTACCTCGGGATAATCGGGCACGCCTAGCGCGGGAACGCATACGGCAAGCATTGCGGCCATGAGGACCGCGGCAATGATACGTTTGCAGAGTTTCATTTTAACAATACCTCCGTGTTAATATTTTCGGACTCTGCAGGTCCTTTCGCGGCGGATCCATCCCGCCGCGGTATCCTGATGCGTTATATGGTCAGGTCTTCCGGCTCGCGGCTCGTAGCCTACTTCCCCGCCTTCCCATGATCGCTCACAGTGGCTCATCGGGGGGTTCGTGACCGCTTACGGCAGCGGAGGCTGCTGCGGCATCACACCGCATTCCCTTGTACCCTAACGCCTTTTGGAACAACTTTTAATATAGCATCGCGCTGTGTGTTTGTCAATACGGCCGCTCAAGCCGCGGCGAGGTTATGGACGAGACGGATCAGGAACGCTATGACGAAGCTCATGCCGAGCACCAAAGGGGCCGAGACGTACCATCTGCCGCCCTTGTTGAAGCCGTAGAAATCTTCCCAGCCGCCCTTTTCTTTTCCGATCCCGACGACCATTATGAAATACACCGCGCCGTATATCACGACGGGTATCAGCGCGTAGACGAGGCTCATCGGCCCGAGCCGCCCGCCGAAGTCGGCGAACATGAACGAGAGCATCGCCGCAACGGGGTTGATAAGGTGCATGTAAAGGCTGCAGCCCTCCAGCATATAGCGATAGCCTGCGTACGGCGCGAGCATCAGCATCACGACGAAGAAAGTCAGCGCGACGGCGCAGGTGCCGACGAACTTCAACTCCATGACCCAATACGGCATCTCGTAAACGCCGCTTATGAGCGCAATGACGTTGAACACGAGCATTATCGCCGCTGCTGTCGCGGCGAGCACGTTCGAATCGACCGTGAAATACTCGAAGCAGCGCGTGTCCTTTACCTGCATGTTGGCCTTTCCGCCCCTTAAGAAGAACTCCGCGAGCGACAAAAATGTGAGCACGAACACTGCGAGATTGCATATAAGCGATATGATATTCCTCAGCGCCATCTGTTCCTTCCTCCAAGGGTTTCTTATGCCGTCATTATAGCACGCCCCGTGCGAAAAATAAAGCGTCCCGGAAAACCCGGGACGCTCTTTGCTGTTGTTTTTGCCGTATCAGTACTCGACGGACTCCGTCCAGAACTCGTTGGCGTAGATGTCGGTGAGGCAGTAGGTCACGCGGCAGGGCAGGCTGCCTATGGAGACGTTGGATACCTCGATGGGCCCGTTTACGGTGATGGTCTCGCCGAAGAGGCAGCTCTCCTTATACGTGCCGTCGTAGCGGTAGTAGTCGCAGATGAAGCTGATCCTGTCGCCGTCCTTGATCTCGATAAGGCCGCGGGCCATGGGATCGTCCTCGTCATAGATGTTGCGTGCGCCGACAACGTAGCCGTACTCGGTTGCGGGATCGGATTCGTCGAATACGATGATGATGTAAACGAGCTCGCCGTTGAGCTCCGCGGGGACGCGGCCGGTGATGACGCGAACGCCCGCGTCTGTGACGTCGCTCATCATGTAGTAAGGCACCACCTGACCGTCGAGCGCGAGCCATGTGCGGTCGTAATCGATGATGAGGTCGCCGTCGTCGTCGAACTCATAGACGTTGTCCATGCCGAGGTCGATGAAGCCTTCGCCGTCGTCAACGAACACATTGAGCTGTACGGTCTCGATCATCTCCCACTTTTCGGGGGTGAGCGAGAGCACCTTGCCGCCGTCCTTATCGGTCAGGAGCATATCGTCGGAATAGATGACGTGGGAGTCATAATAATCGAGGTTGTTCATGACCCTGCCGCTGTCGAACCAGCTGGTGTCGCCGCCGCCCAGTATGGAGCCAAGCAGGCTGCCGGAGGAGCTTCCGCCGGAGGAGCCGCCGCCAAGGTAGCTGCCGAGGAGGCTCGAAAGCACGCTCGAAGAGGAGCTGCTGCTGGAGGTGCCGGTAAAGCTACCGAACAGGGAATCCATGGGCGAGGAGGTCGTGCCGGTTGCGATCTGACCGCCGGCGGCGAGGCTCGCGAAGCTCTTCAGGCAGGCGGAGTAGTTTTCGTCCATGCCTATCGAGTTGTAGAGCGATACCGCAGTGCCGACGCTCTTGAAGCTCGTGTACGGGAAGTAGATGGACATGCCGTAGGAGTTCGTCATGGATCTGGACGAACGGTTGTACTTTATGCAGCCCTTGAGCGCGGTTATGAGGTTCTGCGCCTCGGTGGTGCCGATGCCGCTCGCAAGATGGATGAGGTCGACGTGGTTGATGCCGGCGGAAGCGCCGAACTCCCTCGCCCTGCTCCTCGCCTTAGCGACGGTATCGTACTCCTGGCTGTCGAGCAGCCTGTTGATGCTGGTGGCGAACTTGCCGAAGGCGTCGGGAACGGTGCCCGCGAACTCCGCAAGGTCAGTGATGGAAAGGGTCGTGCTGTCGCCCGCGTTGTTCTTCTGGCAGACGTCGTTGAAGTCGTCGATGATGATCTTGCCGAGCTCAACGGTGCTGATCGCGGGGTTCCTGGAGATGGCGGTGATCCAGTTGGAATAGTACCAGCCGCAGCCGGGCTCCGTCTCCTCCGAGCCGATGAGGTAATCGGCGTACTGCTCGGTGACGAGCGCGGTCTCCATGGTGGCCATGAGGCATGCGTCGAAGCCGATGAAATCGAATGTGACGCCGGCATTCTTCAGGGCCTTATTGATCTTATCGAGGGTCATGGAGCCGTTGAAGTACTGATCGTAGCCGTAGCCGGAGAGCGATCCTCCGCCGTGATCCCAGAATATCAGGATATTGCGGTTCGCCTTGGGATACTTGCTCTTGCAGAACTTGATGAAATCCGTAAGGGTGTTGGGATCGACCATGCTCTTCTGGCCGAGGTTCTTATCGAGGGCGGTAAGGCCCTTATTGGTAATGAGATAGCGCTGGTTGGTGGTGTTGGAGATGACGGAGTTCTTCCATGTCTTCGTGCCGCCGGTCTCTACCACGATATGCACCTTATCGGGATCGATTGTGCCGTGCAGTATCTCGTTGAGGTCGTTGGTCGCCATGCCGTACTTCGACTCAAGGTCGGTACCGCACATGTAGAGCATTATGAGGACCTCGTCCGTGCCGTCGCCCTTTATAACGGTGCGCTTGTCACGGGCGCTGGGCGCGACGGTGATATCCGCTGTGGAGACGGAGGTGGAGGCGCTCACAGCCGTGGGAGCCTCGGCATCCGCGGCGTCATAGGTGTCGTAGCCCGTTTCAGGAACGAAGGCTGCGATGTTGTCGCTGCCCGTCATGCCGCTCATCATATCCATGAGCGAGCAGGCCTGCCCACCGGAGCACTTCTTGAAGAGCCAGATCGCGACGACCGCGAGCAGGATTATCAGCAGGAGCTTGCCGAGCTTGGAACCGCCCCTGTTGTTGGATCCGCCGGAGGAGCCGCCGAAAAGGCCGGAGCCGCCGGAGGAGCTGCTGCCGGAGGACGACCCGCTGCTGCCGGAAGTGCCGCCGAGCAGGGACCCGAGAATCGAGCCGGAATTGTTCGACGACTGGTTGGAGGACTGGCCGGAGGAGCCGCCGAGAAGCGAGCCGAGTATGGAGCCCGAATTGTTGGACGACTGATTCCCGCCGCCGGTGAGGAGCGAACCGATGATCTGGGTACCTAAGCCCTTATCCTCCTGATCGCCCGCGGCGTTGGTATGCGCGTTTTCGATCTCGGTCTTGTTTCCGTCGTCGCGGCCGGCATAGCCGTCCTCACGTCCGACGGGACCAGAGGTATTGACACTATCGTGTTTTGCAACGTTGCCGTTGCCTTCGGTGACTTTCTTTTTCCTGCCGCCGGTTTTAGGTGTGTTGTTCATTTTGTTATCTCCTATCCGAAGGATATTGATGATTGGATTATAACATATATTAATTCAAAATTGTAGGGGTAAAATGAAAAAAGTCGGCGAATTGTCGTTTAAGTGCATGTTTTTTGGACTTTACGGCCCGTTTCGGGCCTGAAAGTCCGCCTTCTCCCCCGCCGCAAAACCAATATCGGCGCCCTCCCCTGCTTTTATCGGGAAGAGCGCCGCTTGGCTTACGGAGCGATACAGCCCCTCATTCGTCCTCTATATGGACCGGGTCCGGAACCGGGTGTTTTAGCCGCGGAGCTTGTTCTGCCTGCCGTCGGGATAGAGCTCCATGAGTATGTTCCAGCACTCGGAGAACCTCTGGAAGTGCACGACCTCACGCTCCCTCAGGAAGCGGAGCGGCGCGAGATACTGCTCGTTCTGGGTCTGGTTCATTATATGTTCGTAGGCCGCGCGCGCCTTCTGCTCCGCAGCCATGTCCTCCGCGATGTCCGCAACGGGATCGCCCGTCGCCGCGATGTACGAGGCCGTGAAAGGCACGCCGTTGGGATCGGCGGGGTACACGCCCCTGCCGTGTATCGTGTAATAGCCCGCAAGGCCGGCGTCCTTAAGCTCCTGAAGCGAGGCGCCCTCGATGGACTGGTGTATCATAGTGCCTATCATCTCCCAATGGGCGATCTCCTCGGTGCCGATATCGTTGAGCGTCGCGCGGAGGCGGTCATCGGGCATGGAGAACCTTTGGGTGAGGTAGCGCATCGCCGCGCCGAGCTCGCTGTCCGGGCCGCCGTACTGAGCCATGAGCGCCTTCGCGACGGCAAGATCCGGCGTGGTTATGTTGATGGGGAACTCAAGCTTTTTCTGATAGATCCACATGTTCTTTTACCTCCTCATTCTCTTTCCCACGGCCACTCGGAGCATACCCAGCAGCCGGTGTTCACGGGCGAGTGCCCGAAGCCCATGAGCGGGCCGTACTCCGTCTCGTATTCGGTTATGAGCTCATCCAGCAGCTTCGAATAGCTGTAATAGTCGCTGCGCGCCTCCGTGTCGGTCGGGTGAGTGTCGAGATAGAGATTCAGCTCCACGCATACGAACTGTACCTCGCTGATCCTCGTCAAAAGTTCGTTTTCGGTCATATCGTCATACCTCCGATCAGTACTCGCTCGCAAGCTCCGGGAACATCGTCCCCTTCGCCAGCGCGCATTCGGGGCAGAAGCCCGCGGTATAGTCCTGCTCCGCAGCAGTAAGCCTCGGCAGACGAACGGCCGCCGTGATATAGCCGCAGGCGGAAAGCCCTGCCGAAGCGGAGCCTGCGGGGACCGTCGTGCCGTCGCATTCGGCCATGCCGTTCACGCGGCATGAGTTGCATATATACATATCGTTTTTTGCCTCCTTGATGGATTTATACATACTATGACTTCCGGTCTCCGTCCGTGACTTTGCCGAAAGCGAGGCATGATTTGGCAGTGAAAAAACGCGTTATCCCGCCCCGATCGGGAAAAACTACGTAAAAAGCAAGAAAGGAGCTGTTTCGATATGAAAAAACTGCTGCCCTTCATCGCCGCGTTCCTGCTCATCGCGGCGGCCGCGCTGGGCATTTTCCTCCTCTCGGAAAGAAGTGAGAGCGGCTTCTCCCGCGAGGGTGCGCGGTTCGTTTCGGCCGCGCCGCGAGCGCAGGGATACTGACGCCCGATCTGCCGAAAATATACTTTATAATAAAAGAAAAACCGTCTTGTATTAAACCCTCCGTAAAGTTATAATGTGTAAGGATAATGACCATAATGGCTTTTTATGGGCTGTTGTGGTGAACACTCTTATTATTTACAGGAGGAATATTCTCTATGGCAAAGACTGTTACCATTGACGGTAATACCGCTGCCGCGCATGTCGCGTATGCATTTTCCGATGTAGCCGCGATCTACCCCATCACGCCCTCCAGCCCCATGGCTGAGGTCGCCGATGAGTGGGCTGCGAACGGCCGCACGAACCTCTTCGGCCAGAAGGTCCGCATCGCCGAGATGCAGTCCGAGGGCGGCGCCGCGGGCGCTGTTCACGGCTCCCTCGCAGCCGGCGCTCTGACCACCACCTTCACGGCCTCCCAGGGTCTGCTCCTCATGATCCCCAACATGTACAAGATCTCCGGCGAGCAGCTTCCCGGCGTGTTCCACGTCTCCGCACGTGCACTTGCCGCGCACTCCCTCTCCATCTTCGGCGATCACAGCGACGTTATGGCCTGCCGTCAGACCGGTTTTGCCATGCTCGCTTCCGCATCCGTACAGGAGGTCATGGATCTGGCTCTCGTCACCCATCTCGCGACGATCCGCTCCTCCATCCCCTTCATCCACTTCTTCGACGGCTTCCGCACCTCTCATGAGGTCCAGAAGATCGAGCAGATCGATTATGAGGACATGCGTCCCCTCTGCGATTTCGAGGCTGTGAAGCGCTTCCGCGAGCGTGCGCTCAATCCCGAGCATCCCCACCTTGCCGGCACCGCGCAGAACCCCGATATCTACTTCCAGGGACGTGAGGCCGCCAACAACATGTACACCGCGATCCCCGAGATCGTCGAGTACTACATGGAGAAGGTCGGCGAGCTTACCGGCCGTCATTATCACCTCTTCGATTACGTCGGCGCGCCCGACGCGGAGCGCGTGCTCGTGATCATGGGCAGCGGCGCCGACGCGGCTGAGGAAGCTGTCAACTACATGAACAAGAACGGCGAAAAGGTCGGCCTCCTGAAGGTCCGTCTGTACAGGCCCTTCTCCGCCGAGAAGTTCGTTGCCGCTATCCCCGCTTCCGCCAAGCGCATCGCCGTCCTCGACAGGACGAAGGAGCCCGGCTCCCTCGGCGAGCCTCTCTATGAGGACGTCATCACCGCCCTTACCGAGTGCGGCCGCACCGGTATCGAGGTCGTCGGCGGCAGGTACGGTCTGGGTTCCAAGGAGTTCACCCCCTCCATGGTCAAGGCCGTTTATGACAATCTCGCGGCTGCCGAGCCCAAGAACCACTTCACCGTGGGCATCGTGGACGATGTATCCTTCACCAGCCTCCCCGTCAACGAGAAGATCGACGCTGCTCCCGAAGGCACCATCCGCTGCCTGTTCTACGGTCTCGGTTCCGACGGCACCGTCGGCGCGAACAAGAACTCCATCAAGATCATCGGCGACCATACCGATATGTACGCTCAGGGCTACTTCGCCTACGACTCCAAGAAGTCCGGCGGTCTGACCATCAGCCACCTGCGCTTCGGCAAGACCCCCATCCAGAGCCCGTACCTCATCGACACCGCCGAGTTCGTCGCCTGCCACAATCCCAGCTACGTGACCAAGTACGACATGCTTGCTCCTCTTAAGGAGGGCGGCGTATTCCTCCTCAACTCCGCCTGGACGGTGGAGGATATGGAGCGCGAGCTGCCTGCCAAGATGAAGCAGGACATCGCGAAGAAGCATATCCGCTTCTACAACATCGACGCCATCGACCTTGCCCGCAAGGTAGGCATGGGCAACCGCATCAACACCATCATGCAGTCCGCTTTCTTCAAGCTCGCTGAGGTCATCCCCGTTGACGAGGCCATCGGTTACATGAAGGCCGCCGCCAAGAAGAGCTACATGAAGAAGGGCGAGGACGTCGTTCAGAAGAACTACAACGCCATCGACATCGGCGTGACCGGCATCGAGGAAGTCAAGTACCCCGAGTCCTGGGCGAACGCCACCGAGGGCGCCGTCGCGATGCACGTCACCGACGATCCCTACTACACCGAGTTCATCAAGCCCTGCCTGGATCAGAAGGGCGACGAGCTGCCCGTTTCGAAGCTGGCTCCCGACGGATTCGTTCCCACCGGCACCACCAAGTTCGAGAAGCGCGGCATAGCCGTTGAGGTCCCCACCTGGATCCCCGAGAACTGCATCCAGTGCAACCAGTGCTCGCTCGTATGTCCGCACGCCTGTATCCGTCCGTTCCTCGTAGAGGAAGGCACCGAGGTCCCCTTCGAGACCAAGGCCGCTAACGGTATCCCCGGCAAGAAGTTCCGCATCCAGATCAGCCCCTATGACTGCACCGGCTGCGGCAACTGCGTAGACGTCTGCCCCGCCAAGACCAAGGCCCTCGCTATGACTCCGCTCGCCGACTGCGTCGAGAAGGAGCACGAGAACTGGGAAGCCGCGCTGAAGCTCCCCGAGGTTGAGCTCCCCGCCAACATCAAGAAGAACACCGTTAAGGGCAGCCAGTTCCTGCAGCCCCTCTTCGAGTTCTCCGGCGCCTGCGCGGGCTGCGGCGAGACCCCCTACATCAAGCTCATCACCCAGCTCTTCGGCGACAGGATGATCATCGCGAACGCGACGGGCTGCTCCTCCATCTACGGCGGCAGCGCTCCTACCGTTCCCTACACCGTCAACTCCAAGGGCCACGGCCCCGCTTGGGCGAACTCCCTCTTCGAGGACAACGCCGAGTTCGGCTTCGGTATGAACCTTGCGACCTCCCACCGCAGGAACAAGCTCGCGGATCTCGTCCGCAAGCTTGCCGAGTGCGAGGATGAGAAAGTCAAGAACATCTGCAATGCATGGCTCGACAACATGAACGACGCCGAGGGTTCCCGCGCCGCTTCCGCCAAGCTCCTTGAGCTGGTCGAAGGCTGCAAGGACTGCGGCTGCGACTGCGACGATGTCTGCAAGGAGATCTACGATCTGCGCGACCTGATGGTCAAGAAGAGCCAGTGGATCTTCGGCGGCGACGGTTGGGCTTACGATATCGGTTACGGCGGACTCGACCACGTTCTCGCTCAGGATGAGGACGTCAACGTGCTCGTCATCGACACCGAGGTCTACTCCAACACCGGCGGACAGTCCTCCAAGGCGACTCCTACCGGCTCCGTTGCGAAGTTCGCGGCCGCCGGCAAGCGCACCAAGAAGAAGGATCTGGGCCTCATGGCCATGAGCTACGGTTACGTCTACGTCGCCAAGGTCTGCATGGGCGCCAACCCCGCTCAGCTCGTCAAGGCGATCGCCGAGGCTGAAGCCTACCACGGTCCGTCCCTCATCATCGCGTACGCACCCTGCATCAACCACACCATCAAGGCCGGCATGGGCAAGGCTCAGGCCGAGGCCAAGAAGGCC
Organism: Clostridia bacterium; assembly: GCA_017616435.1. GTDB lineage: Bacteria > Bacillota > Clostridia > Christensenellales > CAG-138 > UBA3857. The sequence goes on from JAFZYC010000039.1 coordinate 11,053, forward strand.
GTTGAGGCCGGTTACTGGCCCCTTTACAGGTATAACCCCGATCTCGCGGACGAGGGCAAGAACCCCTTCATCCTTGACAGCAAGCCCGCTACCGGCTCCTATCAGGAGTTCCTTATGGGCGAGGGCCGTTACACCGCGCTGAAGCAGCAGTTCCCCGAACTCGCAGCCGAGCTCTTCGCGAGGAGCGAGCAGGAGGCTCAGGCCAAGTACGACTACTACAAGAAGCTTTCCGAGATCTGATCGATCCGAGAATAAGCGAAAGGGCGTCCCAACAGGGGCGCCCTTTGTTATAGTTACTAACCGCGGGGACTGTCCCCGCGGTTAGTGACTGCGAACAAAAACCCGGCGTGACCGCCGGGTTTTTTGCTGTTAATTACATTACACGACCGAAGGCTCTGTGAAGAGGTTGCCCTCCGCGAAGCGTGTGAGCTTCAGACGCGAGGCGTCGATCGTGGGCTCAAGCCCGAGTATCATCTCCGCCATGACGGTACCGGTGACGGGGCCGAACATGAAGCCGTGGCCGCTGAAGCCGCAGGCTACGTAGAAGCCCTCGACGCCCTCCACCTTGTCGTAGATGGGCTGACGGTCGGGGGACATGTTATAGAGGCCCGCCCACTGGCGCACGACGCGGAGCCTGCCGATGGCGGGCAGCACGTTGTCGATGGTCTTTGCCATCTCCTCCAGGAAGTGCCACGAGGAGGTCCTCCTCAGGTCCTTGGGCTCGGAGGAATCGCTGCGGCCCATTATGAACGAGCCGTGGGGCGACTGCTGAACGTAAAGGTTCAGGTTGAACGCCATTACCATAGGATCCTGCATGTGATCGACGGGCTCGGTGACGAGTATCTGATGCCTCTCGGAATAGAGCGGCAGATCCACGCCGACCATCTTCGCTATGCCCTGCGACCATGCGTTCGCGGCGTTGACCACGACGGGGGTCTCGATATAACCCTTATTGGTCTCAACACCCCTGATGCGGCCGTTCTCGACCTTTATGCCGGTGACCTCGGTGAAGGTGTTGAACTCGACGCCCAGACGCTTCGCCGCCTTATAGAAGGCGTCCGTGGTCTTATGGGGATTCAGGAAGCCGTCCTTCTGGCAATACGCCGCGCCGGAGAGTATCGAGGTGTTGAGGTGGGGAACGATCTCCTTCGCCTCCTCAAGGCTCACCATGCGCGAGGGGATGCCGCAGGCGTGCTGGACCTCTATGTTCTTTCTGAACTGGGTGAGCTCCTTTTCGGTATCGGCGATCATGAGGTAGCCGCTCTGGCGGAGCTCAATGTCGCCGTCGTACTCCAGTATGTCGTTGGCATGCTCGAAGAACTCGGTGGAGAACTTGGACATGCGGCAGTTCATCTCGGTGCCCCACTGCATGCGGAAGCCCGCGCCGCAGGCGCCGGTCGAACCGGAGCAGATGAAGCTCTTTTCAAGTACCACGATGTTCTTCGCGCCGCGGACGGCGAGGTTATAGGCGATGGAGCATCCGGACATGCCGGCGCCGATTATTACGATATCAGCTTTAGTCTTCATCTCTTTCAGCCTCCTCCGCGATAAGATGCAGCTTCACACCGACCACAGGGGGACGAATGTTGTGGAACTTGAGATCGGCCATGTTCTGGCCGGTGGCGTTGGCGATCTCCCGCAGGACGAGCTGCCCGCAGGTCTTGCCCTGGCAGGGGCCCATGCCGATACGGGTGATGCGCTTGATCTCGTCATAGGTGACGTAGCCCTGCGCGATGAGATCCCTTATGTCCTTCAGCGTGACGTCGGAACAGCGGCAGATGATGGTATTCTCGTCCATGTTCACGCCTCCCTTCTGAAGTTTCTGAAGTCGTAGAGGTATTCCCTGCCGACCTCCAGAGTTACGACCGGGGTTCGGTCGAAGGAGGGCGGGTTCATTACCCTTATGACCTTCGCATCGCAGATCGGCTTGCCAGCGCGGTCGAGGCCTATGACCTTCTCGCCCGCCTCGGGCAGGGGAAGAAACTCATAGGGGATGCGGAACTCGACCGTATCCTTCGATTTGGAACCGTCGACGATCATAATGGAAAGCCCGGGGCACTTGGCGACGCACATGCCGCAGCCGGTGCAGACGTTCTCGTCACGGCAGGGGATCTCGTTGATATCCTCGCCGATGGTTATCGCGCCGAAGGGGCACGCCGTCTGGCAGGGGTTGCAGGGGATCTTCTGGTAGCATTCCACCACCGCGACGGGGCCCCTGTCTATCCTCTCTATCGGAGGAAATTTCGTCATGACCATTTCACGTGTGGCCACACCTGTTTTCTCAAACATTTCTCATTCCTCCTTCTTATATGCGGCTGAGCTTCATGCCGGCGCGGATACGGTCCCCGACGGGGCCGCTCCTTAAGCCTTCGAGCTGCTTCATGTATTCTTCCTTGCGCTGCTCGAAATCCGCGGGGACGTGGCCGAGCTTGGCCGCGGCGCACAGGCCCGCAAGATACCCTTCCGCCATAGCGGAGCTTGCCTCCTCTATGCCGGAGGCGTCGCCCGCGACGAATATGCCGGGGATGCTCGTTTCGCACTCGTCGGTCCTCATGGGGACGAAGCCCGAAAGCTGCGCTACGTACTTCATGTCGACGCCGCGCATCGCGAGCAGTTCGTTCAAGGGACTGAGGCCGACGGAGATGCACAGCACGTCGACGTCATAGCGCTTTTCGGTGCCGGGGATGGGATTGAACTTGTCATCCACCTCGCAGACGATCGCGGCCTCTATGCAGTCGGTGCCGATGGCTTCCTTCACGGTATGGGAGGTGAGTATGGGCACGCCCATTCGCGCGAGCTTGGACGCGTGCACGAGGTACGCGCCGATGCGGGGAGCGGCGTCCAATACAGCGACGACCTCGATACCGGCCTGCATGAGCTGATAGCTGACGATGACGCCGATATTGCCCGCGCCGACCATGAGCACGCGGCTGCCGGGCTGCACGCCGTAAACGTTCATGAGCGTCTGCACGGCGCCCGCGCCGTATATGCCGGGCAGGTCGTTGTTGGGGAACGCCAGGCTCTTTTCGTAAGCGCCGGTGGCGCAGATAATGGACTTTGCCCTGATCTTGAAGTATTCCTTCTCGTCCTTTAAGACGGTGACGACGTTGTCCTCATAGAAGCCGACGGCGGTGGCGTTGAGCATGATCTCGATCTTATCGCCGTATTCTTCGACCTTTTTCAAAAGTATTCCGGCGATGTCGACGCCCCTGTGGGAGGCGTACTGGCTCTCCGAGCCGAAGAACATGTGCGTCTGCTTTATGAGCTGTCCGCCGGGCTTGAACGTGCGCTCGAGAACCAGCACTTTCGCGCCGGAATCGGCGGCGGAGATCGCGGCGCAGAGGCCCGCGGGGCCGGAGCCGATGATAAGCAGTTCTACTTCTCTCATTCGATCCTCCCCTTTCCCTCCTGCGTCTCGACCCTCATGCCCTCTTTGAGCAGGGTGATGCAGGTGCGGACGTTGGGCTCGCCGTCGACTGTCATCTGACAGGAGGCGCAGTTGCCGATCGCGCAGTAGAATCCGCGGGGACGGTGCTTTTCGGGGCTTTTGGCAAGCACCTTCACGCCCGCCGCGTGGAGCGCCGCGGCGATCGTTTCGCCTTCGTATCCCTTCATGGGCTCGCCATTGAAGGTGAAATTGATCTCCTTACCGCGTTCAAAGGTAAGGATCGGGTGTTCTTCTATCCTCATTTGACGCAAATCCTTTCAAAAACCCTTGATTATCACCGAATATCACTTTTCCGCCATGTAGGGGTAAGCGATCGCTTCGGAGGGATTGAAGGTCTCCTTCACGCAGTGCGGGCTCATCCAGCGGATCATGTTGAGCGCGGTGCCGGCCTTATCGTTGGTGCCGGAAGCGCGCGCGCCGCCGAACGGCTGCTGATCGACTACAGCGCCGGTGCACTTGTCGTTGATGTAGAAGTTGCCCGCGGAATGCAGGAGCGCCCTCTCCATCATGACGATCGCCTCGCGGTCCTGAGCGAATATCGCGCCGGTCAGCGCGTAGGGAGAAGCCTCGTCGCAGATCTTCAATGTCTTCTCGAGCTCGTCGTCGGGATAGACGTAGATGGATACGATCGGCCCGAAGATCTCCTGTACCATGGACTCGTAATCGGGCTTCTTGCAGACTATGACGGTGGGCTCTACGAACCAGCCCTTGGAGTCGTCGCAGGTGCCGCCGATGACGATATCGCAGTCGGGGCATGCCTTCGCGCGGTCGATATAGCCCTTGCAGCGATCGAAGGAGGCCTTATCGATGACGGCGGCGAGGAAGGTATCGAAATCCTGAACGTCGCCCATCTTGGCTTCCTTCATCATGTCCTTCATGGCCGCGAGGACGTCCGGCCAGATGCTCTCGGGAACGAAAGCGCGGGAGCAGGCGGAGCACTTCTGGCCCTGGAACTCGAACGAGCCGCGGATGATGGCAGCGGCGAGCGGGCGGACCTTCGCGGTCTTATGGGCGAATATGAAATCCTTACCGCCGGTCTCGCCGACGATGCGGGGATAGTTGTTGTAGGAGGCGATGTTCTCACCGATCTGCTTCCAGACGCTCTGGAATACCTCGGTGGAGCCGGTGAAGTGGAAGCCCGCGAGCTCCCTGCGGGAGATGACGTATTTTGCCATGTCGCTGCCGTTCGAGGGAACGAAGTTGATGACGCCTGCGGGGAGACCGCAGTCCATGAGCAGCTTCATGAAGTAGTAATTGGAAAGCACCGCCGTGCGGGAGGGCTTCCA
>JAFZYC010000040.1 GCA_017616435.1 Clostridia bacterium
AATCCGCCGGTGCCGGCGGTGCCGATCGCGATACAGACCGCGTCGAACACCGGCATCTTGCCGATAACAAGGAATATGAAATCGAGTACGGTCAGCAGTATGTACAGCCCGTAAAGGATTATGGCCGTCTGCTTCATGCGGGGGACGAGCTTGCCCACGTCGGGGCCGGGACTCTCCGCCCTGAGAAGATGCATCGTAAAGCCGTCGCTGCGGCCGCTGATGGGTACCAGCGCGAGCAGGAACACGAGCACGCCCATACCGCCCAACCAGTGGCTCGTGCTGCGCCAGAGCAGCATTCCCTTTGAAAGCGCCTCAACGTCGTTGAGGATGGACGCGCCGGTCGTCGAGAAGCCGGACGCGATCTCGAATAATGCGTCGATGTATGCGGGGATCTCGTGAGAGATTACAAAGGGGAGCGCGCCGAAGAGGCTCATCGTTATCCACGAAAGTCCGACGCAGATCAGACCGTCGCGCGAATAGAAGCCCTTCGGAGCCTTCCTTGTGAGTAGCCAAAGCCCGCTTGAGAACGCCAATATTATCCCGATGGAAATGAGGAACGATATCGCCGACCAGCTCTGCCCGCCGAATGCGCAGAGCAGCATGCCGGGGAGTATGAATATCGCTTCGACCAGCAGGATAAATGCGATTATGCGTCCTATCATACGAAAGTTCATAGATCGGACCTCATTCGAATATGTCGTTCAGGCAGGAAAATGCTTTCTCGCTGTCGGATACCACTATCACGGTATCGCCGGGATAGAAGCAGGAATCGCCGTCGGGGATCAGACACTGTGAAAGATGCAGTATCGAAGCTATAAGCACGTTCTTTTTGAGTTTGAGCTTCTTAAGCGGGACTCCGCAGTTGGGCGTTTCCTTGAGCACGTGGAACTCAGTGGCTTCGGCCTTGCCGTCAGCGATCCTGTGAACCGCGATGGACTCGCCGGTCTGATTCATCATGCCGCGGACGTAGCCTACGATCGTGTTGCTGCAAAGATCCTTGGGGCATATAACGCTGCCCAAAGCGAGATTGTCGAGTATCGCGGAGCTCTCGGTCCTGCTCAGTTTGGTGATTATCTGGTTTACGCCGCAGCTTTGAACATAGATCGAGATGATTATATTGAGCTCGTCAAGGCCGGTCATAGTGACGACGGCGTCGTTTGAGGAAAGCCGCTCGCTCTCCCAAAGGGCCAGGTCGGAAGCGTCCGCGTTGATAATTTCCGAGTTGGGAAGAAGCTCAGCCAGGCGGGTGCATTTTTCGGGATCGCGTTCGACTATCTGGACTTCGATATTGCCCTTTTCAAGCTTCTGAGCGAGGTAGTAGGTGCTCCTGCCGCCGCCGCAGATGACTACGCGCTTGACCTTGTGAGTGAGTATTCCGAGGCTCTTTAACAGCCTTGCGAGCTCGATTGTAGTAGCGGTTACGAAGACCCTGTCGCCTTCCTCGAGTATAAAGTCGCCGCGAGGCGTGATCGCCTCTCCGTTGCGCAGTACCGTGCAAACGAGGCAGCGGCACTTTGTTACGCTTTCCATTTCGGAAAGGGGCATTTTATTAAGCTTGCTGTCTGCCGATACGCGAAGCTCGGCGATCTCGACTCGGCCGTGCGCGAAACGCTCGCGCTTCTGGAAACCGGGGTATCTGATAAGACGCTCGATCTCCTGCGCGGCCTGCCGCTCGGGATTGACCAGCAGCGAAAGGCCCAGAGAATCGCGCATCATTACTATCTGCTCGCTGTATTCCGGGTTGCGGATCCTTGCGATCGTATGGATGTTTTTGTTGAGTTGATGAGCGGTGAGGCAGCAGAGGAGGTTTACCTCATCCGCATTTGTGGCCGCGATCAAAAGATCGGCGTTTTTGACTCCGGCCTGCGTAAGAACGTCCATGGTGGCGCAGTTGCCGTAAACTCCGAGTACGTCGTAAAGCTCCTGACCTGATTCCAGCATCTTCTTGTTGGAATCGATAATGGTCAGGTCGTAGCCTTCGGCTGAGAGCTGTCTTGTCAGCGCCGAACCGACCTTGCCGTAGCCTGCAATGATTATCTTCATAAATCGTGACCTCGAATGCATAATTTACCAAATGCATTATATCACAAAGGGAGCTTTTTTCAATAGAAACTATTGTATATCAGTGCTTTTATCGGATCGACCTCAAGTAATCCTCTCGCCTAAGCTCGAGATGGATCACGCCTTCATCTGTACCGGTCTCGCGGAACCCGACCGATTTGTGGATGCTGTATGCGGCGTCGCGAGTGGTCTCAAAGTCGTTGTGCAGGCATGCAACGCCGTCGATCCTCAATGCGCGGTCGACCAAAAGGCGAAGTCCTTCCTTGCCGTAGCCTTTTCCGCGCTCGGGCGCGTAAATCACGATACCCATGTCGCACCAATCGCCATCACGGCTCAGATGATAGTTCACGTCGCCGACGAAAGCGCCGTCCGTGACCCGCTGCAAAAACGCGTAGAATCTTATCGGTTCTCGGCCGATCCACTCGGTTTGCAAAGACTTCCATTCATCCTCCGGATCGGGAATACACCCGTCGGGCGGGAACCACGGCGCGTTATATGCCATGGTCGCCGGGTCGGACATCATTTTAATATAGAACCAGCCGTCCTCATTGCGCGGAATGTACAGCTTGAGAGAGCCGCCGTTTGGCCGTAACTTGAGCTCGTTTTTGATCATGGCTACCTCCGATGAATTGCTTTTGTGTATTATATCAGAGTAAGGAAGAATACTCAATGGATGAGGGAAAACGATAGGAAAAGCGGGGATTTGGTTTTTGCACATTGGCACTCGCTGCTTGCGCTCCGCACTGCGCAGCTTCGGCCGTGACAAAAACCCGGCCCTATGAAACGCTCCACCGGAGCGTTTCATTATGGGCTTCAAATCCCTTCGATACATATGCGCCACAATAAAGGGATTCAGC
>JAFZYC010000041.1 GCA_017616435.1 Clostridia bacterium
CACGGAAACGCCCAAGCCTACCGATACGCCGGAGCCCGCCACGCCCACGCCCGCGGCTCCGACCGACACGCCGGAGCCCACGCCCCTGCGCATCACCACGAACGAGAACCTTCCCAAGGGCAAGGTCGGGCGCGAGTACCAGACCCAGATAAGGGCCAATTACAGCGATGCCACCTTCCAGATCTACAATCACCCGAGCGGATCCAACGATTTCGGCAGAACGGGCCTTTCGCTGAGCTCCGACGGTCTCATAAGCGGCACGCCCGCCGCGGCAGGCACGTTCAAGTTCTATATCCAGGCGCATTCCGACGAAGCGAACGACGAATGCTATAAGCTGTTCGTGCTCGTGATCGAGGGCGGTACCGCTACCCCCACGCCCACAGCAGGCCCCGCAACGCCGACGCCCACCGCCGGCCCCGCGACGCCTACTCCCACGGCGACCGCTCCAGGCGTAACGCCCACGCCCACACCTACGGGCATAATAATCACGCCGGAGCCCACGCCCGAGCCCACTCAGGCGGGCAGCTATATCGCCTACCCGCTCTGGCAGAGGGCGGCGGATACCATCCAGAAGGTGGCCATCAACTCCCAGTTCGACATCCCCCTGATCGACGGTATCTCGGATTACCTCACCTATTCGGGGTTCTACGGCAATCTCCCCGCGACGGTGGAGTTCGTCAACAATATCGAAGCCGCGCGCAGCTGCTCCGTAAGGGGCGTCCTGCCGAGCGCCGGCTCCTATGAGTTCGCGGTCGAGTTCAATATCAGGGGCGGCCGCAAGCTCATGCTCAACTTCCGGCTCATAGCCGATGAGAACGCGGCGGAACAGGGCCCCGCCTTCCCGACGGGCAGCTATCTCGTTCCCTTCGGAGGCACAAGATCGGCCATGCTTCCCTCCGGCGCAAGGAGAAAGGAGGAAGATGCGGTATGAAAAAGACTGTAAGCATCGCTCTCATATTCCTGCTCGCCGCGGCAATGACCGTTTTCGGAGGCTGCAAGCTCTTCAATAAGGGCGGCGACCCCTCCCAGATCGATATCCCCACGCCCGAACCCACCGCCGAACCCACGGAGGTATCGGCCGAAGTGCTCGATTCCTTCATCGGCGACTGGTACGGAGTTTACAGCGTGCCCGAGGCGCGCGGCATTTACGCCCTCAACGCCTACGTCAAGAACGACTGCGCTATGCGCGTATCTCTCGACGGCTTCGGCGCGGGCAGCTGCTATCTGCAGGTCAACGGCCTCGGCCGCGACGCAATCAGCGGCAGCTCCAACGTGTTCGCGCTCTGCAACGCCAAGATCGCGCAGGGCAAGCTCGTGCTCGAGGGCATGATCAACAGGGCTGCGGTGGAGTGGACTTTCGAGCTCGTTGACGGCGAGCTCAAGCTCAGCGAGGTCTACGGCGATGTGGAGGACCACATGCGCATAGAGATCACGCTCGTTCGTCCGGACGCCCTCGCCTCCAGCGGGCTTACGACCGACGCGTTCGGCTACATACTCGACAGGGGCTTCGCGGGCATAATCGATAAGCTCGGCGGCTCCACTTCGGAGCTTCCCGTCGTTACCGCCCCCGAAGGCATGGATCCGCATTTGTTCTTTGACGGCGAAGTGGAGGAGACTCCCGCCCCCGTTTACGAGAATTACATCACCAGCGCGGACGGGAACATCAAGGTCAGCCTGCCGGAGGGCTACACCGTCACGAGCAACAATTTCATGGACTTTGAGCTCGCCTGTCCGCAGGATAGGGTAAGGTCGATCGAGTTCACCGTTTCCGCGTGGAATACCGACGGCCTATCGTTCCTGCTCGGCAACACGCCCAACGTGACGGAGCTCTATCACTATACGATCGACGGATACGATTTCTACGGCACGTTCCTCGACAGCGAGTTCACGGAGCCCGGGACAAGGGTGTTCAAGCTCTGCGGCACTAACGGCACCGGCGCGCTCGTGATAATCAACATCACTCTCGAGATGGACGAGTACTCCGCGTATTCGTACGTCAACGTCGACAACGCGGCCTTCACCCAGATCGTACTCGGCGCAAGGTTCACGATCGACTGATCGAACACAATAATAAAGCCCCTGCAGCGCAGGGGCTTTTTTGTATGATGCACATGGAGCTAATTGCTCTATCTTTGGCTCAGCAGGCCTGTCAGCCATTTAAGTATAAAGTACGCGATCAGCGGGACGAGTATCGTTCCTGCGGAGATCATGAGCACATAGACGGCCTGGCCGAGGAACGAGCCGAGGCTTTCGATAATATTCAGCCTTGCGGCCTCAAGGAAAGGCGCGTTGCTGTGAACGAAGTTGTTGAAGTTGGTATCGATCAGCTGGGCGAACGGGCCGACTATCAAACAGTACGCACCGTATGTCGCGATGACAAGTAAAACGTCCCTCTTCGTATCGAATCGGGCCAGGCCCTGGAACACGAACAGGAAGAACGTGAACAGGCCTATTCCGTGGAACAGCACGGTGTGCAGCTCGAAGAAGCTGCCGCCGCGCCCGTGGATATAGTCCCACATGCTTCTTATCGCGTCGTCCGAATAGATGATATTCGGATAGACCGCCATGAACAGGAAGAGGCATGTCGAGACCACGCCGGCGATCAGCATCAGCTTTTCACGATGCTTTCCCTTATAAAAGCATGCGAGCGGATGGAAATACAGGAACAGACTGCAAAAATGCAGGGGTATCCAGTATGTGCTGTACCCGGTCACGATCCCCATTACCTGCTTTGCGACCTCCAACAGAAGCAGCAGTACAGTGCAGATCTTTAAAGGCAGGAGCTGCGTTTCATAGTCCTTGTCCTTCAGCGCGCGGCTCAGGATAAAAGCAAGCGCGATGTAAACGATGAATTGGGGGATAAGCGTGTATGCGTGAAGGGGCGTCCAGAACATAAAAGAACCTCACTCTTGGCGATAGGTACTATGACGTTGCCTTGGAGCATTATATCAATAGGAGGCGGATAAGTCAAATCTAAACCGTGATCATTGCTGTTGGAATTACTATTGATCCGTCAGACATCCGAGAACATCCACCATGAGCCTGAAAAGAGCTGTTTTCTCGTTGTCGGCCGTTATCGGCTTGCCGAGTATTTTTTTGATTACCCATATCGCCCCGCGTATCGTATGAACTATCAGAATAATAGGGGAAAGGATGACTGTCAACGCTATATCTTCAAACTTACTCGTGGTCAACGCCGACCCAAACCTTATCCTGCCCTCAATATGCAGTGTGCCATCTTCTTCACTGTATTCCGGGCGATACCAATAACCTCCGGAATGTCCGCCGCGGGCCAAACCGAAGGAGTATTTTCCGTCCTTCTTCTCAAAAATGAATCCGTCGCAGCCTTCGCTTTGAACAAGGGCGACCTTATGATCGAATTGTTCGAGCGTTCCGCAATATGTAAAGCGATATTTCTTCATTTCCGCTGCCTCAAAGCGCAAGAGCGTCAAAGATCCTCAATATGATCTCTTGCGTATTTTTTCAGAAACGACTCCAGCGGCTCGAGCTCATAGAACGCATCGTCAAACTCGTCGAACGGATACATTTTGTTCTTCTCTTCGAATTCGGAAAGCTCGTCGATATCAAACGCCGAAAGATCCTTTGTATCTATCCCGTTCCGTTTTATGAAGCCGTCGTACAGCTTTTTGTGCTCATTGGCGCCGATCTTACCAAGACAGTCGCTTATTAACGGCGCTGTGACCCTGCTGGAATTGACGAAATACTGACAGAGGCCGCCGTTGTTGACTTCGCTGTCGAACCAGTTGACCGAAGAGAATACCCTTTGACTCTCGTTCATCGAATCAAGGCCTCTCTCGTAATCATCAAACGGATCGAGCAGGCTTGCCATTCTCGATATTGCTGCTGAAAACAGCTCGTCGTCCGACAGCGCCGACAGTTCTTCGGTATTCATCGCAAGATACTGGGCAGTTCTTTCGGTCTCGGCCTTAATGAACTCGCCGATTTGCCTTTTGCGGCTGAAAAACTCTTTAATCCTGCTGAAAAAACTCATATCATCACCTCAGAACATATTATACGGCGAAGCCAAGTAAAAAACAAGCACACCCCATGAGAGGGAACGGATAAGGGATAATTCAAAAATTATGATCCTTTCCTTCAACATTTCATCGCTACAATAATTATCTCACTCTTTGACATAAAAGCAAACATAGGGGAAACTGAAGCTTGCAGCATTGGCGCAAAGGAGGCTATACGTTTTTAGATTTAGCGGTATTGATGGAAGAGATCAGTATTTTTTTGACTTCAATGCACTTATCAAGGATAGCTTTATCGGAATAATACCCGCTTTCGGTCAACAGTTCGATCCAGTATTCTGTTTCGGAGCACTCTTTGAGCGCTATCTGCAATTTGGCAATGAAATCTGCTGTTCCGTGCGCGTACTGCGCTTCACGTATATTAGCGCCGACCGACGTTCCGGAGCGGAGAAACTGATTTATAAGCGCGTTTTCGCACTTTGAGACCCTTAATTCCTTGCATATCTTGATTACGTCAAGCGCAAGCTCTTTTGATTTGATCGTCAATGGACTGTCTTTCATACTATAACTTTTCTCCTTTGCTGCTTACACTTCTTCACTATTCACTATTACTTTTTCCTTCCAAAAATCCTGCGTTGGAGAGATGAAAGGGGAGCAGTGAAGAGTGAAGAGTTAATAGTGAATAAGGAAAAATCCCGCTTGCGCAGGATTTTTGGAGGCACCATCCAGAATCGAACTGGAGAATGGCGATTTTGCAGACCGCTGCCTTACCGCTTGGCTATGGTGCCGTATGTGGGGGATCTAAATGATCCTATTTTAACGGGCAATGCCCGGGGTTGTAGGAGACGGAGCAGTCCACGGTGCGGACCCGGCCGCCCGTTATGACCTTGCAGTCCACGGGGCGGGCTGTGAACTTCGTTCACAAGGCCGCCCGTTCAAAACCTTTTCGACCATTCACCGGATGGTCGAAATTGCCTTCGGCAACCGGTTTTGAACCTCGAACCCGCATTTCATGCGAGTCGGTGGGCCATGTCTCTGTCCATTTATTTCTCCCCCGATGGGGGAGAAATAAATGGAGCGGGAAACGGGGCTCGAACCCGCCACCTCCGCCTTGGCAAGGCGGCGCTCTACCAAATGAGCTATTCCCGCGAGTGGTGCCTCAGAGTGGAGTCGAACCACCGACACAGGGATTTTCAGTCCCTTGCTCTACCTACTGAGCTACCGAGGCAAATATGGCGACCCGAAGGGGGCTCGAACCCCTGACCTCCAGCGTGACAGGCTGGCATTCTAACCAACTGAACTACCGGGCCAATGGTGGGAACAACAGGGCTCGAACCTGTGACCCCTTGCTTGTAAGGCAAGTGCTCTCCCAGCTGAGCTATGCTCCCTAAGGCCGTTTTTAACGGCTTGAATATTCTAACCGAAGAGGAGGCTGTTGTCAATACCCCAATTACGGTTTTTTTTGTATATTTATCCGGCCGGGGTAGGCCGGAAGCCCCGCTTACACCGCCGTCAGGTCGTTAGTGAGCCTGTTCGTGATATCGTCGATGGCGGTGGAGATATCGAGCTTCTGACCGATCTCCGACGCGATCTGGTCGCAGGAGTACATTACCGTGGAGTAATGCTTGCCGCCGAAGGCCTTGCCGATATCGGGATAGGATATGTTCGTCAGCGTCCTGCAGAGGTACATCGCGACGTGGCGGGGGACCGCTATGCGCTTGTCGCGGCGGGTGGAGACGAGATCGTCCACCGTGATATCGAAATAGTCTGCGGTGACCTGCTTTATAAGATCGGGAGTGACCATGTGCTTCCCCTCGGAGGAGACATAGTCCTTCAGCACTATCTCGACAAAGCTGCGGTCGATGGAGGCGCGCTTGGAGAAATCTGCGTACAGCACAACGCGGTTGTAGCAGCACTCCAGCTCGCGCACGTTGGCGCTGAACTGCTCCGCCATGTAGAGGAGGGCGTCGTTCGTGATATCGATATTGTCTCGCTCGGCCTTGCCCTTGAGTATCGCGACGCGGGTCTCGACCTCCGGGGGCTTGATATCCGCGGTGATGCCCCATGTGAAGCGGGTCTTCAAACGATCCTGCAGCAGGGGCAGATCCTTCGGCGATTTATCGGATGTGATGACGATCTGCTTGTTGGAGCCGTGGAGGGCGTTGAAGGTGTTGAAGAACTCCATCTCCGTCGCCTCCTTGCCGCCGATGAACTGGATATCGTCAACGAGCAGCAGATCGAGGTTGCGGTACTTCTTCCTAAGCTCCTCACGCGTGTCGTACTTGATGGCGGCGATGACGTCGTTCGTGAAATCCTCGCTCGATACGAAGCAGATGTTGAACTCCGGATGCAGCTCGTGCACGTAGTTGCCAATGGCGTGGAGTATATGCGTTTTGCCGAGGCCCGAACCGCCGTAGATGTAAAGGGGGTTGTAGGCGGAGGCGGGGTTGTCCGCAACGGCTACCGCAGCGGCGTGCGCGAAACGGTTCGATTCGCCCGTTACGAATGTGTCGAACGTGTACTTGGGCTGTACGCCGAAGAACACGCCCTCATCCTTTGTGCCCTGTACGGGAACGGAAACGGAGGGCTCCGCGTCCTCCTTTACGATAAAGCTCACGGCATAGCTCGTGCCGTTGGCCTTGTTCACGCACTCGGTGATGATATTCGTATAGAACTGGCGCAGCGTGGTAAGATACAGCTCGTTCTGAGCCATCAGTATAAGCGTGTTGCCCTCTATGGAAATGGGCCGTATGTCCTTGACCCAAGTCTTGAAGCTAGTCGGCGTCATTTCCTCCTGCAGTACGGGCAGCGCCTTTGCCCATACGACCTGTGCTGAAACCATGTGATCCCCCAAAAATAACAAAAAGCCGGATAAAAACGGGAACGGTCAGCTGAGCTCCTGTTCCCGAAAAGTATGATATCAAAAACGTTACGGAAATACAACCTCTATTTTCCGTGGGTTGTGTTCGGCTCGGCGGAGAGGCTACAAGATATTGTGGCGCTTGTCCGCTTTTTCAAAATATAAAAATTGAAGCAGCCGAAATCGGTATTACCCTTTCGGCAGAATGAGGCATTTTTCACGCTTCGGTCTTCTTTTTCGCGCCGGTCAGCACGAGCCCGACTGCGCCAGTCGCGATCAGCGCGAGGCTTATCCACTGGGAGGTGGAGAGCGCACCGAAGAAGCCCCTTATCTCGTCGCCCCTTAAGAACTCGATAAGGAAGCGTATCACGCCGTAGAGCATCATGTAGACGAACAGGGCGGTGAAGCCGCGGCGGCGCTTCCTCGTGAACCAGAGCAGGAAAATGAACACGAGCAGGTTAGCCCCGGACTCTATGAGCTGCGTGGGTATGACGGCGACGTCCGGCGCGAGGCCGGAGATGGAATGCGGGAAGCACATGCCTATCCACGAATCCGTAGCTCTGCCGTAGCAGCAGCCGGAGCAGAAGCAGCCCATGCGGCCTATCGCGTGGGCGAGGGGGAGTGTCGGCACGACGGCGTCGGAGTAGCGGGAGAGGCGCGTCTTTACGACCGCGGCGCCAATGAAGGCGCCTATCACGCCGCCGATCAGCCCGCCGTAGAACACGAGACCGCCCTCGAACAGGCTCTTGACGCCGTTCGAGTGGACGAGCTCGACTATCTCCTCCCAGCTGTAAGTCACGAAGAAATAGAGTATCTTTGAGCCGAGTATGCCGAATATCACCGCAAACAGAGCGATAGTAATCAGCCTGTCGCCGTCCTCGCCGCGGCGGCGCGTCCTTATGTATGAAAGCCCGACTGCCAGCAGCATCGCGACGGCCATGCACAGGCCGTACATCGGGATCTGTGTTTTGCCCAGATGAAGGTACGGAAGCAAGAATATCACTCCTTTCGGGATAAAATGATAACAAAAACGGAGCGAATAGTCAATAAACAAAAAGCCCGTTCAAAAACGGGCTTTTTGCCATTACAAAGCCTCAGTCGCCGTAGTTCACGAAATAGTCCTGCACGAGCACTATGGGCGTGCCCTTGTCGCCGGAGCCGGAGGTCAGGTCGCAGAGCGAGCCGATAAGGTCGGTAAGCATCCTCGGCGTGGTACCCTGGGAGAGCATGGAGCCCTTGAGATCGCTGTTCTTCGCGCGGATGCGCTCGCGGATCTTTTCGGCAAGCTCCTCGCCCGAAAGGTGGGCGTAGTCGTTATCGGCAAGGAACTTGAGCTTCAATTCGTTGGGAAGGCCGTAAAGCCCCTCCGTGAAGCCGGGGGAGACGACGGGATCCGCAAGCTCCCATATCTTGCCGACGGGATCCTTGAAGGCGCCGTCGCCGTAGACCATGGCCTCGACGTGAACGCCGGTGCGCTCCATGATAAGAGCCTGAATGCCGTAAGCGACCTCGCGCGCGTTCTTCGGGAAGAGCTTTACCGTCTCCTCCGTGGCCTTGTTGGAGCCCAAAAGCCCGAACTCGGGATTGCAGCCGGAGCCGTTCACCGGCTTGTTCAGGATATCGCAGAGCGTCAGCACGTTTTTCCCGCCGTGGCGGAGTATGCGGCTCTTCGTACGGGAACGGGTGTGGATATCGCAGCAGAGCACGTTGTCGGTAAAGGCGAGTATCGCCTCCGGGCGGTTGGAGAAGACTATCTCCGCATCAGCGCCCTCCGCCTCTATGAGGGTCTTGTAAAAATCTATGTAGTCGACGCCCGTGAAGGGATGGCGGCACTCGCCCCCGCAGAGCTCGTAGAACTCATCGGAGGTTAGCGTTTCGCCCCAGGGGTTCACGCCGCGGTCCTCAAGCACCTCTGGATCGACAAGATGATTGCCGACCTCGTCCGAGGGATAGGAGAGGAGCACGGTGACCTTCTTCGCGCCGCGGGCGATGCCCTTTAGGCAGATGGAGAAACGGTTCCTCGAAAGTATCGGGAAAACGAGGCCGATATGCCCGCCGCCGAGCTTTGCCTTGACGTCCTCCGCGATGTTGTCCACCGAGACGTAGTTGCCGTCCGCCCTCGCGACGACGGCCTCCGTAACGGCGATGACGTCCCTCTCGTGAAGGGTGAAGCCCTCCTTTTCGGCGGCCGCCAGAACGGAATCAACGGTGATCTTAACGATGTCGTCGCCCTGCCTTATAATGGGCGCGCGGACGCCCCTCGATACTGTTGCCATGATACTGCCCTCCGGAAAATAGATCGGGACGACCTTTGGGGCCGTCCCTTGAAAATAGTATCATATCTTTCGGTTTTTGTAAAGTGCGATTTCAAAAGGCTTTACTTCTCCCGCCCGAAGAACGCGTCCGCGCTCATGGGGTAGATATCACGGTAGCCGGAGGGCGAAAGATCGGGATCGAAGCGGCACACGTCGCCGTAGGGGCACCAGCGGCACGCGGTCTTTCCGCCGCGGACGAGGCGCGTCGGGCGTATGCCTGCCTCGCCGTCGAATATGCTCTCGAGCGTCGAGGCCGCCTTGCGCTGCGCGGTCTCGATAACGAGCATGAGCTCGTCCTCTTCAACGAGCCCCGCGCCGATCGTTTCGCCGTCGCGGCCGCGCTTAGCGGAGATCACCGTGGAGGCCTTGTCGAAATCGTCCGTCGCGTCTATGACCTCCGCGTCTTTGAGCGAAAGCCCGCTCAAGCGGAACGCGGCCATGAGCTCGTCCGTCATCTGCTTCACCGCCTCGCCGCCGCCCTCGCTTTCGGGCTCGATATCGCGTATGGGCATATAGTACATGCCGACGGTGTCCGCGGCGTTGATCGCCGCGGCGTAAAGGGGCAGCTGCAGCTGGAGTCCCGCGGCGAGCTCTGCAAACGCGAAATCCTTTCCGCCGGATTTGTAATCGATTATGCGGCGCATGGGCCTTTCGTCCGTTCCCGCGGAATCCACGCGGTCGATTATTCCGCTGACGGAGAACACCGCGCCTCCCGCCCTTATCATGAGCGGCGGGAACACGGAATCGGGCTTGCCGAACGTGACCTCGCAGCCCGTGGGACGGAACGCGCCGCGCGCGATGTGGCGCGTGACAGCGCAGCAGGTGTATTTGACGGTCTCCACGACGGAGGCGAGCCGCGCCCGCTGCCTTGCGGTGTCGTAGAGCAGGTAGCCGTCCTTCCTGTTCATGAGCGGGGGCACGATCTCCCGCAGAATGTCGAATGTCTTTTCGTCGTCGATCTCGCGCCAGTCGAGCCCGGTTTCCATTACATAGCGGACGTAGGCCTCCAGCGCCTCGTGATAGAAGGAGCCGAGATCGGTCGCCTTTTCGCGGCGCTCGTCGCGCTCCTTCGCCCCGAGCCCGTACTGCATGAAGTGGCGGAAGGGGCAGCTGTTGAAGGCCTCCAGCCTCGACGCGGAGCCGGTAAGGCTCCTGCCGTAGAGGAGCTTCGCGAGCTCCCGCCCTATGGGCTCCACCTCCGGGCTGCCGAAGCACTCGCGAGTGAGCTCTGACAGCGGCCCGCGGTATTTCGGACTGCGCGAGAACCAGGCGTAAAGCGCAGCGGCCTCGTCATCCGGCACGCCGGAATCGATCATGCGGCGCAGCCTTAGCCCGAGCGAGCGGAACGCAAGCTCCTCGTTGCTGCGGGAGGGGGATTCCTTCGTGCCGTCGGTCACGGGAAGGAGCGGGAACAGCTGCTTTATCCTGCCTATCAGCCGGCAGGGTGAGGCGGGGGCGTCCATCGCTCCGGAGCCCGATATGCTCACCGGGTAGGAGAAGACTATCCGCTCCGTCGCCATCGAGAGCGCGGAATAGACTGTCACGGCGTCGGACTTGAACAGGCTCTTCGTGCTCTGCCAAAGCTCATAGCCCGCGGCCTTGAGCTTTTTCAGGTCGCCGTCGTCGATCACGCCGTCGTCGGTTCGCTTCTTCGGGAAGAGCCCGTCGTTCATGCCGAGCACGACGAGCAGCTTCACCTCGCGGGTGCGGGTCCTGTCCATCGAGCCGACGAGCACCTGGTCGCAGGTCGTGGGTATCATGCCCACCTCGTGGGAGGCGAAGCCCTCCTTAACGACCGATATGAAGCGCTTGAGGCCTATCTTCTCGCCGCCCATTATCACGAAGAGCTGATCCAGCACCTCGAGTATGGTGTTCACGACCTGCGCGTTCTCTTCCTCCTCGCGGAAGCGGGCCTCCTCGTGCAGGCGGGCGCAAAGCTCCTTCTGCGTGCCGTACAGGTCGAGCTCCTCCATGAGCGCGTGTATCGCGCGCGTGCGCTCCTCGCAGGTGCCGCCTCGAAGCGCCTCGCGGAAGCGGACGAGCGGCCCCATTATGCGCCTGCGGCAGTCCTCAAGGGGCTCCGCCTCGTCCGTGAAGGGCTCCGTGAGCTTCGCGTAGGAGAGGCCCTTCGCGAGCACGTGGTTTTCGAAAAGCTCCGCCTCGTCGGGAGTGACGGGCAGGAAGCCGGATTTGACGATATCTATGATATTTTCGGCGTCGAAGCCGCGCTCCGCGGCCGAAAGCGCGGAGAGTATCAGCCTTGCCGCGGGATGCGTCGCGAGGCTGCGCTTGACGTCGGTGAAATACGGTATGCCGTATGCCGAGAACACGCGGGAGACGGTCGGCGCGTAGCCGGCAAGGTCGCTGACGATGACCGCCATATCGCGGTACCTGACGCCTTCCTTCACGGCCGCGGAAACGGTCTCCGCGGCGTTTATCACCTCATCCATGCGCCCCGGCGCGACAAACAGCGAAAGCCCCTCGGGCTCGCCCTCGAAAACGCCGTACGGATATGCGAAAAGCTCCCGCTCGAGATGCTTTATCGCGGGGGAGCCCGGGCGGCGCCTTTCGTGAAGCTCGGTCACTTCAAAGCTCACGCCCGCGTCCCGAGCTATGGCGCGAAGGCGGTCGAACGCCGCGGCCTCCGGAGCGAAGAGCTCCCTGTCGCGGGAGGTGCGGTCGAGCGAGAGCGCGACGGTCACGGAAGCGGCGCAGCGTAACAGCCCCGCGAAAACGGGGTATGCCTGCTCGTGCAGCGTATCGCCGCCGTCGATGAACACATGCGCGCCGCGGAGCACGGAAGCGTCCATCCTCCGAAGCATCTCGTTCATCATATCCTCGGGATCTATGTAGCGGTTTTCGCATCGGCGCTCGCAGTCGGCGAAAACGACGGAAAGATCGGACAGCTTATCGCGAAGGGGCGTCCCCTCGGGGAGCCTTTGCGCGGCCTCGGCCACGTCCGCGGCGCTCATGCCGCAGCGCTTGAAGCGCGATATGAGCATATCGCACTCGGCGGGGAAGCCGTCCCTTGCCGCGGAGCGCTTGAACACGGTGAGCTTCGCCGCGCATGCGTCCGCGCATCGGCGCAGCAGCATCACCCGCCCCTGCGGGGAGAGGAAGGCCTGCCTTACGCCAAGCGAATCGAGCACGCGGCGCGAAAGAGAGCTCCACGACGTTACCGTGCAGCCGAACAGCCCGGAGGATAGGTACTCCGCAAGGCGGCGCTCCGTCTCGAACGTGGCCTGCTCGGGTACTATTATGAAGCGTTCGGCGTCCTGAGCTTCCGCCGCGCGCGCGAAAAGGGCGGTCGTCTTGCCGGAGCCCGCTCTTCCAAGTATGAACTCGAGCCTGCAGCTCATCATTCGCCTCCGTTCTGCGGCGCGAACGGCCGCCTGAAATAGCTGAACACGCCGTCGGCATACGTGACGACGACGTTATCGTATGTGCTTGTGCAGTGTGCGAAAACGGGCTTCCCGCGGAGGAACCCCACGCATATACCCACGTGGTTCCATGAGCTTCCCGGGTAAGAATTGGCGAATGCGAGATCGCCCGGGCGGAGCTCGCTTTTTTCGATCTCGGCCGACGCGAACCACTGGTTCCATGTGCCGGAGCCTATCTCGGCGGGCGAGACCCCCGCCTGGACGTACGCCCATGTGACGAAGCCGGAGCAGTCCAGCCCGAAGGGGCGCACGGTGCCGGTAGTGCTGTTGCCCGCGCTCGTTACCTCGCGCGGGGAGCCCCACTCGGGGCACTCGCCGGGCTTATCGTACTTGCCGCCCCAGAAATAGTGCACGCGGCCGATGAGCGATACCGCCTTCGCGACCGCGGTCTCGGCGGCGGCCGATGGGTATTCGTTCCCCTCCATTGCGGAAGCTACCGCGCTTTCATCGAGCGGCCCGCGGGAAAATATGCGTCCGCGCAGCAAATAAAAGGCGAAACAGACGAGTCCCGCGATGAATCCGCAAAGCAGCGCGGTGAGCATAGAACGAAGGCGAGTATTCATAGCCTGATTTTACCATAAACGCGGCTTCCAATCAACATTGAAGGAAATGGAAAATACGCTTGCAAAAAGCCCCGGTCGGGATTAAAATGTAATTGTCAAAATATGCACTTGAAACCGGAGGCAAACATGAAACTCGGAGTCATAGGACTTCCCAACGTAGGAAAAAGCACGCTTTTTAACGCGATAACCCAGGCCGGCGCGCAGGCCGCGAACTACCCCTTCTGCACGATCGAGCCGAACGTCGGCGTCGTCGCGGTGCCGGATGAAAGGCTGGACGTGCTCGCGAAGATGTACGATCCGCAGAAATATACCCCCGCGACGATAGAGTTCGTCGATATCGCCGGTCTCGTGCGCGACGCGCACCGCGGCGAGGGCCTTGGCAACAAGTTCCTCTCCCACATCCGCGAGGTCGACGCGGTGGTCCATGTCGTCCGCTGCTTCGAGGACGACAATATCGTCCACGTGGACGGCTCCGTCGATCCCGTCCGCGATATGGAGACCATTAATATCGAGCTCATATTCGCCGATATGGAGACCGTCGAGCGCCGCCTTGACAAGGCGCGCAAGTCCGCCAAATCGGGCGACAAGAAGTTCCAGCACGAGATCGAGCTCTGCGAGCGCATATACGCGCATCTTGAAAAGCAGCTGCCCGTCAGGAGCATGCCCCAGACCGACGACGAGCGCGAGGAGATCGCGCAGTTCTTCCTGCTCACCACAAAGCCCGTTATCTACGCCGCGAACATCGCGGAGGACGAGATCGGCACGGAGACGGAGAACGTCAGAAAGGTCCGCGAGCAGGCCGAAAAGGAGGGCGCGGAGGTGATCGTCGTCTCCGCGAAGGTGGAGGAGGAGCTTTCCTCTCTCTCGCTCGAGGAGAAGAAGGAGTTCATCGAGGAGCTCGGCATCGGCGAAAGCGGCCTCGATAAGCTCGTCAAGGCGGGCTACCGCCTGCTTGGGCTCATAAGCTTCCTTACGGCGGGGCCGAAGGAGGTCCGCGCATGGACCATCACAAAGGGCACCAAGGCGCCGCAGGCCGCGGGCAAGATCCACACCGATTTCGAGCGCGGCTTCATAAGGGCGGAGGTCGTCCATTACGATACCCTCATCGAGAACGGCACCATGCTCGCCTGCAAGGAGAAGGGCCTCGTGAGATCCGAGGGCAAGGATTACGTCATGCAGGACGGCGATATAGTCGTGTTCAGGTTCAATGTGTAACGAGGCTTATATGGAAGCCGAAAAAAAGACGGCAAAAGCAAAAAGACTCGGAACAGCGGCGCTGATAATGCTGCTTGCCGCCATTGCCCTGCTCGTGTTCGTCTATTATTCGGGAACGAGCCTCTCGTTTTCTTCCGAGGTATTTAGACGGGTATTCGACGTCAATGTGTTCGCTTGGCTGATCATTACACCTGCGGCGCTTGCTCTTTGCATCGCGGGAAAGATCGTCTCGAAAAAGGCGCGGCGCGAAGGCTCCGAAAAGGCCAAGGGGGCAGACGTTTTCTGCTCGATAATGATCGCGGTGATCGTCATTGCGTTTGTCGCTTACATGGTGGTCATTTCGAGATTTATGTAATACACCGCTTGCCGCCGCCGAGAACGGCCTACCCTCGGTGGGGAGGCTCCGCGCGAGCGGTGGTGGGGGGAAACCGCGTTCATAAGCCCCCCCATTCGTCATTCTCGGCGGCCGCCTCGAATGCCACCTTCCCCACCAAGGGGAAGGCGCGAAACCTATACAAGGCATCAAACAAAGCTTCAAACGGGGAGATCGCCATGCGGGCAAAATACGATCCGAAGCTGACCGCGCTTGCGGACGGACTTCGCAAAAACATGACCCCCGAAGAAAAACATCTGTGGTATGACTTCTTCAAAAAGATACCGCAGCACGTCAACCGTCAAAGGCAGTTCGGCAGATACATAGTCGATTTCTTCATTGCAGAGGCGAAGCTCGTGATCGAACTCGACGGATCTCAGCATTACACCGAGAAGAGCGCTGCCTATGACGCGGAACGCGACAGGTATCTGACCGATCACGGTCTTCGCGTGATCCGCTATTCCAACTATGACGTCAATACCGATTTTGAAGGAGTTTGCCTTGATATCATGAAGCATATCAAGGAGTTTGTGAGGTAGACCGTCGGCCTCCCCGTGGCGGGCGAGAGCCGCCCGAAAAGGGCAACGGTGCTGCGCTTTCAGGTGGGGTCCCCCTCTTCGGACGATAATCTGCGATCCGGCCTCCCCTTGGTGGGGAGGCTCCGCGTGAGCGGTGGTGGGGGGATACGCAGCGCACATCAAGCCCCCCCATTCGTCATTCTCGGCGGCCGCCTCGAATGCCACCTTCCCCACCTAGGGGAAGGCAGAGACCGGCCATTCCGGCTTTAATCAACGGACTTTTCATCAGCAGGCAGAGCGTATGCCTCCGAAGCATTCGTCCCCCATTCGTCGCCTGACACCTTCCCCACCGGGGGGAAGGCTGAGACCGGCGGTTAAAACCGATGGAAAACCGAAACGGCAATGCGAAATGAAAGGAAGACATAATGATCTTTATGAAAAAAGCGATCTGTTTCTTGCTGGCTGCGATACTTATGTGCGCGGTGTTCGGGTGCGCCGGAAGGGAGCCGGTTTCTCCCGCGCCGGAAGAGGGCAAAATACCGGAGCCGACCGATCAGGCGGCGGCGACGGAGGAACCCACGGAGGAGCCCGCGCCGCTTTCGCTCCTGCCCGACTGGCCGACGGAGAACGCGGAGAGCGAGTGGGTCACGTATCGCGGCGTCAGCGCGGATATGCTCGGCGAATACATAGAATCGCGTGAGGCGGACGGCTTCGGTCTGATGCTGAACGCGGATACGGACCTTTTAAAGATACTCGTGCGAGGCGACGCGTGGATCGAGATCGCGGACAATACCGGGGAGGATTCGAGCTGTGAGATAAAGGTATCCTTCGATTCCCCCACCGAGGGCGTCGACCGCGGCGAGGTCGAGGAAGCGATCGCGGAGGCCGAATACAGCTGGGCCGATCCCGAAGGCCCGGAGGGCGGCATCGACACTATGATAGAGATCACCCCGGAAGGCCTCTATGAGGGCACGGGGCTCGTCGTTTTCCGCGTACTCTATGACGAACGCGCGGAGGAAGGCACCCTTTTCACGACGAGGACATTCATCGTCGGCGCGGGCAAGGCGTTCGAGGTGCGGTATTTCGATATCGCGGCAGGCGATATCGACGGCGACGGCGAGGCGGACGCGGTATTCCTCTGCCCGGGGCCGCTGTCGGGATTTTACTCGATAATATTCGAGGCGTTCGGGATAAAGAACGGCGAACTGGAGCGCATAGGCATTTCGGGATACTCGCTCGTTTTCGGACAGAGCGGCCTTTCCGCCCATGACGGCCGCGTGTTCTACACGCATGCGGAGCGCGCCGATACCGGGGAGAAGGACGAAGCCTCCTTCGGGGAAGAAAAAGAGTTCGCGCTCTATGTCGAGTACGGGGAGATACTGATCGAGGATCCCGAAAACCTGCTGGCACTCGGGCTTTTGGCGCATTTCAACTGACGAACGATAAAGGAAAGGGGCATAAAATGAACTTCACCACCGACATACTCTCCCTTTTCGACAAGGGCTGGGCGCTCGTCACCGCGGGCGACATCTCGGATTTCAATACAATGACGATCTCATGGGGCGGCATGGGCACGCTGTGGAACAAGCCCGTATGCACGGTGTACGTCAAGCCCGTCCGCTACACGCATGAGTACATGGAGGCGAACGATTATTTCACCGTCTCCTTCTTCGACGAAAAATACCGCCCCGCGCTGGCGCTGTTGGGCTCCAAGTCCGGCCGCGACTGCGACAAGGTGGAGGAGAGCAGGCTCACCCCCGTACGCATAGGGGAGAACCTCGTGGGCTATGTTCAGGCAGCGCACACGCTCGTCTGCCGCAGGATCTACCGTCAGGATCTCGATCCCGCCGCGATCCCGGAGTTCGCCCGCGAGCGCTATTACGAGACGGAAGCCCCCCACACCATGTACGTGGGCGAGATAATAGGGATCGGCTGAGCACGCCGCTCCCAAATAAAGAAAGCATAATTCAACGAGCGATCCCATTCGGGACCGCAGCATCGGGAGGGAAACGATATGACCTTCGAGAATTGGATCGGCATAGCGGGCGGTATCGCGCTGTTCCTTTACGGCATCCGCATAATGGGCAACGGCATCGAGCGTCTCGCGGGATCGAAGCTGAAAACGATACTTGAAAAGCTGACGAAGAACCGCTTCCTGGGGCTGATACTCGGTATGGTGATAACGGGTATCATCCAGAGCTCCAACGCGGTATCGGTAATGACGGTAGGCTTCGTCAACGCGAGCCTTATGCCGCTCGAAAACGCGGTAGGCGTCATAATGGGCGCCAACGTCGGTACCACCATCACCGGCCAGCTCATCGCGTTCAACATCGACGCCGTGGCGCCCATAATCGCCTTCGTAGGCGTGATGGGCATGACCTTCTTCAAGAAAAAGCCGTGGAACAACATATTCTACATACTTGCCGGCCTCGGCATGCTGTTTATGGGCATGATGCTCATGAAGAGCAACATGGTCTATCTGGGGCAGGAGGAATGGTTCTGCAGGCTCGTCCAGAGCTTTGAGAAATATCCCCTCGTCGGCGTGCTCTTCGGAACGCTCATGACGATACTCCTGCAGTCCGTATCGGCCTCCGTCGGCGTGCTGCAGGCGATGGCCGCCGCGGGAATACTCTCGCTCGGTCAGGCGATATACCTCATCTGCGGCCAGAACATAGGCTGCACTATGGTCACCGTGATCGCCGCGATGGGCGGCACGAAGGACGCGAAGAGGACCGCCGCGATACACGTAATGTTCAACGTGTTCGCCTGCGTGATCTGCATAATACTCCTGCAGTTCCTGCCTATCACCAGATGGATCGAGGCGCTCTCGCCCACCAATCCCACTCAGCAGCTCGCGAACGCCAATACGTTCCTAAAGATCGGCGCGACGCTCATACTCTTCCCGCTGTCCGGCCTGCTCATAAAGCTCTCCCGCCTCATCATCCGCGGCGAGGACAAGTCCGCAGGCAAGAAGCTCATATTCATCCCGGCCAAGGGCTTCGGTTCCGCGGCGGTCGCAGTCTCCGGCGCGGAGCTGGAGTGCAACCGCATGTATGAGCTGGCGATGAACAACATGCGCATTGTCTCGGAGGCGTTCTTCACAAAGCGTAAGGGCGATCTGGAGGAGGTGGACGCGAACGAGGAGACGATAGACTTCCTCAATCACGAGATAGCGAAGGCGCTCGTCGATATCAACCGCGCCGGCCTCGGCGAGCCCGAAGCGCGCTCCATCGACCGCATGCACCATATCATCACCGACTATGAGCGCATAGGCGACCACGCGGAGAACATCGCGGGCTATATCGGCCACATGCGCGACGAGAAGCTGACCTTCTCCGAGCAGGCGACGGCACAGCTCAAGGGCCTCTTCGAAAAGGTCATCGATATCACGGAGCTCGCGAACTCCTGCATAAAATCCCCCTCGGACGAGACCTATAACGAGGTCGCCCGCCGCGAGCAGGAGATCGACGATCTCGTCGAGCAGTACGAGAACGGGCATATCGAAAGGATGGAGCAGCGCCTCTGCTCCGCGGACGTCGGCATGCTCTTCGTCGAGATGCTTACGGATCTTGAAAGGGTCGGCGACCACGCAATGAACATCGCCGAGATCGGTTGCGGAAAATGATGATAACCTCCGCAAAAAACGACAGGATAAAGGATATAAAGTCCCTGCGCACCCGCAAGGGGCGGCGCGATACGGGACTCCATCTCATAGAGGGCGAAAGGCTCGTCACCGACGTGCTGGAATCCGGCGTCGTTCCCGATACGGTGCTGGTAGCCGAGTGGAACACCACCGCGGGGGCGAAGCTTGATGAGCTTGACGTGCCGTACATCACCGTAACGGGGGAGGTCATGAAGGCCGTCTCCGATACGGATTCGCCGCAGGGCGTGCTCGCCGCGGTGAAAACGCCCGATACCTCCGTGCCGGAGGAGTACCCCGCGGGGCTCATTGTCTGCCTTGACCGCATACAGGATCCCGGCAACCTCGGCACGGTGCTCCGCACGGCGGACGCGTTCGGCGCAGCGGGCGTCATAGTCGGGGAGGGGAGCGTCGATCCCTTCATGCCCAAAGCGGTCAGAGCCGCCATGGGCTCAACGTACCACATCCCCGTATGGCAGGGCGAGCTCAAGACCGAGCTCAAACGGCTGAGGGAAGCGGGCTTCGGCATAGTCTGCGGCCATCTTGAGGGCGCGGAAGACCTGCCCGAGCTCGGCGAGAAGCGCGTCATCGTCATCGGCAACGAGGCGAACGGCGTTTCGCCCGAGGTCGCGGAGGAGTGCTTCCTCTACCGCCTGCCCATGAAGGGCAGGGCGGAGAGCCTCAACGCCGCCGTCGCCGCCGCGATACTCATATATAAGCTGAGCGAATAAGGAAACGACAACAGCCCTCCGAAGAAAACGGAGGGCTGTTTTTATGCAGTCGTTATTTCTTTTTGTTCTTTTTCGCAAATACCACGATCAGCACGATCGCGGCCGCGACGGCCGCGCAGATGAGCGCGCCTATCAGTATGTACGGCCACATTATGATGATCTTATCGAAGGTGCTGACAGCAGCGTCGGAAAGTACCATGTTTTGATCTCCCTTCTCTCATCACTTCTTTTTGTTCTTCTTCGCGATAAGCACGATCGCGGTCACGACGGCCGCTATGACGAGCGCGCCTACCAGTATGTAGGGCCAGAACTCGGTGATCGTCTCAAGGGGTTCGATCGCAACGTCGGAAAGTACCATGTGTTTACCTCCTTTCCCGCATCACTTGATCTTGTTCTTTTTCGCGATCAGCACGATCGCGGCAGCGGCGGCGGCTAATACCGCCAGACCGATAAGGATAAAGGGCAGCGGGCCAGTTCCGCCCGCTTTTGCGGTCTCGAGCGCTTGCTCTATCGCCTCTTCGGTGCGCTCGGGGAATATCACGTCTGCGAATACGGACATAGGGTTCCTCCTAAAGTATGAAAGTCGTTATCACGAGCCCTATCGAATACGATACGGCGTTTGCGATCAGGGAATCGAGAAGCGGCAGCCTGCGGGCGGTCGCCTTTTTATAGATCAGCGCCTCGGCGAGGACCGCTGCGAGCTCCAGCGGGAGGATCACCGACCACGCGGGGAGATGCGTGAAGGCCGTGAGCACGCTGTAAGTGAATACCAGCGGCGGATTCGTCACGACGTTCGCGAGGGCGGCGATGATGAGTTCCTTTCCCCTGAAGCCGAGCGCGAAAAGCAGGGGGAGCTCTATCGCCTCCGTCAGCGCGAGCGATATTATGAGCGACCAAACGAGGCTCATGCTTTCTCCTTTTTGAGCCCGATCAGGAGCAGCGCGAGCGAAACGAGCGCGAGCCCGCCCGAAACGGCGGGATGAAGCCCGAGCGGTGCGCCCATGAACACGGGCACGCAGCCTATGAACAGAGCGGCCGTCAAAAGCCCGAACGCGGTGCCCTTGGCGCCCTTAAGCAGCTTTGCTGAGGCATAGAGCGTTATCGGCATGGTCATATTGAAAAGGAACAGCGCCCCGAGCGTTACCCATGGGGAGAAGGGGAAGAACAGCGCGAGCGCGCAGAGCCCGAGCGATAATACGGAGGTCAGCCTTATCCCTATCGCGTCCGAAACGAAGCCGCCCGCCGCCTTACCGAAGGCGAGGCAGAGCACGGGGATGAGCCCAGCCGCGAGAGGCGGGAGCGCGGACAGCGCGGAGCCCGGGGAGAACGCGTCGGTCGTCCCCAGAAAAGAGCGCAGCACGACCACGAGGAACAGCGCCGCGAGCGGCAGTATGCCGCCCCTTTCGACGGAGGCGTCGAACTCCGCGTTTCCCGTAACGAAGCGGCGCTTTTCCGTCGGAAGGAAAGCGATGAGGAGGCCGATGAGCGCGAGCAGCGCCGGCAACAGGTACGGCAGTGAACGGAACTCCGCGGAATAGAACCTGCCGAGGAAAAGGCCAACAGCGCCGGGGGATACGAACACGCCGAGCGCGCCGGCCTTCGTGCGGGAACGGTTCAAGACCTCTATGCCGCCTCCGACGTGGAACGCGCCGTTGCCTATCCCCGCGACTACCGCGGAGAGCGCGGGGACCCCGGCGAGCGGGTAGGCCAGCGCGACGAGCCCGCAGCCTATCCCCGCGAACAGGAGATTGCGGTTAAGCCTGTCCGCGATAACGCCCATCGGGAGCTGCATGAGGAACGCGAACGCGTTGTAGAGCACCATATTGAGCCAGACGTCCCCCGAATGGAGGAAGCCGAAGAACAGCGCGGCGCATGCGAGATCCACCGCGGCGTGGGCTATTGAGAGTACAGCGGTATGTGCTTTCATCCTGAGTGACGGCCCTTCCCGAAGGTTATTTACGGGACTTGCGCCCCTTTATTATTTATACGTATGGGGAAGCGTTTTTCCTTATCAGAACTTTTCCCTGTGCAGGGGGGAGTAGGTGAGCCTGCCGTTTATGCGGCTGCTTTCGAAAAGGGTGATCCCCGTGACGGTCATGGAGGAGGAAAGAGGGAAGCCTTTGAGCTCCTCCGCCACGAGCTCGTCATGCTCGACGTTCCTGCCGAGCGTGATATGGGGCATGAACCTGCTGCGGTCCCGCGGGAAGCCGTTGTCCGCAAGGGCGGAGGCGAGCGTTTCACGCAGCACGCCGAGCTCGCCTGTGTCGCCGGTGACGGTGACGAGCGAAACGCGGTGATTGCCGGAGGCGGTCTTTTCAAAATAGCCGTAGCGCCCGAGCCCGAGCCTGAACGGCCGTATGCCGCGGCAGGCCTCCCGCATGGCGGAGACGGCTCCCGCGAGATCGTCCGTCTCGCCGAGGAACTGCAGCGTCAGATGAAAGTTCTCCTGCGGGACGAAGCGGCCCCCGCAGGAGCGCTCGCGCAGGAGCTTCGACAGCCCGTCAAGCTCACGCCGCATATCGGCGGGAAGTTCCAAGCCAATGAAAAGACGCATCGATAATACCCCCTTTGTCCCTTCGATTATACCACGAAGCGGGGCGTTGCCGCAAGAGCGGGGAAAGATCCCGAAAAATCTTAAAATATATTGAAAAAAAGGCTTGCAATTTCAAGCGGCAAGGGGTTATAATACACCTTGCGGATCTTTCCGGGGCGCTTATTTTCTCGCCCCACCGCAAATAAGCGGCAGGAGGGCGGCTTCTCGCCCTGCACCGAACAAAGTTAGGAGATTCAAAATGAAGAAGGATATCCATCCTGTGTATGGTGAGAGCATCGTTCGCTGCGCCTGCGGCGAGACCTTCAAGTCCGGCTCCACAAAGGGCGAGCTCAAGGTCGAGATCTGCTCCAAGTGCCATCCCTTCTACACCGGCCGCCAGAAGCTCGTCGACACCGGCGGACGCGTAGACAAGTTCAAGAAGCGCTATGGCATAAACTAATAGGACTTTCACAGAATGACCTCGATTTTTCGAGGCCATTTTGTCTAGGGGGAGAAAAAATATGTTCAACGTTGAAAAGGTAACCAAAGACGTCATCGAATGGGTCAGGGACTGGTTCGAGGTGAACGGTCCCGGCTGCAATGCGGTGATAGGCATCTCCGGCGGCAAGGATTCCTCCGTCACGGCGGCCGTGTGCGCGGCGGCATTGGGCCGCGAGCGCGTGATCGGCGTTATGATGCCCAACGGCGTCCAGCCCGATATCGGCTATTCCGAAAAGCTGATAGAGCACCTCGGCATAAGGTCTTTTACGGTCAACATCCACGACGCGTACATGGCCCTCTCCCGCGAGGCGGAGGCCGCGATCGGCGGGGAGCTCTCCCGCCAGACGGTGATCAACATGGCGCCGCGTATCCGCATGACCGCGCTCTACGCCGTCTCCCAGAGCATGAACGGCCGCGTCGCCAACACATGCAACCTCTCGGAGGACTGGGTCGGCTACTCCACGAGATGGGGCGATTCCGTGGGCGACTTCTCGCCTCTCGCCAAGCTCACAGTGCATGAGGTCATAGAGGTCGGAAGGTATTTGGGACTCCCCGATTTCATTGTCGACAAAGCCCCCTCGGACGGGCTCACCGGCCTCACCGACGAGGATAACCTCGGCTTCACCTATGAGACGCTCGACCGCTACATAAGGACGGGCGTGTGCGTCCCCGAGGAGAAGAAGGAGCTCATCGACCGCAAGCACGAAATGAACCTCTTCAAGCTCTCCATGATGCCCGCGTTCCCCTACGAGCCGGAAGAGGACTGAGATGCTTTATCTCGTAAGGCACGGACAGACGCCCTATAACGTCGAAAACAGGCTCCAGGGGCAGCTCGACATACCGCTTTCCGAAACGGGGCGGGAGCAGGCGATGGAGCTCGGCGAAAGGCTCAAAGCGGAGGGCCCGCGCGTAAATAAGCTCTATTGCAGCACGCTTTCGAGGGCGGGCGAGACGGCGCGGATAATCGGCCGCGCGCTTATGCTCACGCCCGTGACCGTCGCGGGGCTCGAGGAGATCTACTTCGGCCGCTTCCAGGGGCACAGGTTCGCGGACTGCGCGAAGCTATATCCGGAGGCGTACGCCGATTATCTCATGCGCGGCTCGGATTCGAACGCCCACGGCGGCGAAACGGGCTATGACGTGATGACCCGCGCGAGGAAGGCGCTCCTGACGCTGCCCGAAAGCACGAACGGCGATCCCGCGCTCGTCGTGACGCACGGTGCGGTCATCGGCTTCTTAAGAGCCGCCGCGGCGGGGCTTCCCCTGAACGACGTGCGCGCATTCATCCCCGGCAACGCGGAGGTGGTAGCGCTCGATGAAGCGGCTATCGCCCGCATAGCAGGCCGGTGAAGGAATGACGGAGTAGGAGGAGAAGACAATGAACAGATATGATCATTACAGATCGATATTGGCATTGATGCTCGTGCTGATAATGGCGCTGAGCCTTTTCGGATGCACCCCAAAACAAACGCCGGCAGATCCAACGGATGCGCCGGCAAGGGAAACGGAGACTGCGCGGCCCACTGAAACCGCGGAAGCGACCGGGGATGCGGATGAGGAATGGCAGACCGTTGAATTGAGGAGCCGCCGTGCTGAGCTCTTTGATTCGGCAATGGCGGTCCTTGAGGGCAGCATGAAGGCCGACGAGATAGAGCCATGCACGGACTACAACGGCGGGATAATGTGCGGAGAATGCTTCCTGCGCCGCGGCACGGAGGAGGGAGAGGACGGCTTTTATGCGTACGATCTCTGCCTTAGCATGAGAAGGCAAAAGGACGGAAAGTACGAGACGCGCTATGAGTGTGCGGAGCCGTTTGCTTGCTTTCCGGCCGAGACTTTGGAGCTCGCGGAAGCAAGCCTTGCGGATCATACCAAAGCCTATCTCGGGCTGGATGTTATATTTCAAGAAGGCGACGGCATTATGCCCATGAGAGGCTACGCAGGAAGCGATTGGTTCCTTTTGATGAACAGCGAGACGACGCAGGGGAAGAATGTGCATACCATTTGGCGCACGGACGACGGGGAGTCCTTCTATGAGTTCGGTCATAACAACGACTTTATCGGAGTCGTCACCGGCGCCTGCATCCTCTCCGGCACAACGGGCTTCCTGTGCCAGACGGAAATGCGGAGCCAATACAGCTGGTTCAGGGTCTTCGGCACCTTTGACGGCGGCGCGACCTGGCAGGATATGGGCTTGGAGATCCCCAAGGAGAGGGAGGGCTGCCCGCTTCTCTATTCGACGGCGTTCGCGCCGACTTTCATAGGCGACAGAGGCGTGGTGTTCGTAAGCGCCGTATATGAGGACGGGAGCGAATTCGGCTTCAGCACGACCTACGGCTTTATCTCGTCCGACGGCGGAAGGACTTGGACGCTGTCGGAATGAATTGAAAATGAAAGGAAAAAAACGCTGCAAAAGCAGCGTTTTTTAATCTCTATCCGTTATCAGAACACGTCCTTCTCGACCTTTTCGGGCGGGAGGTCGAGCTTTTCGGGGTTGTTGAGAAGGCGGCGGAAGGTCTTGAACGCGGAGGCGTAGTAGAAGCCGTCGCAGATGCGCTCGTCGGTGACTATCGTGTAATCCACATACTTGCGGCGGACGGGCGATCCGTCGTCGCCGATCTCGGTCTCGGTACGCCGCGCGCCGAAGGCGATGAAGGCGGGGATATTGCCGAAGTCGTAGAGGTGGTGGAACACGGGCGGAATGCCCAAGGACCCCAGCGCCGTCACGAATACGGAGCCGTGGAAGGGCGATAGCTTCATCAGCCAGCGCGGGAGCTTGCCGAAATAGTCAAGGGTCTTGAGGAACCATATAAGGAACTTCTTTATAACGCCGGGAACGGCATTGACGACCCCCGCGAGGTTGTCGAAGCTCGAATCGAGGGCGGGCTTTTTCGCCTCGTCGATGAGCTCCTGATACTGGCGGTAGACGTCATCCGCGGTATCGGTGGGCTTGAAATACGCGCTTATTATGGTCTCGGGAGCGTCGGCCTTGAGGCTCTTTTTGACGGTCATCTGCAGCTCTATCTCGTCCCCGCGGGAGAATATCCTCTGCCCGCTGATGAAGCGATTGCAGGCGGGGTGCTGGGAAATGACGCGCACGTACGCCGCGGCGATGACGTGGAGCGTGCCGAAGCCCGTAAGGCCCTCAGCGCGCTTTTTCCTTATGTACTCCTCCATCTTGGAGCATTCGACGCTGTCGCGGAAATAGGTCGCGGCGCCGTTGCGGGTGGGCATTATGTAGATCGCGACGCCGTTTATGGGATCCAGCGAGCGGACGAGGCGCCCG
Source organism: Clostridia bacterium (assembly GCA_017616435.1). GTDB lineage: Bacteria > Bacillota > Clostridia > Christensenellales > CAG-138 > UBA3857. The sequence goes on from JAFZYC010000041.1 coordinate 25,971, forward strand.
TCGGGCCTGTCGCCCCGCCTCGGGCGGAAGCTCTCGCTCGTGATCCTTTCAAGGCAGACCGCGGCGACGGCGAGCGCGGCCATGATGAGCAGCACGCTTATCTCGGGCAGCTCGTCAAACAGCGAAAAGCCCTTGATCCACCTCGGCAGATCGAGCACGAAGAGGTGCACGGCGAGCGGTATCGCGAATATGAGTATCGCGGGGAGCTTGGTCTTGAGCCTTGCGCCGTTGGCCGTAAGGTCCCAGATAACGAACGCCGCGCAGTACAGCACGATGTGCAGCGCGAGCAGCCAGCCGGAATTGATGTATTCGGGATACTTATAAAGCCAGATTATCCTTGTGATGAAAAACACCGTCCCCAGCAGCACGCCGAAGCCCGTCTTGTAGAGGCGGTCTCGCCCGTTCAGTATGAGGCGCACGGCAACGAGGACGCAGGCGATAACGGGGAGCACGACGGAGAAGAAGAACCACCAGCCGCTTTCTGTTCCCGCGCCATTGCCGCCCGAAAATACGCGGCCTTCAAGCCCTCCCATGGCGAAGTAGACTATGCGGCACGCGGCCGCAAGCAGCAGCAGTACGGCGGCTATCCATGTGCCGGCGTTTTTCCTCGACAGACCAAATGTTGTATAACGGTTATCCATGCTCACATTATACCATACCGGGCTGTTTTTTCAATAAGATACGCCGAAAAAATAATGAGAATGACGGCTTGTGCCCGTTATGGTTGAAATAGCGCTCCGGCTGTGGTAAAATCAGTTATAACCCGAACCGGAGGTCATCATGAACCGAATATCGAAGGACGAATACTACCTCGGCATAGCGGCGGCCGTCGCGCAGCGCTCCACCTGCTTAAGGCGCAGGTACGGCGCGGTGATAATCAAGAACGACGAGATCATATCGACCGGCTACAACGGCGCTGCCCGCGGCGAGCCCAACTGCTGCGACGAGGGCGAGTGCTGGCGCGCGCGCAACAACATCCCCCACGGGGAGCAGTATGAAAAATGCGTCGCCGTCCACGCGGAGCAGAACGCCATAATCTCCGCCGCGAGGCGCGATATGTTGGGCTCCACGCTCTATCTCGCGGGCTTTGACGAGAAGGGCGAGATGGCGAATCCCGCCCCCTGCGTGATCTGCTCCCGCCTCATAAAGAATGCGGGGATAAAGGAGGTCGTCGTAAGGACGGAGAACGGTATCGAAAGGAAGAACGTATGCGAGTTATAGGCCCGAGCTTTGAGATAATAACCCCCATCGACCGCGAGGCGGTCTATCGCCATATCGAGCTCTGCGGCAGGGTATGCTACAAGTCGGAGGGCAATATCGGCGAGGGCAGCGCGGAGCGGCTCATAAAGAGCATGCTCGCCCGTGGGCACGAGAGCCCGATAGAGCATTATTCGATCAGCGTCCGCGTGATATGCGACCGCGGCGTTTCGCACGAATGGGTGCGTCACCGCGTCGCCAGCTATTCGCAGGAATCCACCAGATACTGCAACTACGCCAAGGACAAGTTCGGCGGCGAGATCACCTTCATAAAGCCCGAGAAGCTTTCGGAGGGCACGCCGGAGTATGAGGCCTGGGCGCGCGCTATGGAGAACGCCGAAAGGAGCTATTTCGAACTGCTCGATATGGGCGTCACGCCCGAGACCGCGAGGAGCGTGCTGCCGAACTCCCTGAAGACCGAGTTCATCTGCACGATGAACCTTCGCGAGTGGCGGCATTTCTTCGCCCTCCGCACCGCGCCCGCCGCGCATCCCGATATGCGCGCCGTGGCCTGCCCGCTGTATGAGAAGTTCAAAGAGCTGCTGCCCGTGTTTTTTGAGGAGGGAGAACGGTAATGGAAAACTGGTTCGAACAAAGCCGGCAGACGAAGGAGCCGAAGCCCAAAAAGGAGCGCAAAAAGCTCACGAAGAAGCAGATCGTGATCTGTGTGCTCATTGTTATACTCATACTGCTCCTGATCCCCATACCATTCAGCTTTAAGGATGGGGGCTCGCGGGCATGGATCGCCGTGCTTTACAGAGTGGACAAGTGGCACCAGATCAGCGACGATCCCGAAACGGGCGAGTTTGGCTATACCGTCGGGACCACGGTGGAGATACTGGGCCTCAAGGTGTTCGACAACACGCGTTTCGAACCCGACGACCGGGACTGAGACTAACGAACATATATTCTTTTTCCCGCCTTTTTTCCTTGACAACAGGGGAAAAAGGTGGGATAATCATTTTTGGCGCCCGTACACAGCAGTTGCGGGCAAATATTGATTTTAATGGAGATATGGCAAGCTATGGAAAAGATAGTCATCGCACTGGGCGGCAACGCTCTGCAGGAGGCGGGCAAGCCCGCTACCGCCGCGAATCAGCTCGAAGTCGTTGAGAAGACCTCGGAATACATCGCCGATATCATCGAGCAGGGATACACCGTGGCTTTGGCGCACGGCAACGGTCCGCAGGTCGGCCGCATCGTCCTCCAGAACGAGACGGCGAACTCCGTGACCCCCGCGATGCCCTTTGACGTATGCGGCGCGATGAGCCAGGGCTATATCGGTTATCATATGCAGCAGGGCCTTGAAAAGGTCCTCCGCGCGCGCGGCAACAAGACCCGCGTCGCGACCATCGTAACGCAGGTCGTCGTCGACCGCGAGGACGAGAAGTTCAAGAATCCTTCAAAGCCCATCGGCCCCTTCTATACGGAGGAGGAGGCGCGCGCCCTTGAGGCGGAGCGCGGCTACGTGATGAAGGAGGACGCGGGCCGCGGCTGGCGCCGTGTCGTGGCAAGCCCCATGCCCGTTGAGATCGTCGAGCTCGACGCTGTCAAGTGCCTCATGGCCGGCGGCTTCGTGCCCGTCACAGTCGGCGGCGGCGGCATCCCCGTATATAAGGATGAGAACGGCAACTATGTCGGCACCGCGGCCGTTATCGACAAGGACCTCGCATCCGAGCGTCTTGCCGAGGATATCGACGCCGACGCGCTCGTGATCCTCACCGCTGTCGAGAAGGTCTCCGTCAACTTCAAGAAGCCCGATCAGATCGATCTTGACGTCCTCACGGTAGAGGACGCGGAGCGCTACATCGCGGAGGGGCAGTTCGCGCCCGGCTCCATGCTCCCGAAGGTGCAGGCCGCGATGAAGTTCGTCACCTCCAAGCCCGGCCGCAGGGCGATCATCACCAGCCTCGATAAGGCCGTGGAGGCATTGAAGGGCGCCGCCGGAACGACGGTCAAATAATAAAATGGAATAAGGAAAACACAGCCTTACGGCTGTGTTTTTGTTTACCCCACGAGTCCGTGAAAAGCGGCTGCGGCGCCGGCAGCGGCGATGATGAAGCCCGATACGGCGTAAAGCCTCAGCTCGCCGCCGTTGGCATAGAGCAGCGTAAGCGCGAAGACCGCCGCGGCGGAAAACGCCGCGGCCGTATCGAGCAGCCCGAACAGGAGCCGCAGGGGCAGACCCGCCCTCCTGCCTCGGGGGCGCATATAATAGAGCGCGCGGGGCAGGCGCAGAAAAGCGCAGACGAGTCCCGCGACGAGGCCGCCCCTTACGCAGCAAAGGAGCACGGGCAGCTCCGAAAGCGCGTTGCGCATCAGCGGAACATCCGCGAAAACAGGGAGCCGCGGCGCTCCGGCAGCTCGCCGTCGTACTCTATCGCTATTATCTCACCCTCGACCGTCACCTGACCGTCGGTGAGGTCGAGCTTCGTTATGTGCAGGCCGTTGCCCTCGACGGTCATGCCGCCGGCGTCGGTCATGAGGGTCACCTCGCTCTCGTTGAAGCTGCCGACGTCGGTCACACCCGTCACGCTCAAAAACGCGCGGTCGTCGATATGCACGCTGTGGGACCTAAGCCTCAGCCCGCAGCTCTCGCTTGTTCTCAGCTCGTTCATTTTAGTGTTCCTTTCCGAAGAGAAATCCTTCCGTATGCTCACGCTTGATAATACGGGGCTTGGCCCGCGATTATTCCCGCGGGGCGCTCAGGTATTTTTTCTTGACAAAACGCATAATAATGTATTAGTATGTGAATAAGGAATCTCATATCATTTCTTCTCTTCACATATTTTACCTCAAAAACGGAAATGATCTTACTGCAGCTGTTTGAACACAGCACATCTTTTTGCTATATCGGGAGACAGCATGGAAAAAGAATTATTGTTGGGAAAGAGCCTTGAGGATCTCAGGTCCATCGCGAAGACGATAGGGCTCAAGTCCGTCACCAAATACCGCAAGGCGGAGCTTATCGAGCTCATCGAAAAATGGGCGGCGGAAAAGGAACCGGCGCCGAAGATCGCGGAGGAGAAAAAGCCCGCGGCTCCGGAGGTGGATTATTCCCCGCGCCGCAGGGGCAGGCCCAGAAAGGCGATGAACGACCCGACCCCGGTAAGGGCTTCCGAAAAGAAGCCGGAACCGGAGGAGGAGCCGGATATTGTGGATGACGGGCGCATACCCGATACCGATATCCCAAGCGTGCCCGCGGATACGGCGCAGGAGGCCCGCCGGGCGGACGACCGCAGGGATGGCCGCACGCGGACGGATAACCAGCAGCGCAGGTTCGACAGGCCCGCCCGCAAGGAGCAGGCGAACCAGCGCCGCCAGCAGAGCGGCTATGCCGAAAGGAACGACCGGCAGAAGCCCGAAGATGACCGCAGGAGGGAGCGCCCGGAGGGGTATTACACCCCCGAATACGGCACTACGAATCCCGCCGTGCCGGATCTGCTCGATTCGGGCGAATGCGGCGACACGGAGGGCATACTCGAGGTGACGGGGGACGGCTACGGCTTCCTCCGCTGCGACAACTACCTGCCCGGCCCCAAGGACGTGTACGTCTCCAACGCGCAGATAAGGCGCTTCCGTTTAAAGACCGGCGATAAGGTCACGGGCAAGACCCGCCCCTCCAGGGAGCAGGATAAATACATGGGGCTCCTGTACATCACCGCGGTCAACGACCGCCCGCCGGAGGATATCGCCTCCCGGCGCCCGTTCGAGGAGCTCGTGCCGATATTCCCCAACGAGCGGCTGACGCTCGACAACAAGTCCGCGAAGGCGGGGGAGAGGCTCGCGATAAGGCTCATCGACCTCATGGCGCCGATAGGCCGCGGGCAGAGGGGCATGATCGTGAGCCAGCCCAAGGCCGGCAAGACGACGCTTTTGAAGAACATCGCGAACGGCATAACCGCGAACCACCCGGACGTAAAGCTCATCGTACTGCTCATCGACGAGCGGCCGGAGGAGGTCACGGACATGCAGCGCAGCATCAACGGCGAGGTCGTGTATTCCACGTTCGACGAGCTGCCGGAGCGGCATACCCGCGTCGCGGAGATGGTGCTGGAGCGCGCGATGCGCCTTGTGGAGCAGGGGGAGGACGTCGTGGTGCTGCTCGATTCGATAACGAGGCTCGCGAGGGCGTATAACCTTACGATCAATCCCACCGGCCGTACGCTCTCCGGCGGCATGGATCCCGGCGCGCTCTACAAGCCCAAGCGCTTCTTCGGCGCGGCGAGGAACATAGAGGGCGGCGGCAGCCTCACCGTCATCGCGACGGCGCTGGTCGAGACCGGCTCGCGCATGGACGATATGGTCTATGAGGAGTTCAAGGGCACCGGCAACATGGAGATCCACCTCGACCGCAAGCTCTCCGAAAGGCGGATATTCCCAGCGGTGGATATCTACAAATCCGGCACGCGCCGCGACGAGCTGCTGCTCACCCGCGAGGAGGAGGAATGCGCCTCCGCCATCCGCCGCATGCTCGCGAGCGGCAACACGGCCGACGTCACGGAGCAGGTCATCGACCTTTTGAACAGGACGGAGACAAACGCGGAGCTCATGGGCGAGCTCAAAAAGGTCATGAACGCCTACGATTCGCAGGGATATTCCCTCGGAAAGGGCTTCGCAAGGCATTATTGAAGCAATAGAATACAGCCCGGCGTTATACCGCCGGGCTGTATTTTTAGTTCTTTTCCGCCGATCTCCTTTTACGGAAGTATCAGCATTCCCCCATGATCTCCTCCGGGGAGACCTTAAGGACCGCGGCGAAACGCGCCGCGATCTTTTCGGATATGGGCCTGTTGCCGCACATGTATTTATAGATGATACTGCGGCCGACCCCGCATGCCTCAGCAAAGGTTTTGCCGGTATAGCCCTTTTCGCGCATTACGCGGCGAAGCTTTGTCATAAGGCTCCCTCCTATTATAATTTGTTAGTGTATATATTATACCCAAGGCCATTATAGCAAACGATATTCAAAAAGTCAAATCCGATTTTGGTTTTTTGTAAAAAACAACAAAAAAGGCGTAATGAAAGACCCGCGGAGTAAGGCCGCGGGTCCTGCTTAATTGCGTTTTTCAGTTGTTCGCCATCCTGTCCGCGGCCTTTTCGTACTGCGCGTACTGCTCCGACGTGAGGCCGTAGAAGCGTTTGAGGTTCGCGAGCGCCTTTTCGGGCCTCGCCTTTATGCATGCGCGCAGGGCGGAGGTCTCCGACTCCCATTTGGACATGCTCGAGGGCATGTGCCATTTCGCGATATGCCGGCTCATCTCCGGCTCGTACTCGGCAAGGAGCTTGTCGTAGGCCGCGAGCGCCCTTTCGGCGTTGAACTTGTACTTGACGACGTATATGTAGCGCGTGATGAACTTATCGCGCCAGGTCTTGTTCATGTTGAGCGCGCAGTAGATATCCATCTGCGTCACGTACCCGTGGAAGGAGGTCACGCCCGCGCGGTTGAAGTAGGCGGAGAGTATGCTCGCGGAGGCGCTGTTGCCGTAGAGCGCGAAATCCGAATCGTAGAACACGGCGCGCCATTTTACGGTGTTGCCCGCGGTATGCCAGTACTTCTGGTTGAACATATCCCCGTCGTAGAAATAGGTCCTTGCGATGAGGTAATCGATAATGGAATCCGTATCGACGAGGCGGGCGACCTTCTCGAAATTGGAATCGATGGAGCAGTCGAGCGTTTTGCACATGTTCAGCATCTCGTTCCAGTTGTCCTTGCTGCCTGCCAGCATGTAGCCGTTGCGCTTGGCGATCTCAACGCTGCCGCGCTTTACGCCGTAGTGGGAGGCGACGTAGTCCTCGTTCATGTTCTCCTTCATGTCGTAAACGCCGAAGTACTGACCGTTGAGGTATACGACCACGGGCTGAACGTAGGACACGTCGATATCGAGCCCGCGGCAGATGCGGCTCATGTACGCGTCCCTGATGCGTGCGTAGTAGGCGTCCTGCCCGCCGTTCCTAAGCACGAGCGAGCGGAAGCTCTTGACTTTGCATCCCGAAAAGAGCGGGAAATCGAGGCTGCTCCTGCCGTAGCCGGCCCTGAAATAGAGGCAGAGGGACTTTTGCGGATAGACCGCGGTGGAGGCGCCGCTTACCCTTATACCCGCGCCGGAGGATATCGCAAGGCGGCCGTCGATGTAGTACTCCATGGAGCAGGGGACCTCGTCGCCGTGGGTGACGCCTCCGTTCTGGCTCATCACCGCCTTATACATGCGGCTGTAATCGGATGAGCTCATCGCAAGGCAGACCACGGGGAGCGTGTGATCCTTGCCTATGAGGAATGTGCGCGTGGCGGCGGGGCTCGGGACAAGGCCCGAAAGGAACGCCTTCGCGCGGACGACGGTGCCGGTCGATACGGTTATCGGCCCCGAATAGAGCTTGGAGTTTTGGGTGGGGACGGAGCCGTCGGTGGTGTATCTTATCGAAGCGCCGGCTGTGGCGCAGGTGATCTTTAAGCTGAACGCCTCGCCCGAAAAGAGCTTCGACGAGGAGAACACCGGCTCCGCGACGTAGCCGGGCAGCGGAGTGCCGTTCTTGGCTCCGCGGGTGGCGCTCGTAAAGAAGCAGCGCTCGCCCAGCTGGGAATTGGCCGCGCGGCCGCTCGTGACGCCGACGGTCGTCATGCCGGTCGAGAACACGTCCCGCACCGCGCCCTCCGCGGTGAAGAGATAGAGCGTGTCGCCCGTGTTGGAGACGGAGAACGGGGCCTTTGAGCCGCCGCTCGATGCGGTGGAGGAGCAGCTTATCACCTTGTACGCTCCGGAGGCGAGCTTGCCGCTCAAAACGAACTTGCGGGGCTCGTCGGGGTCGTCGGTGAGGCTCCAGCCGTTAAGGTCTATCGTCTCGGAGGAGCCGTTGAAAAGCTCCACCCAGTCGAGCTCGCCGCTCCTTGCGGGGGCGACGGCCGACACCTCGCTTATATAGACGGAGCGGGCGTTGAAGCCGCCCGCGTCCGCAACCTTATCGGAACCGTATGTGCTGTTGGAGCCGCCGGGGGTCGGAGCCGCGTAGTAGCGCAGCTCGTTCTTGCCGTTCCGTCCGACGGAAACATTGGGGCTTATCTCCTCCGGGATCTCGATGGAATCGAAGAGCATGCCGTCGAGGGTCGAGAGTATCATCGTCTCGCCGGGGGAGAGCTTGAACGGGGCGTGTATCTCGTTCCCCTCAGTCTCGTTTCCCGAGAGGAATATCAAGGCGTATTCGTGCGGCAGGAGAGCCACGTTCGGCAGCTGCCATTTCATGGGATCCGCGGGATCGTCCGAAAGATAATAGTTGGTCAGGTAGACCGGACTGTCGGTGGTGTTCAAAAGCTCCACCCAGTCGCTGCGGTCGCCGCAGCAGTCGACTATGCCGTACTTGTTGTCGGCAAGCACCTCGTTTATAATGAGCGGCGCGGAGGCGGGATCCATAGCCGTCCATTCGATCTTATCGAAAGTCCTGCCTGAATTGGGCTCGCCGGGGGTGGGGAACGCGGTGTAGGCGACGCCGTTCTCGGTGACTACGGCGGAAACGCCCGCGGGCATAGCGGGATCTATCGTGACCTCGTCGGTCTTTACCCTAAGACTGTTGAACATGAGCAGCGTCGTCTCGGTGCGGCTGAGCTTGAACGACGCGGCGACGGGAATGCCGATATCGGCGTCCGTCAGGGCGACGAGCAGCCTCTCGCCCGGGGCGAGCTCCATATCCGGGAACTGCCACTTCGCGGGATCTTCGGGATCGTCCGTAAGGTAATAATCCTTCGTGTTAACGGTCTCGTCCGTGATGTTTACGACCTCCGCCCAGCCGCTCTTGCCATTCACGAGCTCCGATATGCGCAGGGCGTCGACCGAAACGACGGAGGAAGCGGCCTCCTCGAGCGCGGCATAGACATCCGCGTTCTCCGTGCCGAACGTCGGCGCCGCGGAGAAGCCGAAAGAGCCGTCCTCACGCCGCGCGTAGGAGAAATCGTCGATCAGGTAGGGAACGGAAACGAGCGAGGTCTCCGAGCTGCTTGCCGAAAGATAGAGCTTCTCGCCGGAGCGCGATATCGAGAAGGGCGCGACGAGCGCGGTCTCGTCGCCGGAGCTCACATAGCCGGCCACGCAGAACACGGTAAGGAAGCCGCCGGCGGGGATAGTCGTCCCGTCGGGGAATGTGAGGCAGCGGGCGAATGTCGGGCTGTCGGAAAGGCGCCAGCCGGAGATATCGGCCTCGCCGTCCGATACGTTCTTGAGCTCGATCCAGTCCACCGCGCCGAGCTTTGCGTCGACGTGGCAGAGCTTGTTCGCGGAGACGACCTCGTTTATAACGACGTCTGAGATCCCCGCGGAGGGCGCGGCGGTGGGCTTGGGAGAAGCCGTGCCGTCGTCCGGGACAAGGTATCCCCTGCACGAAACCGCGGCGAGCATGAGCGCCGCGAGCAGAGCGAATATTATTATGACAGGTCTTGATCTCATTCTGTTGACCTCTGTAACGTTTTACGACAAAAGCCCAAAGGCTTCGACATGGAGATTATACATCGGCAAAGCGTGAAAATAAAGAGAAATGTGAACAATATAAAAAATTGCCGAAGATGTTATTCCTTTATCCCGCGGGTTATGCTATAATGTTAATCGGTATAATCTCCGAAACAGCAAAGGAAAGAAATGGATTCATTCTTCAAAAAGCTCATCGCGGGCTTCGTCATCGGCGTCGGCGCGATAATCCCCGGGTTCTCCGGAGGCATACTCGCCGTTTCGATGGGCCTGTATAAGCCGACGATAGACGCCGTGACCGGCTTCTTCAAGGCCCCCAAAAAGAACTTCCGGTTCCTGCTCCCGCTGGCCATAGGCGGGGCGCTGGGCTTCGTTATATTCATGTTCCTGCTCGACTGGCTCTTCGCGGGCTTCAGAACGGCGGTAATATGCGTGTTCGTCGGCCTCGTAGTGGGCAGCATGCCCGCGCTTTTGAAGGAGTGCAACGAAAGGGGCTTCCGCCGCAGCTATCCGCTCTGGTCGGTGCTGGGATTTGCGGCGGCGTTCGGCCTCATTATACTCGGCCTCGTCACCACCGCCGGCGCGCAGAGGGAGATAACGCCCCTGCTCGCGATGATAAGCGGCGCGATAATAATGTCCGGCGTGCTCCTGCCCGGCGTGAGCATATCGTTCGTGCTTCTGAACCTCGGCGTGTACGAGGGGTTCCTTGCCGTGTTCACCGCCCCGCCCAAGCTCTTCAAGGCCGCGGCGGAGGCAGGCGGGACGTTCTCCGAATGCTTCAGGGCGTCGCTCACGACGGTACCCTATATGCTCTTCGGGCTGCTCGGCATGGTGATAATAGCCGTGCCGATGCTCCTGCTCGTCAAAAAGGTCATCGATAAATACCACGGCCCCGCCTATTACGTGATATTCGGCGTGGTCGTCGCGACGACGCTCGGCTGCATACTGCAGGAGGCCGTAGCGATAATAGAGGATCCCTCCTTCGTAATGACATGGTGGAAGCCCGTTATATGGGCTGCGCTCTTCGCCGGCGGCATGCTGCTTAGCCTTTCCACCGAAAAGTTCATGCGCTATAAGGAGATCCCGGATGCGGCGCCGGAGGAGGCGCAGACCGAAACGGAAACTGCCTGCGGGGAGGAATAAACGCTTTCCGCATTGATACATAAAGCGCAACGGGGGGTCAATATGCTCAAAAGGATCACATGCAGCGGCGAGCTGCACCTAATAGGCGGCGACGGGACGGTCTGGAACGCGGATCTGCGCGATATCGAGGACGCCCTCCTCGAAAGATACCGCGGCGCGGCGAGGATGATCTATATCGATCCGCCCTTCGGAACGGGGGGCTCGTTCGAGTTCCGCCGCGGCAAGAAGCAGATCGCGTACACGGATCAGCTGCCCGCACAGGAGTACATCGCCCTCATACGCGAGGCGGCGAGGCTCTCCTATGAGCTGCTCGCCCCGGACGGGACGTTCTTCCTGCATATCGACTACCGCATGAGCGCCAAATGCCGCTCCGTGTGCGACGGAATATTCGGCGAGGACATGCTCGCCAACGAGATAATCTGGGCGTATAAGTCGGGCGGCAGGTCAAAGAACACCTTCTCCAAAAAGCACGACACGATACTCATGTACCGCAAGTCGGAGGACGCGTATTTCAATATAGAGGCCGTCGGCGTGCCGAGGGGCCCCGAAAGGCGCAACCACATGCGGCGCGACGTCGACGAGAACGGGCGCGTGTTCTACTCCATAAGGACGAACGGCCGCGAATACCGCTATTACGAGGACGACCTCATATACCCCTCCGACGTGTGGGACGATATAGAGCATCTGCACCAGCGCGACCCGGAGAGGACGGGCTTCGTCACGCAGAAGCCGGAGGCGCTCTTAAAGCGCATGATACTCTCCTGCACAGAGGAGGGCGATACCGTGATCGATCTCTTCGGCGGCAGCGGCACCACCGCGGCGGCGGCCGCAAAGCTCGGGCGAAGGTACGTCACCGTCGACAGCGGCAAGGTCGCGGCGGCCGTCACGAGGCGCAGGCTCATCGAGCGCTGCCTCAAGATGCGCCTCTACGACGCGGTCAGCCCGATGACGGTCGAAACGGAGGGGAACGCGGACTGCGAGATGGATCCCTCGGCGTATTACGATATGGAGGAGCGGGACGGTATCCTCATCATGACGCTCAAAAAGCTTTCAGCGGAGCGCGCCCCGTATTACGCCGCGGTCGGCACGGTAAAGGACGGGGTCTTCGCCGCCTCCGATTACGGCA
>JAFZYC010000042.1 GCA_017616435.1 Clostridia bacterium
AGGAAGGGCATTATTCTCCCCGCCCTCATAGTCGGCGGCGCTCAGGAACGCAACCGCAGGGCCGGCACGGAGAATGTCCCCGGGATAGTCGGCATGGGCAAGGCGATCGAGATCGCATGCGAGGATCTGGAGGAAAAGGGCAAAAAGATGATGGTCCTTCGCGATAAGCTCATCCGCGAGATCCCGCTTCGCATCCCCGAGGTCAAGCTGAACGGTCATCCCACAGTTAGGCTTCCCAACAACGTCAACTTCTCCATAAAATACATCGAAGGCGAATCCATACTGCTCATGCTCGATCTTAACGGCATAGCCGCCTCGAGCGGCTCCGCCTGCACGAGCGGCTCTCTGGATCCCAGCCACGTACTGCTCGCGATGGGCCTCACTCACGAGGTCGCGCACGGCTCCGTACGCATGACGCTGAGCGATGAAACCACGGAAGAAGATATCGATCATGTACTAGAGGTGCTCCCGAAAGTCGCCGAAAGGCTTCGCAAGATGTCACCTTTGTATCACGGATAAGGAGGAAAACAGTATGTATTCGGAAAAAGTATTGGATCATTTTCAAAATCCCCGCAACATGGGTGAGATCGAGGGCTATAACGGCATGGGCATGGTCGGCAACGCGAAGTGCGGCGACATAATGCAGATGTTCATCCGCGTCAACGACGAGGGCATAATCGAGGACGTCGGCTTCAAGACCTTCGGCTGCGGCGCCGCCGTTGCGACGAGCTCCATGGCAACAGAGATGATAAAGGGCAAATCCGTAGAGGAAGCGCTCCAGCTCTCCAACGCGGCTGTGGTCGAAGCTCTGGAGGGACTGCCCCCCGTTAAGATCCACTGTTCCGTGCTTGCGGAGGAGGCGGTCAAGGCGGCTGTCGACGATTACCACAAGAGAATGGAACAGAAGGAAAACTGATCTCTTATGCTTGAATATAAGCAATTCGATCATCAAGCAATGGCCGAGATAAGGCCATTGCTTGATTTGCAGACCTGCCGCTCCTGCGACTACACCGTGGGCGGCATATACATGTGGCGCGAGTATTTTCGCCAGCTCTATGCCGTTCGTGACGGAATGCTTATCAGCCGCGCCGAGTACCTTGATAAGGGGACATGCTTCTCCATGCCGGTAGGCGGAGGCGATATCGATGCGGCTCTTGATGCGATCCAAGCCGACTGCCGCGAAAGGGGCATACCCCTTCGTTTCTGCTGCATCACAAAAGGCGATATCGGACGACTGACCGAGCATCTCGGCTGCCCATCCGGCGTCATCGAATACCGCGACTGGGCCGATTACCTCTACCCTTATGAGAACTTCCTCGGCTATCACGGCAAGAAGCTCGTGACTCCCCGCAATCACTGCAACAGATTCGTACGCGATTATCCGCAGTACGTTTACCGTGCGCTCGACTCCTCCCTCATTCAGGAAGCCAAGCGTTTCCTTCTCGATAACGCCCCTGCTTTTGACAAGGAGGCTCCACTTGCCAAGGAGGATTTCATACGCGCTGTCGAGATATTGGATCATGTCGAGCTCTTCGGGCTTAAGGGAGGACTGCTCTCGGTCGACGGCAAGACGATCGGTCTCACAGTTGGCGAGGCAGTGGGAGATACGCTCTACGTTCATATCGAAAAGGCGCTCACCGAATACAGCGGCGCCTACCCCATGCTCGCATCGCTCTTTGCGAAGCAGAACGCATCAAAAGAGCTCCTCTATATCAACCGCGAGGACGATTCCGGTGACGAAGGACTAAGGAAATCCAAAATGGAATACCGCCCCTGCGAGCTTATCGAGAAATACGTCGTCTGCTTCGATAATATCTGACGCCGGGGCATAAAAAAGCCCGGACTGTGCGCCCGGACGAAACTATTCTCGGTCAGTGTTGACCTGCGGCCTTATAGATGTTTTCGGTGTGTTCGACGTCAGGAAGCATGCCGACGTTCGAATAGCAGCCGTCGAAGAACAGGCATACATGCCCGTCAACGCCGTTCCCCGAAACGGTATCGCTGCCGTGGGGCCAGCATTGAATGGAGGCGGCCACGGTCTGCCCGTCGATCACAACGACCACCGGGCGCTTGAGGAAATTGTATTCCCTGCCGCAAATCTCCATGAAATCGGCAAGCGCGGCTTCGTTCGCGGGCTCCATCTCGGCGTGGTTTTCCCCGCCCGTGTACTGGAGCTTGAACTCCTTGCCCGTATAGCAATCGATGATATTATAGCTCCTGCCTGCGAGCATCATCGTTTTGACGGTAGCCCATGGTATAAGGCTGCCCGTTGTTACGAGAGTGTCCGAGGAATGCTTGGGACCGGATGGTATCGATATCCCGCTAAGGCTGACGCGCATCGCGTCATACTTGAACAGCAGCTCCATGGACTGCGGGCCCATCCTGCCGTCCACCTGCATCTCATACCCGCTCTCGCGGTAGTTGACCTGGAAATCCTTCACCGCGTTCACGGTCATGGATTTGTAGGAGCCGGTGGGCTTGAAATTGAGATAGCCGAGCTCGCGAAGGCGCATCTGGATACGCACCACCATGGGACCCGTGGAGGATTTATCGTAGATGCGGCCTGAAGAACCGCTCAGAGCAGCGGCGCTGTTATCTGGCGCGGCGCAGAGCACGAATGCGATTATCAGTATCAGAATTGATGCAGTGATCTTTTTCATATATAACAGTATAGCACCTTTTTTAGAAAAAGTCATCCTTTTTTGTAAAATGCCGAAAGCACTCCCCTTTTGCCCGGGAAAACTCGTATTTATCAAGTATGGAAATCGCGGGCGGAATGTATTATAATATCGGAGCATAGAGCTTCAGGAGGTTTAATATGCGTCATATCCCAAACATATTGAGCTGTCTCAGGATCGCGATGGTCATCGCTTTCATAATCCTGTTTTTCAAGCAGTACTATATCGTTTGCCTGATACTGTACATCGCGGCATTCCTTACCGATGTGCTTGACGGCTTCCTTGCGAGGCACTTCAACTGGGTCTCCGACTTCGGAAAGCTGGTCGATCCCTTTGCAGATAAGTTCATGCTCATCTCCGCTCTCGTCTGTCTCTTCGCGATAGGCAGATTCCCCTGGTATCTGCTTGCGGTCATAGTACTGAAAGAGCTTGCTATGGTTGCAGGCGGGCTCGTCCTGTTGAAAAAGAAAAAGGTCGCTGTCTACGCTGATATGTGGGGAAAGGTCGCAACCTTCC
>JAFZYC010000043.1 GCA_017616435.1 Clostridia bacterium
GGACGGGTTCCCGAGCGGCCAAAGGGAGCGGACTGTAAATCCGTTGTCACAGACTACGATGGTTCGAATCCATCCCCGTCCACCAAATCCAATCCCCCACAGAGTGGAGGATTGGATTTGGCAAGATGTGCGGAAGGATTCGAAGCCCGTCGCGAAAGGCTCCAGTGGAGCGTTTCGCAGGGCCGGCTTTTTCGCAAAGGCCGAGTGCGAGCGGTGTGAGCGAGCACGAGAGCCGATATTGCGAAAAAGGAATCCCACCCGCTCCGCCAAATAACTATGGGGTGCCGATGGCACCCCATTATTATTTGCCTTCGCTTCGCAGGGCCTTGGATATCCGCCCGCGATCAAACCGTTTTTTCGTTTTCGACCGCTCCGTCGATCTTCATTAACAGCTTTCTCATCGCGATATGCGCGTCGGCGACGAGCACGCGGCGGAACATGAGCTTATCGCCGGGGCGGAGCTGAGCCGCAAGAGGAAGGTCGGCTTCGATCACGTGCGCGATCTTCGCGTATCCGCCGGTCGTCTGACAGTCGGCCGTCATTATTATCGGCTGACCGTTCGGAGGTATCTGGATATCGCCCGGCATCATGCCTTCGGAGATAATGTTCCCGTCCCGTCCCTCGCCAAAGCCGACGGACGGCCCCGAGAGCCGTATGCCCATACGGTCGCTCTGCGGGGTATATGCGTACTCACCGCCGAAAAAGGCGCCGACGCCCTCGCGGCTGAAATGATCGGACTGGACCCCTTCGATAACGCGAAGCACGGCCCTGCCTTCGGGGTAGGGCAGGGGGTCGTATGCGAGCTTTTTCGGGGACGGGAGCCGGGCTTCCCCGCAAGAGAGACTATCGCCCTTTTTCACGGGTTTTTGACGGACGCCGTCGAGCTCGAGCCCGCCCGAAAACGCGATGTAAGCGCGCATCCCCCTTTCGATCGGGGCGGAAACGAGCTCGTCGCCCGCTTCGACATAGATGGTTTCGCCGCAGGGAAAGGATATTTCTTTCCCTTTTCTTATAAGCTTTACCGCTTCAGCGCCTCCCGTCACGGCGATCGCGGCGGGCGACGTAAATACCATGCCCGGCAGCGCGAAAGCCGCCTCAAGGAGCGCCGCGTCGTCGGGGGCGTCTATAAGCCTGTTCGCAAGAAGCGCGCGGACCCTGTCCATCGGGCCGCCTGTCGGCATGCCCATCGGTTCAAGAAAGTGCCTCCTTGCGGTAACGGGAAGGGTGTATGATCCGCCGTCTGTTATCCTGATCATGCCCCCTCCTCCCGCGCGCACGCAGAGTAAAACTCTTCCTCGCTTATCTCATAGAAGCGCACCGTGTCCCCCGCGGAGAGCAGCGCGCCGAGTTTTTCATCCAAAAGCTTTATGGGAGTCCTGCCGATAACGTTCCATCCTCCCGGCGAAGCCTCGGGATAGACGCCCGTCTGGTTCCCTGCGATCCCGACGCTTCCCGCTTCTATGCGCTGTCTCGGAACGGCCTTTCGCGGGCAGGCGATGGCCTCGTCGAGCCCGCCGAGATAGGGGAACCCGGGACGGAAGCCTATCATGTAAACATGGTAATCCGGCGCGGTGTGACGGTCTATGACCTCGCGCACGCTCAGCCCCGCGTGCGCCGCGAGCTCCTCTATATCCGGAGCGAAGCGCTTTGAATAGCAGACCGGTATATTGACGAGCCGTCCCGTGCCGCAGGGCATGGCTTCCGCGGACAGCCCGCGAAGGAACAGGCAGAGCTGCCCGTACGTGATGCGCTGGGGATCGTACTCCACGGTGAGCGTGCGGTATGCCGGGACGCAGCCGAGCACCCCGTCGGGCGGAGCGGCCATTACGGCCCGCGAATATCCAACGACGAGGGAATTGGTCTTTATCGAGATCTCCTCGGGGAAAACGAGGTCGACCGCACGGTCGCCGTGCGGTCTTAGTGTGAACCCGTTCATAACGACAGGAACGGGCGAACGCATATCCCGTTTTCGTCCAGAGCTTTTCTTATGGCCTTCGCCGATCCGACTGCTTCGGGATTGTCTCCGTGCAGGCAGATCGAATCAAAACGTATGCTCAAATCACTTCCGCTTGAGGTGATAACGCTGCCGCCCGTGACAGCCCGGAGCACGCGCGCTTTGACGCAGTCGATATCATGTATGACAGCCCCGGGCTCGCTCCTCGGAACGAGGCTCCCGTCGTCGCGGTACGCGCGGTCGGCGAAGAACTCGCATGCCGTCCTGATCCCATGGGCTTCGGCCGCTTTCGCCATCTCGCTCCCGGCGGGGCAGAGGAGCATGAGCTCGCTGTCATAAAGCTCGACTGCCCGAACTACGCCTTCGGCAAGCCCATAGTCCTTCGCGGCGGCGTTGTACAGAGCCCCGTGCGGCTTTACGTACCCGACCCGCGTTCCTTCGGCGCGGCAGATCCCATCCAGCCCGCCTATCTGCATGAGCAGGCTGTCCGTGACCTCGTCGGGCGAGAGCGCCATATAGCGCCTGCCGAAGCCCATCAGATCGGGATAGCCGGGATGCGCTCCGACCGCGACGCCGTGCTTTACCGCAAGGCCGACCGCCCTGCGTATCACGGCGGGATCGCCCCCGTGCCAGCCGCAGGCGACGTTGACGGAGGAGACGAGGGGTATAAGCTCGTCGTCCCGTCCGTAACTGTAGACCCCGAAGCCCTCTCCGAGATCCGCGTTAAGATCGATAAAAGTGCTCATGCTCATTATCCTGCGCCTTTCACAGGCGGCCTTTCTTATGATTTTTGCCTTTTTGCGTCGTCACTTCGAGCTGTGCTTTTTCAGCGTTTCAAGGAGCCAGAGGCCGGTCTCGGTGTAGTCCTCTTCGGCGAAGCCGTAATACTTGGGCGAGGTCCATACTATCGCGGAGGAGGCCTCCGGGACCTTGGAATACGACCACATGCAGTAGGAGATGTTCTCCTCCTCAAGGAGCGCTATCCACTCGTCCGCGCTTTCGATGTCGCGGGGCTGCCCTCCGCTCGAGGCCGTGATGCCGAACTCGGTAACGAATATCGGCAGCCCTGCGCGGCTGAGCTCGCGGGTCATGGCGCGGTACTCCTCCCCGTGCGAGGCGGAATAGAAATGCAGGGAATACATTATGTTTTCGTACTCCAAAGGATCGGCGGCGACGCTGTAAAGATCCTTCGACCAATCGGGCGAGCCGACGATTATCACGGAATCGGGCGCCTTTTCGCGGATGACGGGAATGATCTCCTCGGCATAGCGCTTCACCGCCGCCCAGTCGACCCCGTTGGGCTCGTTGCAGATCTCGTACAGCACGTTGTTGCAGCCGCTGTATTTTTCCGCCATCTCGGCAAAGAAGAGCTTCGCGTCCGAAATGTATGTGTTGGGGTCGCCGTCGCTCAAAATATGCCAGTCGATTATCACGTACATATCGGCTTCGGCCGCGCACTTGACGCCAAGATCGATATCCTGCTTGTGGCGGTCCTTGTCGCCCTTCGTGCAGTAGCCGATTATGCCGACGCCGTAGGTGTACATCGAGAGACGCATAAGGTTCGCGCCGGTCTTTTCGGAAAGCTCCAGGAAGGTATCGGCGTTGAGGAAGCTCTCGGAGGTGATGAGCCCGTTGAGGCTCACGCCGCGCAGCATTATAGGCTCGCCGCTCTCGGAGCAGAGCTTGCCGTCCGAGACCTTGAGCCGGCCGCAGTTCGAAGGCCGCGCCCTTCCGTCGTCGATCGTGCGGGCGTTCGGGCCGCCGTTTCGTCCTGCGCAGCCGGAGAGGACGGCAGCCAGCATCAGCGCCGTCAGGAGGATCGCAAGCAGCTTTTTCATGTTTCTGATCCTTTCTGTTTTGTATGGTATAACGGCGCGATCGCGCCGCTCATTCGCACCGCTCCACGGAGGCGGCTTTTACGGCCTCCGCTATGGGGAGCATCTCGGAGGGAGCGAGCTTCATTATTCGGCGGTCATAAGTCAAAAGGCCGTTCGTTTCGTCCTCCACGTCCGAGACCTGCGTATAGACCGCGGCGGAAAGGCCCCGCTTCACGAGGGGGAGAAGCTCCTCATTGTACAGGCGGATAAGAGCCTCCCTAAACTCCCCGCGCGATCTCAATATCTTATAGCCGTAGGTCTTATAGGGGTTGAAGCTGTGCTCCTCGTCCTTCCAGACATAGCCGCCGAACTCGGAGATGACCTGCGGGAGATCGCTCCGCTTTCCCAAACGCAGCTTCTTGAAATAGATGTGGAGGCTGTCGACGTCCGTCTTCTTCTGATGGAACCAGCCGCTGGTCGAATCGATCGGGCGGGAGGGATCCTTCTTCTTCAAAAGCTCATACATCCCGTCCGCGTCGAACTGGCCCCAGCCCTCGTTGAATATCGTCCAGCAGACGATCGAGGGATGCTTAAAAAGCAGTCTGACCGCGCAGGGCATGAACACGCGGAACCATTTATTTGCGAGCCGATTGCCGATAAACAGCCTGTCGGGAAGCCTTTGCACGCCCACGGTCGGCAGCACGGCATCGCGGAAGAAGCTGTAACGGCCGTTGTTGACCATGTCCTGGAATACCGCCATGCCGAGCTTGTCGCAGTAATAGTAGAACAGCTCCGGCTCGATCTTGATATGCTTCCTCAGCATATTGAAACCGAGGGACTTCATTTTCATTATGTCGCGCGCGTATTCCTCGGGCTCCGCGGGCGTCCAAAGCCCGTCGGAGAAATACCCCTGATCGAGGAGCCCGTTGAAGAAATACGGCTTTCCGTTGAGGCATAGGCGCGGCACGCCGTCCGCGGTTTTGGTCTCTATCGTGCGGAGGGCGAAATAGCTCCCGACCTCATCCTCGCCCGACTTTACCGTGAATTCGTAAAGATTCGGCTCCTCCGGCGACCATAGGCGGGGATGATCGAGCTCAATGCGGCAGACCCCGCCGGTGAAGGGATATTCCTTTCCTTCAAGCAAGACGACGCCCTCGTCCGCGCCTTCGGCCGATATCTCGACGGTGCTTCCGCAGGTCTTGCACGCGACCTCTAAGATATGCTTTTCCGGGACGGGTTCGAGCCAGACCGTCTGCCACAGCCCAGAGCAGGGCGTGTACCACATGCCGCCGCGCTTTATCCTCTGCTTGCCGTAGGGATAGGCGGGGTCGAGGTCGTTTACGCATTCAACCTCTATCTTGTTCTCGCCCTCGCAAAGAAGCTCCGTGATATCAAAGGAGAAAGGCATGTACGGCATGCCGTACTCACCGGCCTCCCGCTCGTTTACGAATATCTCGCAGGCGCGGGAAACCGCTCCGAAATTGAGCAGTACGCGCTTTCCGCGCCAGCTTTCGGGGACGGTGAATACGCGGCGATAGGTCATCCGCTTTCCGTACCTTATCTCTCCGTCAAAGCCCGAAAGCAGGCTTTCAAGCGGGAAGGGCACGCGCACGCTTCCGCTGTATCCGCTTTCGGTCTCCAAATCCCAGAAGCCGTTGAGGTTCAGCCACTCCTTGCGCTTGAGATGCGGGCGCGGGTATTCTTCCCACGGTGTTATCGAGGGATCGTTTTTGAGCCTTTCGCCCGCTTCGGTATAGAGCTTTTTATACGCGTTCTTCATGCTTTTTCGAGACCGCAAGGGCTATGATGAGCGCGGCGATCAGCACAGCCGCGACTATGAGAGCGGCGATGAAAATGGCGTTGGAGGGAAGGAAGGACTCTGTTCCGTCGGAGTTTATTACCGTCGGGGCGTTCTTCAATACCGCCGCGCCGATCGCCGGGCCGACCACGCCGGGGACGAGCACCTGCGCGATTATGCGGAGGCCCTGGAAGCGGCCCGCCATGGCCTCCGGAGTTTCGTTCCTTATCTTAGCTCCGAATACCGCCATGCCCGTCAGAAAGCCCGAGAGCATCAGGAGCGACCCTATGAACACGGGCACGGTCATCGCGGCGCCTTCGACCTTCATGACGCCGGGGAAGAGCCACAGGAGCACGTAGCCCGCCGAGAGCATCCCGAGCGACGGGAACACCGAGCCCATGAAGCCGTGCTTGTCTATGAACCTGCCGTATACGGCGGTGAGCGCCGCGGCGGCGATTATCGCCGGGGCGAATATGAGAACGTAATTCGCCATGCCGAGCGTCTTTTCATAATAGATTATGAGGTACGGCATGAAGACCTGTATCGAGATATTGAACACTATGAACGCGGCGAGCGAGAGGTAAAGGGAGGGGTTCTTCTTAATGACGCTCGGGCGGAAGCCGTAGAGTATCGTACCCAGATACCCGAGCTCGTCCTTTTCCCGCGCGGGGGGCTCGTCGACGATGAAGAAGCCGAGCACGCCGATAAGGAGCACCACGCCGCCGATGATGATGTAGATAGTTGTCCAGCTCTCCGCCTTGTCGAGGTCGAAGCCCATGAAACAGCCGAACACGATGAGTATCGCGACAAGGGGCATCATGGAGTTTATGCCCTCAGCCCTGCCGCGGTTCGTCCTGTCGGTCATGTCGGTAAGCCACGCGTTGTAGGCGGCGTCGTTGGCGGAGGAGCCGAAGAAAGTCATTATGCAGTCGAGGATTATCACCACGGTCACCGCTATCGAGGCAGCTCCCGCAGCGCTGCCGACGGCCGCGGATATTACGTCGAGCCTTACGAGCGCGAAGGCGAGTATCGAAACGCCCCAGAGTATGTAGCCCAAACACATGAATATCCTGCGCTTGCCGAGCCTGTCTGACAGCGCGCCGATGAATATCGTGGTAAGCGTCGCCGCGATCGCGCTCGCCTCCACCATGAGCGAGATATCCTTCGCCGAAGCGTTGAACATCTTGTAGATGAACACGTTGAAATACATGTTCTCGACGACCCATGCGATCTGCCCCACGAGCGAGAACACGATCAGCGCTATAAAGAAACGCCTGTTTTTCATTGGCTGCCTCCGCGGTGTTTTTTTATATTTTACAACATGAAACCGCACAATACAATAATAAATGCAGAGCTGTTTTCAGGCAGGAACGCATGGGAAACGAAATTAGATCCTCGTAACGGCCTGCGACCAAAAACACAAAAACGGAGCAAAGGCTTTGCACCTCTGCTCCGATTTTTTTCTGCAAATACCGCGGATATGTCTCGCAGGAGCGGTAAAGCTTTCTTGCGTGGTCGCATTCCGCGCCTCTCGCGGCGCGGCGCGCTGACCCGCTGCGGCTCGCTCAGCTCGCACGGGGCTTCCTTATCAGGAACCCCCGTTTTTGGCTATCCGCATATTTTTTCCGGGATCGGCATCACCCGTCATACGCCCTTGTGCGCTTTCGCGGCCTCGACGAGCCCCAGGAACAGGGGATGGGGGCGGGTGGGACGGCTCTTGAACTCGGGATGGTACTGCACGCCGATATAGAACGGGAGCTTTGTCAGCTCGGCCGCTTCGACGAGCAGGCCGTCCGGCGATATGCCGGAGAACGTGAGCCCGGCCTTGTTCATTTCCGCGCGGAAATCGTTGTTGACCTCGTAGCGGTGGCGGTGCCTTTCGGAGATGAGCGCCTCCCCGTAACAGCGGGAAAGCGTGGTGTTCTCCATAACGCGGCAGGGATATGAGCCGAGCCTCAACGTCCCGCCCTTGTCGACGGAATCGCTCTGCCCGGGCATGAAGTCTATGACCTTATGGAGGCTTGCGGGATCGAACTCGCCGGAGTTCGCGTCCGCCCAGCCCAGCACGTTCCTCGCGTATTCGATGCACATTATCTGCATGCCGAGGCAGATGCCGAAGTAGGGCAGGCCGATCTCCCTCGCGAACCTCGCCGCTTCGATCATGCCCTCGATCCCGCGGCTGCCGAAGCCGCCGGGGACGAGCACGCCGTCGGCGCCTGAGAGCTGATCGGGCGTGAACTGCTCCGAATCGAGCCAGCGGATATCGACCTTAACCCCGCGCTGATAGCCCGCATGCCGCAGCGCCTCCACAATGGAAAGATACGCGTCGTGCAGCTGCGTGTATTTGCCCACGAGCGCTATCGTGACGGATCCCTTCGGGTTCTTTATGCGCTCCGTCATTGCGCGCCATTCGTCAAGATCGGGCGCCTTTGCCTCAAGGCCCAGCTTGCGGCAGACGATCTCGGAAAAATGCGCGTTCTCCAAATAGAGCGGCGCCTCGTACAGCACGGGCAGCGTGAGGTTTTCTATAACGCAGTCGGGCTCAACGCCGCAGAAGCCGGAGATCTTTTCGAATATCGAACTGTCGGTGATCGGCTCGTCGCATCTTAATACGATGAGATCCGGCGCTATGCCAAAGCTCTGCAGCTCCTTGACCGAGTGCTGCGTCGGCTTGGATTTATGCTCTCCGCTCGCCTTGAGATAGGGCACGAGCGTAACATGAATGTAGATCGCGTTCTCGCGGCCGACCTCGCGGCCGACCTGACGGATGGCCTCAAGGAAGGGCTGACCCTCGATATCGCCTATCGTGCCGCCGACCTCGGTGATGACTATGTCGGCGTTCGTATGCTCCGCAGTGCGGTAGATGAAGCGCTTTATCTCGTCCGTTATGTGCGGTATCATCTGCACCGTCTTGCCGAGATACCCGCCCTGCCTTTCGCGGGCGAGGACGTTCGCGTAGACCTTGCCGGTCGTGAGGTTCGAGTATTTGGTCAGATCCTCGTCTATGAACCTTTCGTAGTGGCCGAGGTCGAGGTCGGTCTCCGCGCCGTCCTCCGTGACGTAGACCTCGCCGTGCTGATATGGGCTCATGGTGCCCGGATCGACGTTGATGTAGGGGTCGAGCTTCTGGGCCGCGACCTTGAACCCGCGCGCCTTCAATAGCCGCCCCAACGACGCCGCGGTGATGCCCTTTCCGAGGCCCGATACTACGCCCCCCGTTACGAAAATGTACTTTGCCATATATTTGATCCTCCTTGGTCATTCAATTGAAGAGGCGCCCGTCCGAGGGGTGTTGACCCTATGGACGAGCGCCGCGCGTTCATCTTGGCATAGCCGCATTGCGGCAGTATACGGTTTTTTCCTGAGCCCGATCGGGCCTTATGCATATCAAAAACATGTGATGGATTATATCACCGCCCAAAGGCAGTGTCAAGGGTTTGCGGAACATTTTATATATTTATTTTATCACTTTTAGGCGTTCGCCGCGCGCTCGCCGCGATTGCGATATCCGCCGCTTTTTGCTATAATGGTAAAAAAGCGTATCGGCTGTTTTTAAAAGGCCGGAAGGAGGCGCACCATGCTGAAAGTCGAAAAGATAACGATACCGACACTGCCCACTAAAAAACCGCGCAGGCTCTATATCTGCCTGCCGAAGGGCTACGAGGATTCCGACAGGCGCTATCCCGTGCTCTACATGTTCGACGGGCACAACGTGTTCTATGACAGCCACGCGACATACGGCAAGAGCTGGGGCATGAGGGAGTATCTCAATAAGGCGAAGCTCCCCATCATCATAGTCGCGGTGGAGTGCAATCCGGAGGGGAACGAGAGGCTCTCCGAATACTCCCCGTGGGATTTCAGCATACCGCGCCACGGCGATTTTTCAGGCCGCGGCAAGCTCACCATGGACTGGTTCACAGGCGTACTCAAGCCCAGGATCGACGCGGAGTACCGCACCCTGCCCGACCGCGAACACACCATGATCGCGGGCAGCTCGATGGGCGGCATAATGTCCATCTACGCCGCGGTGGAGTACAACTCCGTTTTCTCCCTTGCGGCGGCGCTCTCGCCCAGCCTCTGGCTCTCGCCCAAAAACATGGACGATATGATAAAGACGCACCCCTTGGCAAAGCCGACCCGCATCTATATGGATATGGGAAGCGGCGAGACAAGGGAGCACACCGAGCCCTGGGAAAGGATGTTCAAGCTCGCGAAGATGCTCTCAAAGACCGGCGCGTACGTCGCGGCGCGGGTCGTCCCCGGCGCTCAGCACAGCGAGGCCTACTGGGAGGAGCGCATACCCGTTTTCATGGATTTCCTCGACCTCGCGGAAGGGGAGAAGCTGTGAGCCGCCGGTCGGATTACATATTCGATCTGTACGGGACGCTCGCAGACATATTGACCGACGAACGCTCGCCGAAGCTCTGGAGGCTCTCCGCGCTCTGGTACTCGGAGCATGGGGCGGCATATAGCGCCGCGGAGCTCAAAGAGCGCTATCTCGCGCTCTGCCGCGCGGAGCAGGAGAAGAGCCCCGACCCGCTATATGAGATAGAGTTGAGAAGCGTTTTTGCCAAGCTCTTTGCGGAAAAGGGCGCGGAGGCGGACGCGCGCCTCGTTGACGAGACGGCGGTGTTTTTCCGCCTGACGTCGCTCAAAAAGCTGCGGCTCTACCCGTGGGTCAGGCCCGTTTTTCGCCGCATAAAGGAGAAGGGCAGCGGTATCTACCTCTTGAGCAACGCGCAGGCCTGCTTCACCGTGCCGGAGCTTCGATATCTCGGCATTATCGACGAGTTCGACGGGATAGTGCTCTCCTCTGACGCGGGCGTAAAGAAGCCCTCGCCTGCGATCATGGAAAAGCTCCTTTCCGGGTACGGCCTCGATCCCGCGCGCTGCATGATGATCGGCAACGATCAGCGATCGGATATCGCGGTCGCTCGTGCGTTCGGCATGGATTCGCTCTATATCAGGACGGAGACCTCCGGCGAATACGCGCCGGAGCCGGCCGCGACATATTCTCTGACGGACGGGGACTATTCAAAACTGCCCGGGCTTTTGGGGCTGTGACGGAGGGCAAATGAAGGATTATAAATACATACTTTTCGATCTTGACGGCACCATCGTCGATTCCGGGCTCGGGATCACGAACGCCGTGAGCTACGCCCTCTCGAAGTTCGGCATTTCAGTCGCCTCGCGTGAGGAGCTTTTCGGCTTCATCGGCCCGCCCCTTATGGATTCCTTCCAAAGGTTCTTCGGCTTCTCGAAGGAGAAGGCTTTTGAGGCGGTGGAGCAGTACCGCGTCTATTACCGCGCGAAGGGCCTCTTTGAAAACACCGTGTACGAGGGGGTGGAGGAGATGCTGGCATCCCTCCGCGCCGCGGGGAAACGCGTGATACTCGCCACCGCCAAGCCGGAGGAGTTCGCAAAGACCGTAATAAAGGACGTCGGTCTTGAAAAATACTTCTCGTTTATCGGCGGCGCGGAGATGGAGAGCGCCGAGAACAGGGGCTTGAACATCCGCAGCAAAAAGGAGGACGTCATCGCGTACGTGCTCTCCGAATGCGGGATCGAGGATAAAAGCTCCGCGGTGATGGTCGGCGACAGGGAGAACGATATCGTCGGCGCTAAGCTCAACGGGATCGATTCCGTCGGAGTGCTCTTCGGATACGGCTCTTTGGCGGAGCTGACGGGCGCGGGAGCCGATCATATCGCCGAAACGCCGATGGAAGTGGTCGGCGCGGTCTGCGGAAAAACGCGCTGATAATCGACCTCCCGTGTTGACACGGGACGGCCGCGGTGCTAAAATAATCGTTTGGGAAAACACTTGTTAGGGAGGCGGAGGAATGCCCGTATCCTTCGGCAAAAAAGCAATACGGATAATAAGGATCGCGGCCTTATGCCTGCTGGTCCTTTCGTTCGCCGGCTGCTATCTCGGGCCCAGCCCCTATATCGCATTGCTCGCCGAGCAGACGACCGAGGAGCCGACGGAGCTTCTTCCGACCGATACCGCGGAGCCCACGCCCCTCCCCGTGACGGATACCCCGTCCGCGACGGAGTACATCTCCGATACGGAGGAGCCGGCGTCCGAAGAGCCTTCCGCGGAGCCCACCCCGTCGCCGACCGACGCTGTGACGGGCGCGCCCACTCAGGCGCCGACGTCCGTGCCGAGGGTGACC
>JAFZYC010000044.1 GCA_017616435.1 Clostridia bacterium
GCGGGAGGGCTTCCATACGGCCACGTTGCCGACGATGGCAGGGGCCATGGGAAGGTTGCCGCCGATGGAGGTGAAGTTGAACGGGGTTATCGCGCAGATGAAGCCGTCGAGGGCGCGGTAGTCCTGACGGTCCCAGATGCCGGGAATGGAGGCGGGCTGATCCTTGAAGATCTCCTGTGCAGACCAAACGCCGAACCTTAAGAAGTCCGCGAGCTCCGCGATATCGATCTCCGCCTGGAACACGGTCTTGGACTGACCGAGCATCGTCGCGGCGTTCAATACCTTGCGGTAGGGGCCGGTGATAAGATCGGCCGCCTTGAGGAAGATCGCGCTGCGGTGCTCCCAGGGCATATCCTCCCATGCGCGCTTTGCGGCAAGAGCGGCGTCGACCGCCATGTTGAGCTCCTTTTCGCCGGCCATGCAGCACTCCGCTATCACGTGCTGATGATCGTGCGGCATGGTTACCTTGAACGTTTTCTCGGTGAAGATCTCTTTTCCGCCGATTATCAGCGGTATCTTCACGACTTCGGCGGACTGGCGGGCAAGCTCTTCCTTCAGTTCCGCGCGTTCCTTCGACCCGGGCAGATATCCGCGGAAAGCGTCGTTATCGGGTCTTGTGATGGTGAAATAAGCGTTTGACATGATTCCTCCTTCTTTCGGCTCTGTACAAAGAGTCAAGTCTCTTGTTATTGCCAAGTCATATTGGAATAACTATGAAAAGTTGTAGAAACTTTTCATCAAAATAATATAACATATCCTATCGGCGTTGTCAACGTGGATGAGCGCATAATCGGGACATTGAAGCCCTGTTTTTCCGCGCTTATGCGGCGCCTGACCGGATTGACAGCGATACCTCGCTGTGGTATCGTAGACGTATGAAAAAAGGCTTTTACAGAGGTGCGAAATGAGCGAAAAAAGCCGGCGTTACACAGCGGCCGTGGTCGACGCGTTCACGAACGCGCCGTATTCCGGCAATCCCGCAGGGGTGATAATACTGGGCGGGGATCCCTTCCCCGAGGACGATAGATGCATAAGGGCGGCCGCGGAGCTGAGGTTCTCCGAAACGGCGTTCGTCAGGCAGCTCGGCCCGACAGAGTTCGCGGTGCGATATTTCACGCCCGTGTGCGAGGCGTCTCTCTGCGGCCACGCGACGGTGGCGTCATTCACGTTCCTTCGCGAAAAGCGGCTCTGCGGCACGGGAGATATGCTTGTGCACACCGCCTCCGGCGACATCCGCGTCACCGTCTCGAAGGACGGCGTATGGCTGGACATGGCGGAGGCCGTGACGCTAAAAAAGCTTCTCGGCGAGGAAGCGAAGGAGGTCTACCGCGCGTTCGGTCTGCCCGAAAGGGAGCTTGAAGGCGGCCTCTCCCCCGCGATCGTTTCGGTCGGGCTGACGGACATACTCCTG
This sequence comes from Clostridia bacterium, assembly GCA_017616435.1. Classification (GTDB taxonomy): domain Bacteria; phylum Bacillota; class Clostridia; order Christensenellales; family CAG-138; genus UBA3857. Next base: position 1,412 of record JAFZYC010000044.1, read on the forward strand.
CCCGTTAAGGACACCGCGGAACTTGCCGCAGCGATACAGGACGAGAACGCGGTATCCGAGCTGAGCCGCCGCCGCGGGGTGACGGGCGTGCACATGTTCTCTCTGTCCTCCGACGGATTCGCCGCGCACTGCCGCAATTTCGCGCCGCTCTACGGCATCCCGGAGGAGTGCGCGACGGGCACGTCGAACGGCGCTCTGTTTCATTATCTGATCGAGGAAGGCTGTATCGCTCCCTCTCCCGCTTCGTTCCTGCAGGGCGAGGCTATGGGCCGTCCCTCCGTCATCCGCGCGATGCGCGAGGGCAGCCGCATCCGCGTCGGCGGGAATGCCGCCGCGGTCATGACGGGAACGATAGAGGTGTGAGGGCCTTTTCCCCCTCATCCGTCGCTTTAGCGGCTTCGCCGCTAAAGCGCCACCTTCTCCACCGGTGGGGAGAAGGCTTGTTGCGTCGGCTTTCCAAAAGGCTTCTCCCCTTGGCGGAGAAGCTGTCAGCCTCAGCTGACTGATGAGGGGGCATCCAGAAAACGCCTCAAGGAGTATTCAGTGAAGAACATTAAAGCGCACGATCTTAAATACACCGCCCGCGCTTTGCGCCGGAATATGACAAAGGAAGAGCGGCATCTTTGGTTCGATTTCCTGAAAAAGCTGTCCGTCACCGTAAACAGGCAAAAACAGCTTGAAGGCTATATCGTCGATTTTCTGATACCGGAGGCACGCATCGTCATTGAGATAGACGGTTCACAGCATTATACCGAATACGGCTTGGAGCAAGACGCGAAAAGAGATGAACGCATGCGTCGGATGGGTATGACGGTTCTAAGGTATTCCAATGACGAAATCAATAATTCCTTCGATGGAGTATGCCTCGATATCTTGAAGCATCTCAAAGATAAAGGCGTGGATACAGTATCGGTTGATATCGATTGCCAAAGCACTGAAAACGATCCGCATAGACGATTCGTTTCATCATAAAAAGCCCTAGTTCGCGCTTTTTTACGTCCATGATCCAACCAACGGTTGAGTCTGCTTGCAAAACGGTCGCTGTTTTTTGTTAGATGATGGCGCTATAATGTGCCCGTCAGCTGAACAAAAACACATGAAACGAGGACAAAAACTATGGAACTCAACAACAAACTTCGCTCATTAAGGCTCGCAAAGGGCGTTACCCAGGAACAGTTGGCGGCCGAGCTCGGCGTCACATCCCAGGCGATAAGCAAGTGGGAGCGCGGTACTACCATGCCCGACATAAGCCTTCTTCCCGAGCTTTCCGTATTCTTCGGCGTCAGCATCGACGAGCTCTTCGGCCTGACCGAGGAGAAGGAGTACGAGCGCATACAGAACATGATCTGGGACGAGAGGCTGCTCAGCGCGGATGAGATCTGGCGCACCGAGCGCTGGATCGACGAGAAGGTCAAGGCGAACTACCGCCCCGCGGACTGCGTAAGACTCAAGGCGGACATGTATAACCACCTTGCCCGCACCTATAACGAGATGGCCGCCGACGCCGCGATGGAGGCGCTCGCGATCGATCCCAAGTGCTACGGCGCTCACGCGGAGCTGAACGAGGGCCTCAGAGGCTTCGTGCCCGACTGGAACGCGCGCAATCATTACAAGCTCATCGCCTATTACAAGGATTTCGTGAAGAAGAATCCGGACGACTGGCGCGCGCACATGTGGCTGCTCGACAACCTCCTGGACGACATGCGTCTTGAAGAGGCGGAAGACGCGCTTAAGGGCCTTGAAAAGGCGGACAGCACGTTCCGCACTCCCCTCTACCGCGCAAAGCTGCTTTGGGCAAAGGGCCGCTTCGACGAGGCGCGCGAGGTGTTTGCGGGAATGGAGAAGGACTTCCCCGACGAATGGATGGTATTCTTTGAGATCAGCGAGCTCTGCATGCTAGAGGGCGACCGCGACGGCGCCATCAGGTACATGAAGCTCGCTCGCGAGAAGCAGGAGAAGCCCCGCTTTGCGGACACATACGAAGCGCTCGCGCAGATATACGAGATCGCGGGCGACATCGAGAACGCGATAAAAGCGCTCGAAGAGGAGCTCGTGGTCATGAAAGAGGATTGGGGCATCGACAGGAGCGAGGAAGCGGACTTCGTTAGAAGGAACATCGCGAGACTCAAAAAGATGAAATAAACAAAAGAAAAAACTGCCGGATGATCATCCGGCAGTTTTTA